>NZ_JBQEQB010000002.1:0-290123 GCF_052046055.1 Pseudomonas sp. 22082
CCACCTTCAGCAACGCGGCGTTCGATCAGACGATCAGCGCCACCTTCGGCAACACGGCGTTCGATCAAACGATCCGAACCACCCTCAGCTAAACGACTTTCAATCAACCGATCCGAACCGCCTTCGGCGATCATGGTGTGGGCGGGTTTGGCTGCAAAAGCGTTGACTGCAAGAACCGAGAAAGCGATGCCGAGAAGGATTTGGCGTTTCATGATCGTGTGCTCCAGGGGTGTTGTTTGTTGGGTATGGAGCCGATGTTACGCCGCGGATTTTTTATGAGAACTTCATTGAACTGATGGTGACTATCGACGCCAGCAATGAATGCCAAGACCCTTGTTCTAGGGCGCTAGCGGTCGAATGCACAGCTCTCCGGTGGCGCGGGTCAGGGCCAGATCATGCAGCGCATCGCGGGTCAGACCGGTGCGCGCCTTGGCCAACCACGCCGGGCAGTTCGGGTCGTGACGGTAGGGTGTGAAGTCGGCGTATTGCTGCAGCAGACGGGTTTGCAACTCATCCAGACGCGGGCGAATCTGCTTGCCCAGATCCGGGCGCGGCGTGTCCGGCGCGGCACCGGCCGCTTGCCATTGTGCGAGCAAACCGTACTGCACCAGTTTGTTGGCCTCCATTTGCGCGGCGATCAGTTGCGCGACGTCTTCCGGGTCGAGCTTGCGTTCGGTGGCCAGTTTGCGGGCGTTGTCGATCACCTGCGCCTCACGGGGACTGTCCTGAATCGGCTTGCCACTGTCCCATTTGGTCAGCGCGACGAGGTCGCCGATGTTCAGGCGTTCGTTCAACGTGTTCACCAATCCTTGCACCACCTCGGGCGAGGGGGCGGGAGCGGCGTGGGCAGTCGTCGTCAGAACAGTCAATAAGGTGCAACTCAGCAGAAATGGGGAACTGCGCATGGGGGGATTCACTTCCTGTCGTGATGGGGAGGCTATGCACATTGGTCGAGGTGCAGATTACGAAGTTTTAATGCAAACCGGTACGACCTGAACGGCATCGCATACCTTAGACTCTGTCATCAGCTCCCACCCGAGACGGACCTCAATGCAAACCCCCGCTCAATCCCCCCTCTGGAAAACCTACCTGCTGTTCCTGGCCCCGATGGTGCTGTCGAACTTCCTGCAATCGATGTCGGGCACGGTCAACAGCATCTACATCGGCCAGATGCTTGGTACGCAGGCGCTGGCGGCGGTGTCGGGGATGTTTCCGATCATTTTTTTCTTTATCGCGCTGGTCATCGGCCTGGGCGCCGGGGCAGGGGTGTTGATCGGTCAGGCGTGGGGCGCGCGTGAGTCGCACATGGTCAAGGCGATTGCCGGGGCGACGCTGTTGCTTGGGGTATTGATCGGGCTGGTGGCGGCGGTGCTGGGCAGTGTGTTTGCGCGTCAGGCCTTGCAGGGCTTGGGCACGCCGGCGGATGTGCTGGACGATGCGGTGGCCTATGCCCGGGTGATGATGTGGACCTTGCCGTTTGTGCTGGTGTACGTGCTGTTCACCCAGTTGTTGCGCGGGGTGAGCGACACACTGTCGCCGATGTTGGCGCTGCTGCTGTCGACCGTTGTCGGGCTGGCGCTGACTCCGGCGTTCATTCGCGGCTGGATCGGCTTGCCGCAACTGGGCATCCAGAGCGCGGCGGTTGCAGGTCTGGCCGGTACGCTGGCGTCGATGGCGTGGCTGTCATGGAGCCTGATCCGCAAGGGTCATCCACTGGCGCCGGATCGTGAGTTCTTCGCGGCGCTGCGACTGGACGGCGCAATTCTCGGCAAGGTGTTGCGTATCGGCCTGCCGACCGGGGTGCAGATGATTGTTCTGTCGCTGTCGGAGCTGGTGATTCTGGCGCTGGTCAACCAGCACGGCTCGCAGGCGACGGCGGCCTATGGTGCGGTGACGCAGATCGTCAACTACGTGCAGTTCCCGGCGCTGTCGATTGCGATCACCGCGTCGATCCTCGGCGCCCAGGCGATCGGTGCCGGGCGGTTGGAGCGAATGGGCCCGATTCTGCGCACCGGACTGTGGATCAACGTGTGCCTGACCGGTGGCTTGATCCTGTCGGGTTACCTGTTGTCGCACTGGTTGTTGGGGTTGTTCCTGACCGAAGACTCGACACGGGCGATGGCCGAGCACCTGTTGCACATCATGTTGTGGAGCCTGTTGATCTTCGGTTTCCAGGCGATCATCGGCGGCATCATGCGCGCCAGTGGCACGGTGTTGGTACCGGTGGGCGTGGCGATCATCTGCGTGCTCGGGGTGCAGTTGCCGGCGGCCTACTGGCTGGACGGGCAGTTCGGTCTGCAGGGTGTGTGGATGGCGTTTCCGATTGCCTATCTGGGGATGCTGGTGCTGCAGACGCTGTATTACAAACGGGTCTGGCAGCATCAGAAGATCGAGCGATTGGTGTGACGGGCCGGGTGGGCCTTGGCGGGGCTGGCGCAAGTGCCGGATGTTTGCTTAAGTCATTCGAGCCCCATCGGGCGCCGGAGCATTCCATGTCGATTCGATTGTTATTGGCTGCCGCGTGTTGCCTGATTGTCGTCCCTGCTGTGAATGCGGTGGAGTACACCCGCGTCAATACCACCGCCAGTCAGATCAGTTTCACCTACAACCAGATGGGCTCGCGGATGTACGGCACGTTCGGCAAGTTCGATGCGACGCTGAATTTCGACAGCGACAATCTCGCCAATGCCCGCACCACGCTGCACATCGACCTGACCAGCATCGACGCCGGCAGTGAGGACGCCAACACCGAGCTGGTGAAACCGGCATGGTTCGACACCGAGAAATTCCCGGTGGCTGTGTTCGAATCGACCCGCTTCAGCCCGGCCGGCGAGAACCGTTATCTGGTTAACGGCCATCTCACGCTCAAAGGCATCACCCGTGAGGTGCAGGTGCCGGTGCAACTCAAACCCGACAGCAGCATCGGCATTTTTGACGGCGAACTGGTGCTCAAGCGCGACCAGTTCGGGCTCGGTGCAGGGGAGTGGGCGGACACCGTGGTTTCCAAGGACATCGACATCAGGTTCAAGGTCGTTGCCCCCGCGCAGTGACCGGCCTCAGTACGCTCGCCAATGCCCTGGCATCCAGCGCCATTGGTTGCCGGCCCAGCGGTAATGCCCGGCGACCCAGTGATAACCCGGCGCAGGCATGACCGGAACCACCTCAACGATCGGTGGTGGCCGATGCGGGCGAACCGGTTCGACGACACAGCCCGAGAGGGTGATCGCTACCAGCGCGGCAGCGAGCAAGGATTTGATGGTTTTCGCGGAACGCAGAACGTTCATGGCAACTCCTCAAGGCCTGCGTCGGGAAATGAACGCAGCTGAAAAATTGGACGCCAAATCGGCGAAAGATCCGTTCTCGGGCAGATGAAATTTTTGTCAGGCGTGCGCAAGGTATGATGTCGCGGTTCGCCGGTCGCTCAACTCGCCCGGCAACCTGTGTTTTACCGTTGGAGTCCGCCCGCCATGCCCCGCATCACCCACTACAAATCCCCATGCCCCGAAGGCGTCAACAGCCAGATCCTGCAGATGGTGGTCGACTATCTGACCGAAATCAGCGCTGTAGGGCTGGGCCCGAGCAATCTGCTGTACAACGTCTATCAGTACGCGGTCGGCTACGAGGTTCATCTGTACCTGGAGGCGTTGAACGGCGAGAAGGGCACCGAAGTGGAACTGCTGGTGGCCACCGACGACGATGATCCGGAGCAGGTGATCGGCTTCCTGTTGTACCTGCCGGTGCAGGGCGATTGGGAGGCGTGCAACGTGGCCTATCTGGCGGTGCGCGAGGGGCATCGGCGTCAGGGTGTGGCCCGTTCGTTGATCGCGGACATGGTGGCGCGTTACCCCCATGCCGAACTGACCTGCAGCGTCGGCAAGGTGCCGTATTTCGAAGCGCTGGGTTTCGAGGTGCTGGGCCAGCTCGAAACGCAGGTGCTGATGAGCACTCGGCATTACCGCAGCAACGGGTTGCGCGGTTTTATCGACACGACACCGATCTACCGTTCGCTGGAAGTGCAGCAAATCCACACCTACCTTCTGCAAAAGCACGGCAAGCGCGCGATGCTCGATGCCGAGAAACAGCGCGACCGGCATCTGGATCAGGTCACCCGCCGCACCGAAGAATTTGTTCGTCAGCGCCTGACCGTTCACTGATCCGGGCAGCGACAAAAAGCCCTTGTTGCGCTTAGCGCAGCAAGGGTTTTTTTGTGCCGGTGATTTCAGGACAGTTTCACGTTCATGGTGATGCGCGCCGTGAACACTTTCTTGCCTTCGGCGTCGTGGACATCCACCGGCACGATCTTGTCGCCTTCGGTCTGCCAGTCCAGCGCTTCGCCATTGGCCACGGCGGTCACGTCGGTCTTGGCCTTGGCCAGGTATTCGACGGTCATGCCTTTTGGAATCCAGCGTGCGCCGGCGGGAATCGACACGTCGGTCATCATCCCGGCTGCCAGTTCGGCGGCATTGCACAGCGCGATGGCGTGCACGGTGCCGAGGTGGTTGGTGATCTCGCGGCGAAACGGCACCTGCACCTGCGCCGAACCTGCCCGCAATTCGGTCACCAGCGGGTTGATGGTGCTGAAGTACGGCGCGACCTGGCAGGCCATCTGGCTGAACGCCTGGGAACCGACACTGTTGAACATGCTGAGAAACTGACTCATGGGGGGGAGCCTCGCGGTTAGGGGATTTACAGAATCATGTTCCGTAACAGAATATTGTTCTGTAACGGAACGGTATTCTGTTCGCGGGAAATCTGTCAACCTGTGCGCGTTTGGATCACCGGCACGGACGTGCCCTTTACCCGGATTTTCAAGGCCCATGGACACCGCAGATCTACTCGAACGCAGCTACCCCGGCCGCCGCGCCGAACTCAAGCGCGACATCTTTCGCAAGGCCCTGCGCCTGTTCAACGAGCAGGGCATCGAGGCCACCACCATCGAAATGATCCGTGCCGAGTGTGACACCAGTGTCGGGGCGATCTACCACCACTTCGGCAACAAGGAAGGGCTGGTGGCCGCGCTGTTCTTCACTGCGCTGGAGGACCAGGCGCGCCTGCGCGACGCCTATCTGGCCGACGCGACGACCACCGAAGAGGGCGTGCAGGCGCTGGTCTACAGCTATGTGGATTGGGTCGAGAACCAGCCGGAGTGGGCGCGGTTCCAGTATCACGCGCGTTATGCCGTGACCCGGGGGCCGCACAAGGATGAACTGGCCGAGCGCAACAAGACCCGCAACCTGGGGCTGCGTACCTGGCTGGGCGAGTCCGGGCGCGCAGATGAACTCAACCAATGCCCGGCCGAACTGTTGCCGTCGCTGATCGTCGGTCAGGCCGACAGCTATTGCCGCGCGTGGTTGTCCGGGCGAGTGCAGGGCAGTCCGAAGGCCTATCGCGAGTTGCTGGCGCAGGCCACGTGGCGTTCGATCCGCCGCGAACCCGAACGCTGATTTTCAGAGACAAAAAAAGAGCCTCAAGACTCTTTGATGGGGAGGAAGTAGAGCCCGCGAGGCTCAAGATGCGCATGAAGCCAGGTGCGGGCTTGATTGGGGTTCAGAGCACCCGCACCTACGCAACGGCTTGGCGGACCAAGAAGCTGCGTAGCTTCATCGTAGGAAGCCGGGAGGGCGGGCTCAAGTACCGTCAGTCACCTGCTTGGGC
Source organism: Pseudomonas sp. 22082 (assembly GCF_052046055.1). NCBI lineage: Bacteria > Pseudomonadati > Pseudomonadota > Gammaproteobacteria > Pseudomonadales > Pseudomonadaceae > Pseudomonas > Pseudomonas sp. 22082. The sequence goes on from NZ_JBQEQB010000002.1 coordinate 5,656, forward strand.
GGCGGCTCTTTCGACCATCGCAATGATGGTTGCCAATAGCTCGTCACGGGCCTGTACTGCGCTGATTTCGTCGGTGGCTGCCGCTTGCGACAGCGCTTCAGCGGCGCCGAGCATGGCGCGTAATCCTGCCTGTCCGATCTCTGCGCCTTCAGCGAAAGGCGACAGCACGTTGCGGCACTTCTCCAGGAAAATCGCCTCGTATTCGCGCTTGATCCTCTCCAGTTCCGGCGTGCTCGCCAGGGCCGCAATCACCCCCGGAATCTCGTTGCCCTGGGTCAGCACGCAATCGACATACGCCGTGGCAATCACCGTCGCGATGCCATTCAAGGTCGCTTCGGCATTGGCCAGCGCCGCGTCCATCAGCGCCGTCTGGCGCCGGTCGAAATCCTGGTACAGCGCCGCGAGCAGACCGGCGCGGGTGGTGAAGTGGTCATAGACCACCGGTTTGGTCACGCCGGCTTTTTCCGCCAGGTAGCCGAGAGTCAGGGCATCGGTGCCTTCCTCGCGAATCAGCTGCCAGGCCATGTCGAGCAACTGGCGCTGGCGATCTTCCCGGGACAGGCGGCGACGGGGTTGTGCGGGTTCGGGGATTTCAGTGGTTGACATTGCTTATATACCAAACGTAACTTACTGATGGTAACTTACCAATCGTAGCTTATCGAAAGGATAAGCCCTTGGTCAGCAATCACCAACCGGAGATTTCCCCATGCACGCATTGATTGTTGTAGACCACGATGATCCACGTTCGCTGACACGCGCGTTGGCGCAACAGATTGCCAAAGGCCTGTCGGAAAGCGATCCCTCCAACACCTTCGAAATCGCCGACCTGCACGCCGAAGAATTCGACCCGCGCTTCGGCGTGGCTGACTGGGCGGTGCATCACCGCGAATCCGCGCCACCGGCGGACGTGCTGGCCGAGCAGGCCCGCATTGAACGCGCCGACGCGCTGGTGCTGGTTTACCCGGTGTTCTGGTGGTCGATGCCGGCGTTGCTCAAGGGCTGGATCGACCGGGTATTCAGCAACGGTTGGGCGTACGATTTCGACGGTGATAAGACCCTGAAAAAACTCGGACGACTGCGTGTGCACATGGTCGCACTGGGCGGGGCGGATGCAGGCACCTACGAGCGCCACGGCTACGACACGGCGATGAAAGCGCAGATCGATCACGGCATTTTCGATTATTGCGGGGCGACGGTGGCGGGATCGACATTATTGCTGGAGTCCGAGTCGAGCGATCCTGCGGTGCAGCTGCAGGCGGCGCGCGAAATGGGCCTCGGACTGTTCCGCTGAAACCGGCGAGGAAGTTATTCAGTGCGCTTGAAGACTAGCGCCTTCAGACCACTTTCAGGATCGACGTCGGGAAACTCCGGCGGATTTTCCAGCCGTTGCTTGAAGCGCAGGCTCGGCGCTTCCTGGGTCACGCCGTCGATCAGGAAGTCGGAACCGAACGATGGATCGTTCATGCAGGCCAGCACCGTGCCCTGCGCCGTGAGCAATTCCGGTAGACGACGCAGCACGCGCTGGTAATCCTTGGTCAGCAGAAAGCTGCCTTTCTGGAACGACGGCGGGTCGATGATCACCAGATCGTACGGGCCGCTGTTGATCACCTTGCCCCAGGACTTGAACAGGTCGTGGCCGAGGAAGCTCACCTTGCTCAGGTCATGCCCGTTCAACCGGTGATTGTCGCGGCCCCGGCTCAGGGCCGCGCGGGACATGTCGAGGTTGACCACATGGCTGGCGCCACCTTCGATGGCCGCCACCGAGAAGCCGCAGGTGTAGGCGAAGAGGTTCAGCACCCGTTTGCCCGCCGCCTGTTCACGTACCCAGTTGCGCCCGTAACGCATGTCGAGGAACAGCCCGGCGTTCTGCTTGCGGCCCAGATCCACACGGTATTTGAGCTCGCCTTCGACGATGGTCATTTCGTCGATTTCTTCACCGAGCAGCCATTCGGCGGTGCTTTGCGGCAAGTAACGGTGCTGGATCAGCAGGGTGTGGGCGCCGGACTGCTGCCATGGCGCCGAAGCGGTGATTTCCAGCAACAGACGCTTGAGGTCTTCCAGATGCGAAGTCTCGGGCTCCTTGAACAATGACACCAGCATCACGCCCTGCAGCCAATCCACAGTGACTTGCTCCAGCCCCGGCCAGCAACGCCCGCGCCCATGGAACAGACGCCGGGTTTCGGCCGGGGCCGACGTCAGCGCAGTGAGCAGGTGGGCATGGAGAACGGCGAGGGCTTGAGGGTTCATCAATCAGGATCGGCCAGCAAAAGGGCGCGCATTTTAACCGCAATTATGCGCCGGCGACTGCCCGTCGAACGGCTGTTATCGAAAAGACCTGTATCAAAAATGAATTTCTGTAGAAGGTGCTGCTCATACCTGATAAGTAGCGGAATCAAGCCGCTAAATCGTTCATGCAATTCAGGGAGTGCCAGTTCATGTGTCCAATTTCGACGTCGAGCGCGCACCTTCCTGGCGGATTGATTCTGGTAGTCGAGGACGATCCGTTGATTCTGGAGTTTCTTTGCGAAATTCTTCAGGAGGAAGGTTTCAAGGTCGAGCCGCAGACCAGTGCCGATGCGGCCTCGCAATACCTGGAAGAGCACGCGCCGGAAGTGGCGCTGCTGCTCACCGACATCACCATGCCCGGCACCCTTAACGGCGCGGACCTGGCCAATCTGGTCGGCGATCGCTGGCCGGACAAACCGGTGATGGTCATGTCCGGTTATGAAACGCCGGAAACCTCAGGGGTGAAACATCCGGTGGCGTTCATCAAGAAGCCTTGGGCGATCGGCCAGTTGCTCGATTGCGTGGACAGTGCGTTCAAATCCAGGGCGCCGCGTCTGCACTGAAGTGCCTTGCAAGTGCTACATTGCCGGGCATCGTTGCCCGGCCCCTTGCGAGGAAGTGATCTTTTGTCAGCTCACGAGACTATTTTCAACCGCGCGTTCGGCGCGTTCCTGTTCGACATGGACGGCACCGTCCTCAACTCCATCGCCGCCGCCGAGCGGATCTGGTCCGCCTGGGCCGTGCGCCACGGGGTGAACGTCGAAACGTTCCTGCCGACCATCCATGGCGTGCGCGCCATCGACACCATCACGCGTTTGAACCTGCCGGGCGTGGACGCCGAGGCGCAAGCGGCGTTCATCACCACGGCGGAAATCGAAGACGTTGAAGGCATTGTCGAGATTCCCGGTGCTGCGGCGTTTCTCAAGTCGTTGCCGGCGGATCGCTGGGCCATGGTGACCTCGGCGCCACGTGATCTGGCGTTGCGGCGGATGGCGGCGGCGGGAATTCCTGAACCGGTGGTGATGATCACCGCTGAAGACGTGAGCGCCGGCAAGCCTGATCCGGCCGGTTATCGACTGGCGGCCAAACGCCTGGGCCTGGAGCCGGCGGACTGCCTGATTTTCGAAGACGCCACCGTCGGCATCCAGGCCGCTGAAGCCGCCGGTGCGCCGTTGCTGATCATCACCACCACTCACCAGCATCCGCTTGAAACCGCACACGCGACCATCGCCAGTTACCGCGACATTGCGCTGAGCATCGACAGCGACGGCCAGCTGCGCCTGCAACCTCAATAAACCCCGGGCACCAGTCGCCAGCTGCGCGCGCAATAAGCGTCGTATTCGGCGCCGAACTGCGCACGCAGCAGGGCCTCTTCGGCGTGGATGCGGGCGATCAGCGGGATCAGCGTCAGCGCCGCCAGCAACAGGCCGACCACCGAACGAAACGCCAGTGCCCAGCCGATCGCATTGATCACCAGCCCCAGATAACTGGGGTTGCGCAGATGCTGGTAGATGCCTTCGGTGACCAACCTGTGCCCCGGCTGAATCGCCACCAACCCGCTGAACCGATGGCCCAGCACAAACACCGGCCATAAACGCAATCCGCCGCCGACGATAAACAACAGCGCTCCCAGCCAACGGGTGCCTTCGCGGCCGATGGTCCAAAAGCCGATGCGGTCGCAGTAAGCCGGCAGAAAGGCACTGACCAATCCGATTACGGCGAACGCCGGAATCACCCAGCGATTGGCCCGGTCCTCGCGCTCGCCGGTGCTCAGATTCACTTCCGTGAACAGCGACGCCACCACCATGGCCAGCGTGGCCAGGGCCACCACGACCAATGCGCCGTGAGAAAAAAACACCGCCACGCCACCGATGCCCCACATCGCCAGGCCCAGATAGGCGAGGGTGGCGAGCACGGCGACCACGGTCATTTGCGCAGACATTTTCATAGGCACCTCACGGCTGTTCCGTTCAGTGTAGATCCCGGCACGATCCCCGGCGTTTAACCGCTGGCAGCGGCGGAGGGCGGATCAACGGCGTGCGGGCTTTTACTGGCGGTGGCGTATCTTGACCTCCCGGCGCTGGCGGGGGCACGGGATGTGGTGATCATTGTTTGTGGCGGGGTGCGTATCAGTGCGCGATTGGTGGCGGGGTGGGCGCGGTTGGGGGCTTGAGCGAAAGTGGAGGTTATTACTCTTCGACCAATAGTCAGCACCACCGCCATTCCCGCGAGAGAGGTCTATCCTAGGCGGAGCCCTTTTTCGTGCCTACGGTGACCCGCGATGATCAATCTGGCCACGGCCCATCTGCTCACGGACTACAAGACCTGGGCCAATCAGCGTCTGTTCGACAGCCTGCAAGCGCTGCCGGCGGGGGAGACGACGAGGGAGCGCAAGACGGTTTTCAAGAACATGATCGGTACGTTGAACCACATCTACGTGGTCGACCGGATCTGGCAGGCGCACCTCGAGGGGCGCGAGCACGGTTTCACGACGTCCCATGATCTGGTGCACGCCGACCTCGGCGAGTTGCGCCAGGCTCAGCAGACAGTCGACGGCTGGTATCGCACCTGGAGCGCGCAGCAGACCGAAGCCTCGCTGAACCGCTCGATCGATTTCAAATTTGTTTCCGGCGATGGCGGCACCATGAACGCCGGGGCGATCCTGATGCACGTGATCAACCACAACAACTACCACCGTGGCTGGGTGGTGCAGATGTATTTCGAGATCCCGCAGATGCCGCCGATGACCGACCTGCCGGTGTACCTGCGCGAGGTCGATCCGGGGTTCAAGCCGATCAGTGCGCCTGTGGCGGAAGCGGCGCCGACATGTGATGGGCAATCAGCGAGCGCAACCAGCGTTCCGCCGGATCGTTGTCGTTGACCCCGTTCCAGACCATCGACAGCTCCGAAGGCACGATGTCGAACGGCGGGTCGTCGGCGCGCAGCACGCTGCTGCCTTCGACCAGCGCACAAGCGGCGAAATCCGGCACGGTGGCGAGCATGTCGGTGCCGGCCAGAATAGCCCGCAGCGGAGCGAATTGCGGCACTGCCAGCACCACGCGACGCGCGCGGTTGATCCGCGCCAGGTCGTTATCGATGGCCCCGCCCAGATCGCCGGAAAACGACACCAGCGCATGGGGCCGTTCGCAGTAGTCGTCGAGGGTCAGCGCGCCGGGACGATCATCGCCGCGCAGGATCTTGCAGCGCAGGTCCCGCAGCTTTTTGCGTTTGGCATTGGCCGGCAGTTCAGTGGTGTAACTGACGCCGACGGAAATCTCCCCGGACGCCAGCATCGACGACATCAGCAGGAAATTAACCCGGCGGATGACGACCACCACGTCCGGCGCCTCTTCGCGCAATTGCTTGAGCAACGGCGGCAACAGGCCGAACTCGGCATCGTCTGACAGACCGATGCGAAACACGTCGCGGCTGCTCAGCGGGTCGAAATCCTTGGCTCGGCTGACCGCCCCGGAAATGGTGTCCATCGCCGGCTGCAATTCCTTGAGGATCGCCAGCGCCCGCTGGGTGGGCTCCAGCACGCGGCCGTTGCGCACCAGCAACGGGTCGTCGAACAGGTCGCGCAGTTTCGCCAGTGACGCACTGACGGCGGGTTGGCCAAGGAACAGCTTTTCCCCGGCGCGGGTCAGGTTCTTTTCGAACATCAGGGTTTCGAAAATCACCAACAGGTTCATGTCCACGCGACGCAGGTCATTGCGGTTCATGCCGGAAGACTCGCTGGTTTTTTGAGTCTTTTCAGTAAAGCAGCAAAGTCTTTCGCTGTCGGGTCACTGGGCGGGATCGACGCCGGTCAATACCTTGCGAAACGTTTCCACCAGCGGCCGCAGGTTGATCCGGTGCCACGCCGCCCACAACGGTGTGGTGAACGCCAGCCACGGCACTTCCCGCAGCACCACGCCCGGCGGTGCGTTGTGGCTCAGGCCTTTCTGGATCATCGCGATCCCCAGGCCCGAAGCGACCAGCCCCAGCGCGGTAAACGGCTCGGTGGCCTGCATCCGCACATCCGGGGTGAAGCCTGCACGGATGCAGGCGCTGACGAACTCATCGTCGGCCCCTTGGCGCGGCTGCACGCCGATCCATTCCTGATCGGCCAGATCCGCCGGGGTCAGCGACGCCAGTTGGTTCAGCGGGTGTCCTTCGGGCAGCGCCAGCAGCATCGGGTCGTCCAGCACCTGAAAGCCCAGCAGGTCGGGATCGTCGATCGTCGGCGGTTCGCTGACCAGCGCGATATCGAGGCTACGCTGACGCAGGCCTTCCAGTTGTTCGGCGGAACTCAGGTTGTACAGCGCGACATGCACGTTAGGCCGGTCGACCCGCAGTACGCGCAAGGCATTGGGCAAAACCCCGGCGTGCATCGCGTTCTCGATGTAGCCGATGCACAGGCCGCCTTCTTCGCCACGGCCCAAGCGTTTGCCGAGGGATTCCAGGCGGTTGGCGTGGGTCAGCAGGGCGCGGGTTTCGGCGAGAAAGGTCTGGCCGTCGCGGGTCAGGCGTATGCGCTGCTGGCTGCGTTCGAACAGGGTCAGGCCCAGGCGTTCTTCGAGCTGGGCGATCTGTCGGCTCAGGGGCGACTGGGAAATGTGCAGGCGCTCGGCGGCGCGGCCGACGTGTTCTTCCTCGGCGACGGCGACGAAGTAGCGCAATTGGCGGATGTCGATCATGTCAGACCTTCGGGGACTCAAGTGCTGCGGATTATGTCTTGGACGGTCTGAGTGGCGCAATCTAGGATCTGCTCAACGGTCAACACCGACCACGAACTACGAGGACAGCATCATGAGCTTGAAAGACAAACTCCCCGGCCAACTCGGCTTCGGCACCGCGCCACTGGGCAACATGTTTCGCGCCATTCCTGAAGAAGAAGCGCAAGCCACCGTGCACGCAGCGTGGGATGCCGGCGTGCGGTACTTCGACACCGCACCGTTCTACGGCTCGGGCCTCTCGGAAATCCGCCTCGGCGAAGCACTGTCCCGCTACAAGCGCGACGACTATGTGCTCAGCACCAAAGTCGGCCGGGTGATTCTCGATGAAGTCGAAGACGCCGCCGCCCGGGATCTGGGCGAGAAAAGTGGGGTGTTCGAACACGGCCGCCCGAACAAGATCGTCAACGACTACAGCGCCGACGCCACGCTGCGCTCGATCGAAGACAGCCTCAAGCGTCTGAAAACCGATCGCCTCGACATCGTCTGGGTCCACGACATCGCTCAGGATTTCTACGGCGATCAATGGCTCGAGTACTTCAATCACGCCCGCACCGGTGCCTTTAAAGTCCTGACCCGTCTGCGTGAAGAAGGCGTGATCAAGGGTTGGGGCCTGGGCGTGAACAAGGTCGAGCCGTGCGAGTTGACGCTGGACCTGACCGAGGCGCAGCCTGACGGCTTCCTGCTGGCCGGCCGCTATACCTTGCTCGACCACGACCGCGCCTTGCAGCGTTTGATGGATTCGGCGCGGGCGCAGAATGTTGAAATCGTGGTCGGCGGCCCCTACAGCTCGGGGATCCTGGCCGGCGGCGCGCACTTCGAATACCAGAAGGCCAGCCCTGAGATCGTGGCGAAGGTCGAGCAGATCAAACGCATTGCTGCGGCCCATGGCGTGGATGTCAAAGCGGCTGCACTACAATTCTCGCTGGCCAATCCGGCCGTGGCAGCCGTGATTCCCGGCGCGAGCAAACCGGGGCGCATCGCTGAAGATGTGGCGGCGCTGTCGGCGGTCATTCCGGCCGGCTTCTGGCAGGCCATGCGTGAAGCGAAACTGGTGTCCGAACGTGCACCATTACCCATCGACGAGGTGAAAGCATGAAGATCGATCTGAGCGGAAAACTGGCGATTGTCAGCGGCAGCACGGCGGGCATCGGTTTGGGCATCAGCCAGTCGCTGGCCGAGGCGGGCGCCACGGTGGTGGTGATCGGTCGCGACGCGGCCAAGGTCGAGCAGGCGCTGGCAAGCATTCGAGGCAAAGTGCCGGGGGCGCAACTGCGCGGTCTGACGGCGGATCTGGGCACGGCCGAAGGCGCGCAGAAACTGTTCGCCGCCGAACCGAAAGCCGACATCCTGGTAAACAACCTCGGCATCTACAACGCCGTGGATTTCTTCGACGCGCCGGACGATGAGTGGACGCGCTTCTACGAAATCAACGTGATCTCCGGCGTGCGCCTGTCGCGGCATTACGTGCCGGCGATGGTCGAGCAGGGCTGGGGCCGGGTGATCTTCCTGTCTTCGGAATCCGGCGTGGCCACTCCGGCCGACATGATCAACTACGGCGTGACCAAAAGCGCCAACCTCGCGGTGTCCCATGGCCTGGCTAAACGTCTGGCTGGCACCGGGGTTACGGTTAATGCGATTTTGCCCGGGCCGACCTTCACCGACGGTGTCGAGGAAATGCTCAAGGATGCCGCCGCCGAATCTGGCCGCAGCCTGCGGGACGAGGCTGACGCCTTTGTGCGCCGTGCCCGTCCGAGCTCGATCATCCAGCGCGTGGCGGATGTCGAAGAGGTCGCGCACCTGGTCACCTACATCGCTTCACCGCTGTCTTCAGCCACCACCGGCGCCGCGTTGCGGGTCGACGGCGGCGTGGTCGACAGCCTGACTATCTGAATTTATCGAGAGAGACTTTTTATTTATGGCAACAGCATCAGCAACGATCGACATCCCGGCTTCGGCCGATCAGGTCTGGCAATTGATTGGCGGCTTCAACACCCTGCCGGACTGGCTGCCGTTCATTCCCAACAGCGAACTGAGTGAAGGCGGGCGTGTGCGCACCCTGCAAACCGCTGACGGCGGGGTGGTGGTCGAGCGTCTGGAGACGTTCGATAACGCGGGCAAAACCTACAGTTATTCGATTCTGCAGGCACCGTTTCCGGCCACCGATTATCTGGCGACGATTCGTGTTGAAGCCCAGGGGCAGGGCGCGAAGGTGACGTGGTCGGGACGCTTCACGGCCAAGGGCGTGAGCGATGAGGAAGTGGTGGCGCTGTTCAGCGGCATCTATCAGGGTGGCCTCGAAGCGCTGCGCGCGAACTATCCCGCCTGAGTTTCTGCAAGAACCCCTTGTGGGAGCTAGCCTGCTAGCGATAACGGTCGATCATTCATATTCATTGACTGACACACCGTCATCGCCAGCAGGCTGGCTCCCACATGGGGAATACATGAAGTTCAGGACTGTGAAATCAAGCTCTGCCGACAATCCAGCACCAGCTTCGCCCCGCCCAGATCGCTGCGCCCCACCTCAAGACTGAACCCATGCAGGTTGACGATCGCCGCGACAATCGACAGCCCCAGGCCAAAGCCATTCTGCAACTGCCCACCCTCGGCGCGGTAGAACCGCTGGAACACCGCCTCCCGTTCGGTCTCGGGAATACCGGGGCCGGAGTCATGCACCTCGATCCGCGTATGCCCCGCATCATTGACCCCGCGCAACACCACCGTGCCACCGGCCGGGGTGAACTTGATCGAATTGCTCAACAGGTTCGCCAGCGCTTCAAACAGCAACGCTCGATCACCGTTCAGCATCGGCAGCGTTTCCGGCATGTTCAGCTCGAAGCGCAACTCGTCGTCTTCGGCCAGCGGCAAATAGAACTCGTGCAGTTCCTGCAGCAACAACACCGGATCGAGCTCGACAAACCCCGAGCGCCGCTGACGATCCTCCAGTTCGGAAATCCTCAATAAACCGCGAAACCGCGCCATCAGCGTATCGGCCTCGGCCAGCACCAGATCCAGTTGCGCCGCTTCCGGCGAACCTTCGCCGGCCTGCTGCTGCATGCGATACAACTGCGCGCGCAAACGGGTCAGCGGGGTGCGCAGGTCATGGGCGATGTTGTCGCACACGCCTTTGACTTCGTTCATCAAGCGCTCGATGCGATCAAGCATGGCGTTGACGATGGCGGCGAGCATGTCCAGTTCATCGCGGCGATTGGACAGCGGCAAGCGGTGGGTCAGGTCGCCGGCGACAATCGACTGGGCGCTGTCCTGGATCGCCCGGATCCGCCGCAACGGCCGCCGACGCAGCAGATGCCAGCCGATGATCCCCGGCACAATCGTCAGCGACACGCCCCAGAGCAACGCATGCAGAATGATTCTGGTCACCGCGAACAGCGAACCGTTGTCGCGCAGCAGCACCAGCCAGCGGCCGTCGCGGGTCGGGGTGGCGACTGCGTCGCAGCTGTCGGCGGGCAGGGTCGGGTCGTCGGAGTCGGCGCATTCGCTGAGCATGTGGATCTTGCCGTCCAGCGGCAGGCCCTCGGGGATCCTCTGCAGCGCGCCGCCGAGGTAACGGTGCTGGGCGTCGAACAGACCGTAGGCGTCTATGCCGCGAATGTCGAAGGTCATGCTGGCGGCGAGCGCGTCTTCCAGCTGATCGCCGCGAAAGTGCGAAAACAGATGCTGACGTTGCATCAGCGAATGCTTGGCCAGATTGTCGAGGTAACCGGAGACCTCGAAATACATGACCCCCATCAGGATCGCGCTCCAGGCCACGAACAACGAACTGTACAGCGCCAGCAATCGGCTGCTGGAAGAACGCCAACCGTCAGACGGGTTCGGCAATGACATAACCCGAGCCTCGCACCGTACGGATCAGCGGGACATTGCCCGGCGGGTCGATCTTCTTGCGCAGGCGGCCGATGTGCACGTCGATCAGGTTGGTGCCAGGGTCGAAGTGATAGCCCCAGACCTCCTCGAAAATCATCATCCGCGACAGGATCTGGCCGCTGTTGCGCATCAGGAATTCCAGCAGCTTGTACTCGGTCGGCAACAGCGTCAGCACCTGCTCGGCGCGGCGGGCTTCGTGGCTGATCAGGTCGAGTTGCAAATCCGCCACCTGCAACGTGGTCGGTTGTGCTCCGTTGCTGTTCTGCCGGCGCAGCAGCACTTCGACCCGGGCCGCCATCTCATCGGTGGCGAACGGTTTGGTCAGGTAGTCATCGCCGCCGGCGCGCAAGCCACGCACGCGCTCGTCGACGTCGGAGAGGGCGCTGATCATCAGGATCGGCGTCGCCACGCCCATGGTCCGCAGCGTGGTGACGATGGCCAGGCCATCGAGCTCCGGCAGCATTCGGTCGAGGGTGATCAGGTCGTAGTTGCCGCTGACGGCGCGGTCCAGGCCTTCACGGCCGTTGTCGACCCAGTCCACGTCGAGGCCGTGGCTGCTCAGTTCGGCGACAATTTCCCGGGCGGTCACGGCGTCGTCTTCGATGGTGAGGATGCGAGTCATGGTGGGCCTGCTGGTCTGTTCAAACGCAATGGCAGCATTTTGCCAAGATTTTGCGCCTGCGCTTTAAATTAACTTTCATGTTTTAGCGGATACAAACGCTACGACCGGGCTTTTGTGCCAATGCATAAAACCCGCTGTTATCGAGCCGTTGTTGCAAATTGCATGGTCCTAAGAAGTTCAGAGTTTTTAACTGATTGAATTAAAACGATTTATTTAATGTTGGCGACTGGCACGGTCACTGCAATTCATCTGATGACGAGTTGTAACACCATTTTTCATGCCTGGAGCACTACAACAATGAATAGATCCTCTGATGGGTTTTATCCTGCCTACGAAGGAGAGTCGAGCAACGTCTCGGGCGTGTCCTGGGGCGCGATCTTCGCCGGGGCGGCCGCGGCTGCGGCGCTGTCGCTGATTCTCGTGCTGCTGGGTTTCGGTCTGGGCTTCTCCGCCGTTTCACCGTGGGCCGGGGAGGGCGTCAGCGCCAAAGGCCTGGGCATTTCCACCATCATCTGGCTGGCCGCCACGCAAATCATCGCCTCGGGGCTCGGTGGCTACATCGCCGGTCGCCTGCGGGTTAAGTGGGCCAACATGCACGGTGACGAGGTGTATTTCCGCGACACCGCCCATGGCTTCCTCGCCTGGTGCGTGGCCACGCTGGTCACCGCGACGCTGGTGGTCGGTTCGGTCAGCAGCATCGTCAGCGGCGGCGTGCAGGCCGGTGCGAGTGTTGTTGGCGGTGCGGCCGGTGCCATGACGCAAGCGGCCGGAACCGCAGCGGGCAATACCGACAGTGACCAGTACGGTTACTTCGTCGACAGCCTGTTCCGCGATGATCGTCCCGCCGCTGTCAGCGATGACGCCGCCCGTGGCACCGTGACCCGGATCTTCGCCCAGAGCCTGGCCAACGGTCAGCTCAGCGCCGAAGATCGTACCTACCTCGCCCAACTGGTCGCTCAGCGTACCAACCTGACCCAGGCTGACGCCGAACGTCGGGTCGATGAAATCTACGCCCGCACCCAGAAAGCAATCGCCGACGCCAAGGTGAAAGCGCAACAAGCCGCCGACACCGCCGCCAAAGTCGCTGCCTGGACCTCATTGTGGATGTTCATCGCGCTGCTGGCCGGTGCGTTCTTCGCCAGCCTTTCGGCCACCTTCGGCGGTCGCCGCCGGGATGCGGTCGAGTACGTCGAAGTCGAAACCTACACCACGACCACGCTGCCGCCAGTCCGTTAATCAAGGAGAACCACCATGCGCTCACTACTGCTGTTTTTCCTCGGCGTACCGATCCCGATCATCATCCTGATCGCCCTGTTCGTGCACTGATTCCTTGAGGCATATGCCTTGGCCGCTTCCACCTTCGGGTTGAAGCGGCTTTTTGCTTTCTGCGCGGGGCCGAAGGCGCAGAACCGACCAGTCATTTCCATGGCCTGGATCAATATTCGTCGGCGCAATATCCCCTACCGTGAAATTTCCAGGCCCTTGCCGCTGGATCGACTACATTGCTTGCGCGCACTTTGCTGCGCGAGCAAAACCCGCCTGCCGGCCCGATAGAGAGCGATAACCCCCACGAGCCGGCGAGGTGTAGTGCAGCAAGGAGCTGTTTCAACCTCACCTGAACTTTTCACGGATGATCATTGCAATGCACTGCCTAGAAAGAACCTTCGATATCCAGCCTTTGACGCAGGCGGATATGACTGTCCACGTCAACGGCCAGCCGGTCAGCGCCGCTATCGGCGAAACCGTGCTCAGCGTCATTCAGTCCCTCGGCGTGCGCCAGGTCGCGCGCAACGATCACAACCAGATCAGCGGTGCTTATTGCGGCATGGGCGTGTGCCAGTGCTGCCTGGTGAAAATCAACGGTCGGCACAAGCGCCGCGCCTGCCAGACCGTGGTGCGCGACGGCATGCTGATCGAAACCCAGGTCAACCGCATTCACGGGCAGGAGGTGGTATGAGCCTCATTCCGGTAATCGTCGGCGGTGGTCCGGCGGGCATGGCGGCGGCCATCGAACTGGCCCGGCACGGGGTGCGCTGCACCTTGCTCGAAGAGGCGTCGCGCCTGGGTGGCGTGGTCTATCGCGGGCCGCTGCGTGATGGTGTGCAGCTGGATTACCTGGGGCCGCGCTATGCCGAGGCGCTGGGCAAATTGCACGGCGATTTCCAGGAGCAGTCCGGGCTGGTCGACGTGCGCCTCAACCATCGCGTGGTCGGCGCCGAAGGCACGCGCTCGCTGGTGGTGCTGGACGGCGACGAGCGTCTGCACGGAATCGCCTACCCACAGTTGCTGCTGGCCGCCGGTTGCCACGAGCGCAGCGTGCCGTTTCCTGGCTGGACGCTGCCTGGCGTAATCATGCTCGGCGGCCTGCAATTGCAGATCAAAAGCGGCGTGGTCAAACCGCAGGGTCCGGTGGTGATCGCCGGCACCGGGCCGTTGTTGCCGTTGGTGGCGACCCAGTTGCACGCGTCGGGCGTGAGTGTGGCAGGGGTCTACGAGGCCTGCGCGTTCGGCAAGATCGCCAAGGAAAGTCTGGCGCTGCTCAACAAGCCGCAGCTGTTCCTCGATGGCTTGAGCATGCTCGCCTATCTGAAACTGCACGGCATCCCGATGCACTACGGCTGGGGCGTGGTCGAGGCGCATGGCGAAGGCGAACTGAAAAGCGTCAGCGTGGCGCCATATTCGGCGACGTGGGAGCCGGACATGAGCCGCGTTGAGCGCTTCGAAGCGAAGACGCTGGCGGTCGGTTACGGCTTTATTCCGCGTACGCAACTGAGTCAGCAAATGGGCCTGGATCACGGCTTCAGCGACGAAGGTTACCTGCGCGCCAATGCCAACATCTGGCAACAAAGCAGCGAGCCCCACGTGCACCTGGCCGGTGACATGGGCGGGATTCGCGGCGGCGAAGCGGCGATGCTCGCCGGCAAGATCGCTGCCACTTCGATCCTGCTGCAACGCGGCGTGCTGGAAGAAGAGCTGGCGCGCGTTCGTCGCGACCGCTACTTGGGCAAACTCAAAGCCATCGTGCGTTTCCGCGCAGCGGTGGACCGCTACACCGAACGCGGCGTCGGGCAGACCGCCTTGCCGGCGGCCGACACGGTGATCTGCCGTTGCGAACACGCGACCCGCGCCGACATCGACCGCGCGCTGGAGCAGGGCGTGCAAGACATCGCCAGCCTGAAAATGCGCACCCGCGTAAGCATGGGCGACTGCCAGGGTCGGATGTGCGTCGGCTATTGCAGCGACCGTTTGCGGCAGGCCACCGGGCGGCAGGATGTCGGCTGGCTGCGGCCGCGTTTCCCGATCGATCCGATTCCTTTTTCCGCGTTCCAGTCCCTCGGCACGGAGGCCGTTTCCCATGAGTAAGTTCTATGACGTGGTCATTGCCGGCGGCGGTGTGATCGGCGCGTCCATCGCCTACCAATTGTCCAAGCGCAAAGGCCTCAAGGTCGCGCTGATCGATGCCAAGCGCCCGGGCAATGCAACCCGCGCCTCCGCCGGCGGCTTGTGGGCCATCGGCGAGTCGGTGGGGTTGGGCTGCGGGGTGATTTTCTTCCGCATGATGTCGGCCAATCGCAAGCGCGAAACCCAGGGCGCTGCGGTGGCGGTGGACTCCAGCACGCCGCACATCCTGCCGCCGTCGTTCTTCGATTTCGCCTTGCAGTCCAACGCGCTGTACCCGGCGTTGCACCGTGAGCTGCGCGACAACCACGGGATGGATTTCAAGTTCGAAAAGACCGGGCTCAAGTTCGTGATCTATGACGATGAAGACCGGTTGTACGCCGAGCACATCGTCGGCTGCATTCCGCATCTGGCCGATCAGGTGCGCTGGCTGGATCAGGCGGGATTGCGCGAGTCCGAGCCGAGCGTCAGCCATGAAGCGCGCGGGGCGCTGGAGTTTCTCTGCGACCATCAGGTCAGCCCGTTCCGCCTGGCCGACGCCTACACCGAAGGCGCCCGGCAGAATGGCGTGGACATGTTCGTCAACACCAACATCACCGGCGTGTTGCATCACGGCACGCGGGTGACCGGGGTGCAGACGGCTGAAGCCGGGGTGTTCCACTGCAAAAACCTGATCAACGCCGCCGGCGCCTGGGCAGCGGACTTGAGTGAGTGGGCCACGGGCATCCGGATTCCAGTGAAACCGGTGAAAGGCCAGATCCTGCTGACCGAACGTCTGCCGAAAATCCTCAACGGCTGCCTGACCACCAGCGATTGCTACATGGCGCAGAAGGACAACGGCGAAATCCTGATCGGCAGCACCACCGAGGACAAAGGCTTCGACGTCACCACCACCTGGCCGGAAATCGCCGGACTGGTGCAGGGCGCCGTGCGTTGTTTGCCGGAACTGGCGGATATCAACCTCAAGCGCACCTGGGCCGGGCTGCGGCCGGGCTCGCCGGACGAGTTGCCGATTCTCGGGCCGATGGCCGGGGTAGAGGGGTATCTCAACGCCTGCGGGCATTTCCGCACCGGCGTGCTGACGTCGGCGATCACCGGGGTGTTGCTGGACAAACTGGTCAACGATGAACCGCTGCCGCTGGACATCACACCGTTTCTGGCGGATCGGTTTGCGGTGGCGCCCGTGCAGGAAGAGCGGGCGCTGGAGATGGCCTGACTTGTGATCGTTCCCACGTCGAGGCGTCGAACCGTCCGCGTGGGAACGATCAGGGTCAGGCGGTCGGCGCGCGCAGTGTGCGGGAACTCAGGACTTGCCCGATTGTTCTTCCAGTTGATCCGACTCGAACAACCGGGCCAGTTCCGCCCGCGCTTCCTGGGCGGTCTGCAGGACTTTGGCCGCGTCGTCGTACACCGCGTGTTGCGCCTCGAGCACCTGTTCGTCATGGTGCTTGAAGCGCTTGATCCGCGCATCGGCCTGGGCCTGGGTCAAGCCGAGGCCAACCAGGGTGCGACGGCTCATTTCCAGGCTTGAGTAGTAGGTCTCCCGGATCGGATCGGCCCCCACATCCACCAACCGATGCACATGCTGCCGGTTACGCGCCCGGGCGATGATCTTCATGTGCGGGTAGAGCTTGCGCACGATCTCGGCGGTCTTGATGTTGGTTTCCGGATCGTCCGTGGCAATCACGAAATACTCCGCTTCCCCGGCCTTGGCCGCACTAAGGATTTCCGGACGCATCGGGTCACCGTAGAACACCGGCACGCCACCAAAACTGCGCGACAGTTCGATAGTCTCCACCGAGGTATCCAGCGCCACGAACTTGATGTTCTGCGCCCGCAGAATCCGCGCCACGATCTGACCCATCCGGCCCATACCGGCGATCACCACTCGTGGGGTTTCGGTTTCGATCTGGCGGAATTTCTCGGGGACTTCCACCGGTTGCACTTTCGGGCTGACCAGTCGTGCGCAGACCAACAGCAACAGCGGCGTGACCGCCATCGACAGGGTGATAGTCAGCACCAGCAGGTCATACAGGCGCGGTTCGAACAGCCCCTGATCGCGACCGATCTTGAACACCACAAACGCAAATTCACCGCCCGCCGCCAGCACGATGCCGAGGCGAATCGCGCTGACCTTGTTCAACCCGCCGGCCAGACGCCCGACCAAAAACAACAGCGGCAACTTCAGGGCGATCAGCAGCAGCGTCAGCCCCAGCACAGTGATCGGCGCGCTGAGCAGCAGACTGAGGTTGGCGCCCATGCCGACACTGATGAAAAACAGTCCCAGCAGCAGGCCCTTGAACGGCTCGATCTGCGCTTCCAGCTCATGGCGATATTCCGAATCCGCCAGCAGCAGGCCCGCAAGAAACGCGCCCAACGCCATTGACACACCGACCATGTCCATCAGCCACGCGGTGCCGATCACCACCAGCAACGCGGTGGCGGTGGACACTTCCGGCAGACCGGTTTTCGCTACGATGCGGAACACTGGACGCAACAGGTAACGTCCGCCGATCACCACCACCGCGATGCCGCCGAGCACCTGCAAACTGTGGCGCACGTCGTCGGCGGTGCTGGTGTGGTGATCGACCCCCGCGAGCATCGGCACCAGGGCGATCAGCGGGATCGCGGCGATGTCCTGGAACAGCAGAATCGCAAACGCCAGACGACCGTGGGGGCTGGTCAGTTCCTTTCGCTCGGCGAGGCTTTGCAAGCCGAACGCGGTGGACGACAGCGCCAGACCCAGGCCCAAGACAATCGCGCTGTTCAACGGCTGACCGAACACCGACAACGCCAGCACCCCGATCACCGAACCGGTCAGCAGCACCTGCGCCAGACCCACGCCGAACACCGATTTGCGCATCACCCACAAACGTCGCGGCGACAGCTCCAGACCGATGATGAACAACAGCAGCACCACGCCCAGTTCCGAGATATGGCTGACGCTTTGCGGATTGCCGATCAGGCCCAGCACTGACGGGCCGATGATCACCCCGGCAAACAGATAACCGAGCACCGCGCCCAGTTGCAGGCGCTTGGCCAGGGGAACGGTGAGCACGGCGGCCAGAAGAAAGACGACGGCGGCTTGCAACAGATTGCCTTCATGGGGCATGAGCGGAACTCCAGTAACGCGGTACGGCGGGGGGCGACAAGGATAAAGGCTGAAATCATTGCAGATCTACCGCACCGGCTGCTTGAGCAGATGTGCTTCTGTAATAATTTGCATCAATTGGTTACATTTATAGCCTCAGCGAATCAATTCCTTCCGA
Organism: Pseudomonas sp. 22082; assembly: GCF_052046055.1. Taxonomy (NCBI): domain Bacteria; kingdom Pseudomonadati; phylum Pseudomonadota; class Gammaproteobacteria; order Pseudomonadales; family Pseudomonadaceae; genus Pseudomonas; species Pseudomonas sp. 22082. The sequence continues at coordinate 23,832 of NZ_JBQEQB010000002.1, forward strand.
GTTTTCCATGGCCATCAACTTCGACCTCAACGACCTGCAAGCCTTTCGCGCCGTGGTCGAGCAGGGCAGTTTCCGCAAGGCTGCCGACACCGTGCGCCTGTCGCAACCGGCACTGAGCCGGCGCATCGAAAAGCTCGAAGACGCCCTCGGCGTGAAGCTGTTCGAACGCACCACGCGCAAGGTCAGCCTGACCCAGGCCGGACGCGGTTTCATGCCGAGCGTCGAACGTTTGCTCGACGATCTGGACGTCGCGTTGCTGGGCATCAGCGAAGTCGCCTCGAATCGGCAGGGCCACGTAACCGTTGCCTGCGTGCCGTCGGCGGCGTACTACTTCATGCCGAGCGTGGTCGCCCGTTATCACCGGCAGTTTCCGCGCATCAAAGTCAAAGTCCTCGATTCCAGCGCCCACGACGTGCTGAGCGCGGTGGTCAACGGCGAGGCGGATTTCGGTCTGAGTTTCATGGGCACCCAGGAGGCGGGCGTGGATTTCGAACCGCTGGTGCAGGAGAGCTACGTCGTTGCCTGCCGCCGCGATCATCCGTTGGCCGGGCGTAGCAGCGTGACCTGGGACGAGTTCTACCGGCAGGATTACATCTCGCTCGACAAAACCTCGGGCAACCGTTTTCTGCTGGATCAGGCCCTGGCCAAAGTGGTGCCGCAGCGCCCGAGCATCTGCGAGACGCGGCATGTGACGACCATGATCGGTCTGGTGGAAGCGGGGTTGGGGGTGGCAGCGGTGCCGCTGATGGCGATGCCGGCGGCGGATCATCCGATCCTGACGCGGGTGCCGCTGACCGAGCCGCAAGTGATGCGCAGCGTCGGCATCATCAAACGCCGGGGTCGAACGCTGACCCCGGCGGCACTGGAACTGGAGCGGCTGGTGGTGGAAATGAAAGTCCAGCCGCCGACGGTCAGCGCTTGACCGAATCCAGCCCGGTGGCCTGCACGTCAACCTGGGCGGCAGGTGCGGCCAGATAAGCGAGCAACGCCTTGGCTTCCTGTGGATGCTGCGCACCCACCGGAATCCCCGCTGCAAACCGCGTGACCGACTGCACCGATTCCGGAATCTTCGCCACAAAACTCACTCCCGGCACCGGCAGCAATTCGCTGACCTGCTGGAAGCCCAGTTGATAGTCGCCGGTGGCGACCACCGAGCCCACCGGGATTTTCGGGATCATCTTCGCCTTGGGTTTCAGCTGATCTTCGATGCCGAGTTTCTTGAACAATTGCTGCTCGATGTACACGCCGCTGGCGCTGTCGGAGTAGGCCACCGACTGGGCGTCGAGCAGGGTTTTCTTCAGGGCGTCGACGTTGCTGATGTCCGGTTTCGGCGCGCCTTCGCGCACCACCAGGCCGATTCGCGAATCCGCCAGTTCCACCCGCGACGCCGGGTCGACCTTGCCTTGCTTGATCAAGTCATCGAGGGCATAGCCGACCATGATCACTACGTCAGCCTTTTCGCCACGGGCGAGGCGATTGGGGATTGCCTCCGGCGCCTTGCCCATCGACGGACCGAGTTGGGTGTCCAGCGTGTTGCCGGTGGCGGCGGCGAATTTCGGCCCGAGGATCTTGTAGGCGGCGGTGAAACCACCGGAGGTCATGACGCGCAGTTCTTCGGCCTGGGCCGCAACGTTGAACGCAAGACCGGCGAGCAGGGCTGTAACGGTAAACAGTTTTTTCATGGTGATGTTCTCAGGCAGTAACAGGTTGCAGACGACCGCCGGCCCGGCGATACAGATAAAGCGTGGCGCACAATGCACACAGTGCGCCGATGCTCATCCAATAACCCGGTGCGGCTTTGTCGCCGGTGTACTCAATCAGGAAGGTCGACATTGCCGGGGTGAACCCGCCGAACACGGCAGTGGCGAGGCTATAGGCCAGGGAGAAACCGGCCACCCGCACTTCCACCGGCATGATTTCGGTCAGCGCCGGGATCATCGCGCCGTTGTACAGGCCGTAGATAAACGACAGCCACAACAGCGACAGCAGCATGTGGCTGAAGCTCGGCGCCTGCACCAGATACGACAGCGCCGGATACGTGGTAGCCAGAGCCAGCAGCGCCATGGCGATCAGCACCGGACGGCGGCCGACGCGATCGGACAATGCACCGCCAATCGGCAGCCAGAAGAAGTTGGAAACACCCACCAGCAGCGTCACCAGCAACGCATCGGAAGTGCTCAGGTGCAGCACGGTTTTGCCGAAGGTCGGTGCGTACACGGTAATCAAGTAAAACGCGGTGGTGGTCAGGGCAACCATCAGCATCCCGCCCAGTACCACGCCCCAGTTCTGACCGAGGGTGCGGAACACTTCCTTCATGTTCGGACGATGTTTGCGAGCGGCGAACTCTTCGGTTTCCGCCAGATTGCGCCGCAGAAAGAAGATGAACGGCACGATCATGCAGCCGACGAAAAACGGAATCCGCCAGCCCCAATCGGCGACGGCTTGCGGCGCCATCCACTGGTTCAAGCCATAACCCAGCGCTGCGGCGACGACGATCGCCACCTGCTGACTGGCCGACTGCCAGGCGGTGAAAAAGCCTTTGCGACCGGGTGTGGCGATCTCCGAGAGATACACCGAAACCCCGCCCAGTTCGGCACCGGCGGAGAAGCCCTGCAGCAGCCGTCCGATCAACACCAGCGCCGGGGCAAACAGGCCGATGGTTTCATATCCGGGCACCAGCACAATCAGGATCGTGCCGCTGGCCATGATCGACAGGGTGACGATCAAACCTTTGCGACGACCGACGTCATCGATGTACGCGCCGAGCACGATAGCCCCCAGCGGACGCATCAAAAAGCCTGCGCCGAACACTGCGAAAGTCATCATCAGGGACGCGAACTCGCTGCTCGCCGGAAAGAACACCGCCGCGATCTGCGTGGCGTAGAAGCCGAACAGAAAGAAGTCGAACTGTTCGAGGAAGTTACCCGAGGTCACCCGGAAAATGGCGCCGGCCCGCGAGCCGCCGTGTGGGATTGAGGCTGTCATAGAAAAGTACTCCACCGCTTTTATGACGTGCGCGACGGGGAGGCGGCGCACGGTTTTTATTGGGGCGGATAGTGGCGCGCAGGGATCGATTTGTTAATTGCATTGTTGGCATGGATTGATGTGCCAAGCGGATCAATGGCGTGCTATGGCAGCTCTTTTTTCGGCGCTGTCCGCACGGTTCTGGCGACCATCGAGTCCTGCTGTGGTGCGGCGATGCTCACAAAAATCCCGTCCCAATCAGGGTCTATCCTGCGAATGCGTTCACGCAGATCCGGATGGCCCGAGAGCAGATGAGCGCTGGAAGTGCCAGGGCTGAAAAACAGGTGGCTGAACTCGGCAGCGCGGGCTGCCTTGAGGGTCGAGCCCATTTTATACCCGCCGATTTTCTTCAGTGCCCCGGCGATACTGTCGGGGTTGCGGGTGTATTGCACGGCGGTCGCATCGGCCAGGAATTCGCGTTGCCGGCTGACCGCAGCCTTGATCAGGTTGCCGAAGAACGTCCCGGAGAATCCGACAATGCACAGTGCAGTGCCAAACATACTGGCCAGAATGGTCGGCTGTTTACGATTGGCAGATGAGTGTGGTGTGTCCTCAAGACAGCGCAAGAGATGGTTTCCCGCCAGCCCGATCACCATGATCCCGTGGACGACCGCGACCAGTTGAGTGTTCAGGCGCATGTCGCCGTTATAGATGTGGCTGAATTCGTGGGCGATCACGCCTTGCAGTTCATCGCGTGACAACAGGCTTATCGCACCTTGAGTGACGCCGATCACTGCATCCTGAGGGGTGAAACCGGCGGCAAATGCATTGATGCCCTGATCCGGCAACAGGTACACGCAAGGAACGGCGGTGCCAGAGGCCAAGGCCATTTCCTCCACCACGTTGACCAGGCGGCGCTCTTCCAAAGTCCGCGCGTCATGGTTGATCAGACGACCACCCAAACGGCGCGCGACCACTTTTCCGCCCCCTGTCAGTTCGATGTATTTGGCCAGCCCGCCGAGCAACACAACCGCCGTTACCAGCGCCGCGACGGTCGCGAAAAACTGCCAGTTCGACGCCAGGTTCTCCAGCGTTTTGCCGTATGAGAACGGCAGAATCAGGAGCATGCAGGACACAAGAATCAAGCCGAGTACGGCGAGAAACATCAAGATCACGAGCTGCACCGAGCGACGTTTGGCCCGGCACTGTTGTTCAAAGAAATTCATCTGACCATCCGTGGACGTGGAGGCTGAATCAATCCGCGGTTGCCGCCATCTGATCTGGCACCGGTTTGCCCGCTGCGGCAGCCGTCGTAAAACTCCCGTCCCACTGCGGATCGATCCGACGAATCCGTACGCTCAGATCAGGGTGGGTCGCAAACATCCGGCTCAGCAAACCTGAGCCGCCGGTGCTGAAAAATAAATGACTGAACTCGGCGGCACGGGGCGAGCTGATCACCGAGCCTTGTGCATGGGCGCCGATTTTTTTCAGGGCACCGACAATGCTTTGCGGATTGCGCGTGTACTGCACCGCGCTGGCATCAGCGAGGAACTCACGCTGACGACTGACAGCCGCCTTGATCAGATTGCCGTACAGATTCCCGATAAACCCGGCCACGCACAGTGCGAAACCGAGCGCAAAAACCACCAGCATCAACCGCACGTCGCGTTTGTCGCGCTTGAGCAGGCTGACCATTATGTAAGTGCCAGCCAGCCCCAGCACCAACAGGCCGTGCACCACCGCCACCAGTTGCGTGTTGAGGCGCATGTCCCCGTTGAAAATGTGGCTGAATTCATGGGCGATCACCCCTTGCAGTTCTTCTCGTGTCAGCAGCTTCACCGCGCCACGGGTCACACCAATCGCCGCGTCCTCCGGTGTAAATCCGGCCGCGAAGGCGTTGATGCTTTCGTCGGGCAACAGATACACCGCTGGCATGCAGGTGCCGGAGGCAATCGCCATTTCTTCGACGACGTTCATCAACCGCTGCTCGTCCAGGGTTCGCACATTGCCATTGAGCAGGCGGCCAGCCAGTTTCTCCGCGACGACTTTGCCGCCCGCGCGCAGTTGCCGATATTTGAGCAGACCGCCAATCACCACGATGCTGCTGATGAACGATGCGATAACGGCCATTGCCAGAAACGCATCCGCCAGCGTGCCGGTCCCGCTCAGGTAATCCTCAAAACCATTGAAGACGAAGGGCAGGCTGGTCATCCCGATCAGCATGACAATCGCCAGAATCATCAGGTAAACCAGCCGTGACGTTTGGTTTCGGGCCTGGGTTTGTCGTTCAAAAAAAATCATCGGGCCATCCATGGAGAGAAGAAGTCAGAAAGAAACGTTGGGCGCGGTCTTGATGGCCAGCGTATCGGCGAACTTCAACGGAACCGCATCCTCGCGATGGCCAAAACTGGCCGCCAGCAGCACCGCCGGAAAACTCTGCTTGAGCGTGTTGTAGGTCATCACCGCGTCGTTGAACGCCTGGCGCGCGAAGCTCACCTTGTTTTCGGTGCTGCTCAGCTCTTCGCTCAGTTGTTGCATGTTCTGCGACGCCTTGAGTTCCGGATAAGCTTCCAGCGTCAGGTTCAATCGACCCACCGCGCTGCTGAGTGCGCTGTCCGCCAGCCCCAATTGCGCGATGTTCTGGGCGCTGCCCGGTTTCGCCTGTGCAGCCTCAAGTCCGGCCACTGCGGCATTGCGCGCGGCGATCACCGCTTCGAGGGTTTCGCGCTCATGGGCCAGATAACCCTTGGCGATGCTGACCAGATTGGGGATCAGGTCATAGCGGCGTTTGAGCTGCACTTCGACCTGGGCAAATGCGTTCTTGATCTCGTTGCGCCGGGCAACAAGTTTGTTGAAAAGACTGACAGCGTAGAGCCCCAGCAGCGCCAGCAACACCAGATTGACGATGAGATAGATTTTCACGGTGATGTCCTTGTTCACTCTGTGGGGGCGCGCGATCTTATCGCAAATGGATGCCGTTGACTGTATTCGCCCGGTGGCGGAAGAGCCCGGATCGCGTTCCGGGGCGCGACTACAATCTCCGGTTCAGCTTCATCAAAAAAACAAGGAATGATTCCAGAGCCGCGCAGTCGGAGTTCAGGTATCACATATCTCAGGAGGTTCACCGATGAACAACAAGACCCTAATCGCCAGCCTGGCCCTCGTCGCCGGCATCGCCGGGATCAGCCCTCTCGTTCAAGCGGCGCAAACCTCGAACGATACCATCGAACAATCACCGACCGGCAACCGCGAACTGAACGTCAACGACCGCGCCCCGGATATCTACCAGCGCAGCGAAAAAGCCATCAAAAACTGGAAACAGAAAGGCCTCAAGCAGCCGGAACCGCAGGCGCAGTGGGTGCAGATCAATGACAAATACGTGATGGTGATGATCACCAACGGGACGATTGTCGCGATTCAGCCGGTGGAGCGCTGACCTCAAGCAACAATTGGCCATGGACGGTTGATTGCATTCGAGCGCCGTTCCGGTAAAACGCGAGGGGCGTTTCGAGTGACTGGATGTCAGGAGCAAATCGTTGAACAAGAAACCCCTTTATCGCAAAGAAAACACCACCGCCCACAACGTTTGGCGCAACAACCCGGGCGGGCATTATCGGCATCAGCGAAACACCAAGGCTGAAATCCACAGCGAGGCTGCACGCGGTTCGATGCATGGCATCAAGCATCATGGCTACGATTACACGCCGTTGTTTCGCTTTCTGTTGTCGCGTGTCGGCGGTGATTGGGACGAGATTTTCAGTGAGGCGGTGTCGCGGCTGGATCGGCAGGAACCGGTGTTCTGGATGGTCGCTCTGCATGAACACGAGCGAAGGGATGTGGTGGGGGTGGGTGAGTCCAGCATCTACAGCGGGTTATACGTCGATGAGAACAAGCGCCTGCAAATCGTAAATCCCGCCCTGAAAGCCGAAGACATGACGCCCAACTGCCAATGCTGCACGCATACCTTCAATGGCGTTGTGTTCGGTACACCCGAGCGCTGAAATTCAATCAGCCCGGCCATGACTCAGCGTCTGTCCGCCACACAATCCTCATTCGCGGTCAACACCGGAAACAGCGGCAACCTTGGGCCAAACGGTTGCCAATGGCCGGTATTTCTGGGAAAACGGCGGCCAGCGGAACAGTAGAGCGAATGTTATGAATGATGAACTGCAGATAATCGATCTCCAGCCCGGTGACGGAAAAGCCGCCGTCAAAGGCGCGTTGATCACCACCCAATACACCGGTTGGCTGGAAGACGGCACCGAATTCGATTCGTCCTGGAGCCGGGGCAAGCCGTTTCAGTGTGTGATCGGCACCGGTCGGGTGATCAAGGGTTGGGATCAGGGGATCATGGGGATGCAGGTTGGCGGCAAGCGCAAACTCCTGGTGCCGGCGCATCTGGGTTATGGCGAGCGGACGATGGGCAAGATTCCGCCGAATTCGAATCTGGTGTTCGAGATTGAGTTGCTTGAGGTTTTGACGCGGGAGGATTGATGACCGGAGGTCATCTTGTTCGAACGGCTCAAGGATCAGGTCGATGGATGTTGAACAGATCATTTACAAAACTGTTGAGTGGTTGACTATCGAACACCCGGGGCGACGGAGCCCGATTTACAACATCCAGTTGGTATTCTTCGCGGCCATGATGATTTTTTTGTGGTTCGCCGGAAAGGATGTCCTCGCACGGCGAGAAGCCTTTCTGGCCCGCAAGGCTCAGGTCTTGGCGTCAAAGCCACTGTCCGCGATTTCCTTCGCCGAGGAAGACGGGCAGAAGGTCAGACTCACCGGCGTTTTGCAGGAGACGGAAGGCGCTTACACCGTGACAGTGACTCGTGACGATGACAAAGAAGCCACTGTTTCGTCCCGCGAAGGGTTGCTTTCGCTGGAAGAGGTCGAGGCTTACTTGAGGGCGCATACGCCTTTCGTTCTGGCTGACTTTCGGCGTTAACCACATCTGCACACAAAACCCGCAGCCTCCCTCAACGGAGGCTGCGGGTTTTTTCTTGCCTTGCGCCCCGGGTATTACGCAGCCATTACCATCTCATCCAGCGTCGCGGCAACCGTGCCGGTCAGGCTTGGGAATCTGCGTTTTACGCTGGCGAGTGCCGGCAGCAGGCGGTTGCGGTCCAGTTCGCCATGGTCGCGGGCAATCTGGACGAGGGCGGTGAGGGCGGCGCTGACGATGGATTTCCGTTCGCTCTCGAGCAGTAGCAGACAGGCTTTCTGGGCCCATTGGCTGTCTTTCTCGTTGAGGCCGATGGAGATCAGGGCGGCGACGATGTGTGCATCGGATTTGCTTTCCATGGGTGTTCCTCAGGTCGTGGCATCGAGAGTGTCCAGCGCCCGGTTCACCGCGAGTTCGCCACACATCACCACTTGGGCGATGCCCAGCACGGTGCTGCGGTAGGGCGGGTCCAGCAGCGCGGCGAAGTCGCTGAGCATCACGCTGGCCGAAGTCATCGATTCGCAGGCGTGGGCCAGCAGGGCATGCTGATCCAGGTCGGGGGCGACGAGGAACATGCGGCCGGGGCAGTGTTGTTTCGGGGCGGTGGGTTTCAGGTAATGGTCGAGGGCGCGCTCGGCGGCTTCGTGGAGTTTTTTTGAGTCGGTTGTGGAGTAGGGAGAGGTTGGGTCGGATTCGTTGGGTACGTCAGTTTCGGGTGGATTAGGCGTAGGTTTGAACATTTTGGTGGTATCCGTAAATGATGCTGACACCACCTTGCGACTAAACAGTGAGGTGGCAGCTGTACGCAGGTTAGTCGACCGGGGAACACACCAAACCCGGTGCACCCGAAGGTGCCCTGCGCACGGCCGCCATAGAGTGCAGATATGCGAAATATCTGACTGGATGGAGCTTGTGCATGGTTTGTGGTTCCCGAGCGACTAAACCCGTTCACTGACCATTCAGTGATGCGAATCAAGTTACTGGCAGGCCCCAAGCCGCACAAGCCGGCGGATTCTGGCGTAGTTGTAGGCAAAGGCGCAAGGCGATGTAGCCTCTCGGATGAGGGCAAAATGATGCTTCATTTTTCAGTCCGCCATCGCGAGCAAGCTCGCTCTCACAGAGTTGTGCGTTCTCTCAAATTCCCTGTGGAAGCGAGCTTGCTCGCGATGGCAAATGTTCATGCACCGACAATGCTGAACATCGGAATTCGTCCATTCAGCGAAGGCCGGTAGTGCCACGCGAGTCTTCCCGGATCAATGTCGCGGGCGAGGATTTCGGTGAGCGTGGCGCTGGCGATCGTCATTGCCAGCATCTGTCCGGGACATTGATGCCGACCGCTGCCGAACGTGAAACTGCGACGATTCGGGCGATCCGGCATAAAGCGATCCGGGTTTTCATTGAGTGCCGGGTCGCGATTGGCCGAGGCCAGCAGCACCAGAATCACATCGCCGGCTACCAGCCGCACGCCGTCGATTTCGCAGGTGTTCGCCACAAATCGGCGGGTGTTCTGCACCGATGGATCGAAGCGTTGGACTTCAGCCAGTAACGAATCCACTGACGCCGCGCGTAATTCAGGCTGACGCTGCAACGCCACCAGCGCATTGCCAATCAACCCGGCAGTGGCCTCGAATGCCTGCGAACAGAGGCCGATCAGGTTGGCGAGCAGCACGTCCTCATCGCCGACAAAACGCTGGCGAATGTCGGCGAGAAACAGATTCGGATCCGCCAGCAATTCGATGAAGTATCCGCGCAATTGCTCCGCCGCCCGATGGGCCGCTGCCAGTTGCAGGTCATTGCTCAACGGCGACAGGCATGCCGCGAAATCAGCCGTCAGTTCACTGATGACCCGCGCCTGCGCCGGGGTGAACCCGAGCAGCGATGCAACCACGCACACCGGGCCGCGAAACATGGCTTTATAGAGGCCGTCGGCATCGTTTGTGATCAGCCGCGCGGACACCAGCGCGCTGACTTCTTCCCGATCAATCAACCCCAACGGTGGCTCGATGGCCGAACGCGGGCAGCGCTGAGCCTCGCCGTCGTTCATGCGCATCAACTGGCCGAACACCTCGCCCGCCAAGCCATCGGCAATCGCCTTGGGCACCGGCTCCTGCACCGGACGCACCCGGCAATCCGGATGCGCCAGCACCGCGCACACCGCCCGGGCGCTGCTGGCGACCCACAGTTTCAGTCCGTGATGAAAAGTCAGCCCGCCCGCCGCGCGCAGTTCGGCGTAATAGGGGTAGGGGTCGGCGTGAGTCGCAGCGATGATCGGGTCCATGGATCGCAACCTTGTCGGTGGGGAAAGTGTTGCTACTATCTCCAGTCCTTGAGGGCGATTATTCGTCCGGGAGCGAAATATGCACGCAGAACATCAAGACATTGGCGTTTCGCAAGTGGCCGCCGCCATCGCGGAACCGGCGCGGACCAAAATGCTGTGTTCGCTGATGGACGGCCACGCCCGAACCGCCACAGAGCTGGCGACCCTCGCCGACGTCAGCGCCTCGACCGCCAGCGCGCACCTGTCCAAGCTCAAGGACCTGGCGCTGGTGCGTCTGCATGTTCAAGGCCGCCACCGTTATTACAGCCTCGCCGACAAGCGCGTGGCCCAGGCGCTCGAAGCGCTGATGGTGATCGGTCAGAACCCCGAGCCGACCTTCAAACCGCACACGCCGGATCGCCTGCAATTTGCCCGCACCTGCTACGACCATATGGCCGGGACGCTTGGGGTGTTGCTGCATGACCGCTTGCTCGAGGCGGGATGGCTGGTGGAAACCGATGAGCAGGTTTATCGCCTCAGTGAAAGCGGGGAGGCGTTGTTTGAAGGCTTGGGCATTGAGGTCAAGGATCTGTCGACGCTGCGCCGCCGCTTCGCTTGCCCGTGTCTCGACTGGAGCATGCGTCGGCCACATCTGGGCGGTTCGCTCGGGGCGGCGTTGTTGCAGGCTGCGTTGAAGCGCAAATGGGTGACGCAGGATCTGGACAGTCGCGCACTGACCCTGACGGTGCAGGGGCGCCGAGAATTGTTATCGCGCTGGGGTCTGGTTTTGCTCGAGTCCGGGCGGGATTCGTCAGGTCGCCAGTTGACGGAATCCACGCCCGGATCGGTGCATGTGCGTTAGCTCAAGGTGTATCCGCTATCGACCACCCAATCCTGACCGATGACGCCGCGTGCGCCATTGCCCAGCTGAAAAAGAATGACGTCGGCCACCGCCGCAGGTTCGAGGAATTGTCCGCCCAATAGTCGTTTGTTGACGCCTTGGGCCACGTCGCCGAGCGCTTCGTCACTCAGGCCCAGCGTTGACCAGATCGGCGTTGCGGTCGGGCCGGGGGAGACGCAATTGATGCGCACACCGTGGGGTGCCAGCTCGACCGCGAGGGTTCGGGCGTGGGCGATCAATGCCGCTTTAGACGCTATATAGGCGGCCAGCCCGGCGAAACTGATGCCGGCCAGAAACGTACCGATGAACACCACTGACGCCTTGTCTGCAAGGTGCGGGCGCAGGGCGGCCAAGGTGTTCAGGGCGCCGGCGCCGTTCACTGCCCATTGGCGATCGAACGCCGAGCTGTCGAGCCCGTCGGCGAGCTCCGCAATACCGGCGTTAGGGATTACGAAATTCACCGGACCGAGGCGTGCAGCCTGTTCGGCCAAAGCGTTTAGGTCGGAAGCTTGAGTGACATCGCCGGGTTTCCACACCAGTTGCTGCGGATACCGCTCAAGCAGTTCGGCCAGTGGGCCGAGCTTTCGCGACATGGCCAATACGCGCGCGCCCTGATCCAGCAGACGCTCGGTAGCGGCCAGGCCTATGCCTGAACTGGCACCGGTGATGACGGCAAGCTTGCCCTGAAAAACATGATCCATGTTCGACTCCCGTTTTTGGTCTTCAGCCAAATGGCTACCGGGAGCCAGTCAATTTTCGGGCCATGCCGGACAGCCTTTAATATCAAGGGCTGCGCAGGGCCGATAGTCATAATGACGCTTGTGGAGTCGAGTCAATCTGACTGCTGCTGAGTCAAATTGACCTGACTGCTGCGGCGCGACATTCCGACGAAGAGCGGCATTGCGCCTTGTGTGAGCAAATCGCTGTCTATACTGTATATGCGAACAGTATCGAGTCCGTGCCATGCAAATCATCGACAAGCTCAGCATCCTCGCCGACGCCGCCAAGTACGACGCCTCCTGCGCCAGCAGCGGCGCGCCCAAGCGCAGCTCCGAGGGCAAGAGCGGGCTGGGCTCGACCGATGGCATGGGCATCTGCCACAGCTACACGCCGGACGGGCGTTGTGTGTCGCTGCTCAAGATTCTGCTGACCAATTTCTGCCTCTACGACTGCCAATACTGCGTCAACCGCCGCTCCAGCGACGTACCGCGTGCGCGTTTCACGCCCGAGGAAGTGGTGACGCTGACCCTGGATTTCTACCGGCGCAACTGCGTCAGCGGGTTGTTCCTCAGCTCGGGGATCATTCGCTCGGCGGACTACACCATGGAGCAACTGGTGCGCGTCGCGAAGCTGTTGCGCGAAGAGCATGAGTTCCGTGGCTACATTCATCTCAAGACCATTCCCGATGCGGACCCCGCGCTGATCGAAGAAGCCGGGCGTTACGCCGACCGCTTGAGCGTCAATATCGAATTGCCCACCGACGCAAGCTTGCAAACCCTCGCGCCGGAGAAGCACATCGGTTCGATCAAGCAGGCGATGAACACCATCTACACCGGCGTGCAGACCGTGCTCAACGAACCCCGCGCTCCGAAGTTCGCCCCGGCCGGGCAGAGCACGCAGATGATCGTCGGTGCCGATGACACCGACGACAGCACCATCCTGCACAGCGCTCAGGCCCTGTATGGCAACTTCCGCCTGCGCCGGGTCTATTACTCGGCCTTCAGCCCGATTCCCGACAGCCCGAAAAGCGTGCCGTTGGCCGCACCGCCGCTGATGCGCGAGCACCGCTTGTATCAGGCGGATTTTCTGTTGCGCGGTTATGGCTATACCGCCGGTGAATTGCTTCAGGGGCCGGGCAATCTGGCGTTGGACATCGACCCGAAACTGGCTTGGGCGCTGCAGAATCGTGAGGTGTTTCCGCTGGATCTCAATCGCGCCGAACCGGCGCTGATCTCGCGCATTCCCGGCATCGGCCTGCGCACCACCGAACGTCTGGTGGAGCTGCGCCGGCAGCGGCGCATTCGCTACGAAGACGTGGCGCGCATGCGCTGTGTGCTGGCCAAAGCCAAACCGTTCATCATTACCAGTGATTACCACCCGCAGCAGGCGGAGGTCACTAGCCAGATGCTTTATCAGCAGTTGCGCGACCGGCCGATGCCACAGCAGATGGGGCTCTGGGGATGATCAACCTCGATTGCGACGACCTGTTCGACACCTGGCGCCGGCAGGCGCGCTGGCTGCTCAGCCATGAAATCGACCCGAGTCTGGTGAGCTGGGCGTCAGAAGGGGTAAGTGATCTGTTTGCCAGTGATGTGTCGGTGCCCGAAGGGCAGGGGCCGTTTCAGGCGCGGATTCCGCGTGTGTTGCTCGACACCCTGGAACAAGCGTCACGCTACCGTGGCGATCAACGCTGGAGTCTGTTGTATGAAGTGCTGTGGCGGGTCAGCCATGGTGATCGCACCGCAATGATGGCCGGCGACAAACTGGGCAGCGAGTTGCAGCGGCGGATCAAGCAGGTGCAGCGCGAAGCCCATCATCTGCATGCATTCGTGCGTTTCATCGAGCGCCCGCCAGAATTGCCGGGCCCGCAATACGTCGCGTGGCACGAACCGGCCCATGACATTCTGCACAGTGCCAGCGAACACTTCATCGGGCGCATGGGCCGGCATCGCTGGCTGATCGCCACGCCCCGCGACGGGGTTTATTACGATGGTGAACAACTGATCCATGAACGTCAGTGTCCGCTGGAGTGGCAGCAACTGGCGCAGAACGTCAATGATCCCCACGGTGACTTGTGGCTGACGTACTACAGCCACATCTTCAACCCGGCGCGTTTGAACGAGAAAGTCATGCAGGGGCATTTGCCGACGCGGTTCTGGAAGAACCTGCCGGAGGGGGAACTGATTCCCGGATTGATTACCCAGGCACGAATGGGCAAGCAGCAGAACGGGCAGGCGAGCGGGATCGCCGGTCGCGCGGGCAAGCGGATTGCCATGAAGGCCGGCGAGCGAGGCGAATGAAAAAGCCCCCATCGATCACTCGATGGGGGCTTTTGTGCATCTGGCCGTCAGATCAAACCTTGACGATCCAGCCTGCTGGCGCTTCGACGTCGCCGGTCTGCACGCCGGTCAGCTCTTTGTAGAGCTTCTGGGTCACAGGGCCGACTTCTGTTTCGCTGTGGAACACGTGCAGGTGGTTGTTGTAGCTGATGCCGCCGATCGGGGTGATCACCGCAGCGGTACCGCAGGCGCCGGCTTCTTTGAAGTCCGACAGCTTGTCGATGAACACATCACCTTCGACCACTTCCAGGCCCAGGCGGGACTTGGCCAGTTCGATCAGCGACAGACGGGTGATACCCGGCAGTACTGACGGCGAGTTCGGGGTCACGAACTTGTTGTCGTGAGTGATCCCGAAGAAGTTGGCCGAACCGACTTCCTCGATCTTTTTGTGGGTCAGCGGATCCAGGTAGATGGCGTCAGCGAAGTGCGCTTTCTTGGCCTGGGAGCCCGGCATCAGGCTGGCAGCGTAGTTGCCACCGACCTTGGCGGCACCGGTGCCTTGTGGCGCGGCACGGTCGAAGGTGGAGATCTGGAAGTTGTGCGGGGTCAGGCCGCCCTTGAAGTAGGCGCCGACCGGGATCGCGAATACCGAAAAGATGAACTCAGGTGCAGTACGCACGCCGATGTTGTCACCCACGCCGATCACGAACGGACGCAGGTACAGCGCGCCGCCGGTGCCGTAAGGCGGGATGAAACGCTCGTTGGCGCGTACCACTTGCTTGCATGCTTCGATGAACTGCTCGGTGGAGACATGTGGCATCAGCAGGCGGGCGCAGCTGCGTTGCATGCGCGCGGCGTTCTGGTCCGGACGGAACAGGTTGATCGAGCCGTCCTTGCAACGATAGGCCTTCAGGCCCTCGAAGCATTGCTGGCCATAGTGAAGGGCAGTGGAGCCTTCGCTGATGTGCAGCACGTTGTCTTCGGTCAGGGTGCCTTTGTCCCACTCGCCGTTGCGAAAGTACGACAGATAGCGTTTGTCGGTCTTGATGTAGTCAAAACCCAGCTTGTCCCAGTTGATGCTTTCGTTACCCATGACACCCTCTATCACTGAACAACCGCCGAAGCGGTTCAAGGCTTCTGACGTTTTTTTGGATGGGCACAACAATACTTCATTCTTGAGCGGTTTCGCAGCCCGGGCGATGGGGGGAGCAGCAGATTTATTAGCCTGCTTATGAAAAAACTCCCCCGTGTCGGGTTTTTACAGGTGCAACGCGTGCCCAAGCGCACGCAACGCCGCTTCCTGCACCGCTTCACCCAGGGTCGGGTGCGCATGGATGGTGCCACCGATGTCTTCCAGTCGCGCACCCATTTCCAGACTTTGGGCGAACGCGGTCGATAGCTCCGAGACCCCGACACCGACCGCCTGCCAGCCGACAATCACATGATTGTCCCGACGAGCGACCACCCGCACGAAGCCGGTTTTCGATTCCAGGGTCATCGCCCGGCCGTTGGCGGCGAACGGGAAGTTCGACACGATGCAGTCCAGTCCTGCCGCTTTGGCTTCGTCCGGGGTCTTGCCGACCACCACCAGTTCCGGGTCGGTGAAGCACACGGCAGCGATGGCGGTCGGGTTGAATTCGCGGGTCTTGCCGCTGATCAGCTCGGCAACCATCTCGCCCTGGGCCATGGCGCGGTGGGCCAGCATCGGCTCGCCGCTCAGGTCGCCGATGGCGTAGACATTGCGCATGCTGGTCTGGCAGCGGCTGTCGACTTTGATCGCCGAGCCGTTCATGTCCAGGTTCAGCGCTTCGAGGTTCCAGCCTTGGGTATTGGGTTTGCGGCCGACAGCCACCAGCACCTGATCGGTTTCCAGGTTGAGGGTGTCGCCGTTCGGATCGCGCACCTGCAATGTCCCGTCGAAGCCCAGCACGCTGTGCTTGAGGTACAACTTCACGCCCAGTTGCTTCAGCGCGTCGTGCACCGGTTGGGTCAGTTCGGCGTCGTAGGCCGGCAGAATCCGATCCTGCGCCTCGACCACGCTGACCTCGGCGCCGAGCTTGCGATAGGCAATGCCCAGCTCCAGACCGATGTAACCACCGCCGACCACGATCAGGCGTTTCGGAATTGACTTCGGCGCCAGCGCTTCGGTGGACGAAATGATCGGCCCGCCAATCGGCAGGATCGGCAGGTTGACGCTTTGCGAGCCGGTGGCCAGCACCAGATGCTCGCACTGGATGCGGGTGTCGCCGACTTCCACGGTCTTGCCGTCGATGACCTTGGCCCAGCCGTTGATGACCTGAACCTTGTGCTTCTTCAGCAACGCCGCGACGCCGGTGGTCAGGCGATCGACGATGCCGTCCTTCCACTCGACGCTCTTGGTGATGTCGAGGGTCGGCGCGGAAACGCTGATGCCCAGTGCCGAATGCTGATTGTGATGTTGAGTCTGATGAAACTGCTCGGCCACATGGATCAGCGCTTTCGACGGAATGCAGCCGATGTTCAGGCAGGTGCCGCCCAGCGATTCGCCCTCGACCAGAATGGTCGGGATGCCCAGTTGCCCGGCGCGAATGGCCGTTACGTAACCGCCGGGGCCGCCGCCAATGATCAGCAGCGTGGTGTTTAGAGTTTGCATGCGATCACTCCACAAACAGGGTCGCGGGTTGTTCGAGCAGACCACGAATGGCCTGGATGAAGAGCGCCGCGTCCATGCCGTCGACCACGCGGTGATCGAAGGAGCTGGAGAGGTTCATCATCTTGCGGATCACCACCTGGCCTTTGACGACCATTGGGCGTTCGACGATTTTGTTCACGCCGACGATCGCGACTTCCGGCAGGTTCAGCACCGGGGTACTGACGATGCCGCCAAGGGCGCCGAGGCTGGTCAGGGTGATGGTCGAGCCGGACAGTTCATCGCGGCTGGCTTTGCCATTGCGCGCGGCGGTGGCCAGGCGGGAGATTTCCGCCGCGCTGTCCCACAGGCTGCGAGCTTCTGCATGACGCACCACCGGCACCATCAGGCCAACATCGCTTTGAGTGGCGACGCCAACATGCACGGCGCCGAGGCGGGTGATGACCTGGGCTTCATCGTCGTAGCGGGCGTTCATCTGCGGGAAGTCGCGCAGGGCAACGACCAGTGCGCGCACCAGGAACGGCAGCAAGGTCAACTTGCCACGGCTGGCACCGTGTTTTTCGTTCAGGTGGGCACGCAGTTCTTCAATTGCGGTGACGTCGATTTCCTCGACATAGCTGAAGTGCGCAGCACGCTGGGTGGCGTCCTGCATGCGCTGGGCAATCTTGCGGCGCATGCCGATAACCTGAATCTGTTCTTCATCGTGACGCTGGGCGGACGCGGCGGCGACCGGCGCCGAAGCATTCGACTGACCCTGCGCCAGATAGGCGTCGAGGTCTTCGTGCAGCACGCGACCGGCCGGACCGGAACCGCGCACCAGACGCAATTGAATGCCCAGGTCCAGCGCATGTTTGCGCACGGCCGGCGAGGCCAGCGGGCGCTCATCGGCTTCGCGAGCGACCACCGGGCCCTGGCAAACCGGAGCCGTACGCGGCGCGGCGGGTTTGCTTTCAACGACAGCTTCAACTTTGGGTGCGACTGGCGTTTCTTTCGCCGCAACTGGCGCCGGTTTGTCCGACTCCTTCAGATTGCCGGCGCCCTCGACCTCGATGCTGATCAGCACACTGCCGACCGCCATCACCTCACCCGGCTGACCACCCAGCGCAATCACCTTGCCGTGGACCGGCGAGGGAATATCGACCATCGCCTTGTCGGTCATCACATCCGCCAGCACCTGATCTTCAACGACCAGATCACCAACCTTGACGTGCCACTGCGACAGTTCTACTTCCGCGATGCCTTCGCCGATGTCCGGCATCTTGATAACGTGCGTGCCCATTCAGACCTCCATGACCCGTTTCAGCGCCGCGCCCACTCGGGACGGCCCAGGGAAATACGCCCACTCCTGCGCGTGCGGGTAGGGGGTGTCCCAACCGGTGACGCGTTCGATCGGCGCCTCCAGGTAGTGGAAGCAATGCTCTTGCACCAGCGACACCAGTTCGGCGCCGAAACCGCAGGTGCGGGTGGCTTCGTGAACCACGACGCAACGGCCGGTTTTCTTCACGGATTTGACGATGGTTTCCAGGTCCAGCGGCCACAGGCTGCGCAGGTCGATGACTTCCGCATCCACGCCGGATTCTTCGGCGGCGACTTGCGACACGTACACGGTGGTGCCGTAAGTCAGCACGGTCACGTCCTTGCCCGGACGGGTAATGGCGGCCACGTCCAGCGGCACGGTGTAGTAACCGTCCGGCACCTGGGCTTGCGGGTGTTTCGACCACGGGGTTACCGGGCGGTCGTGGTGCCCGTCGAACGGGCCGTTGTACAGGCGTTTCGGCTCGAGGAAGATCACCGGGTCATCGTTTTCGATGGAGGCGATCAGCAGGCCTTTGGCGTCATACGGGTTGGACGGCATGACGGTGCGCAGGCCGCAGACCTGAGTGAACATCGCCTCGATGCTCTGACTATGGGTCTGGCCACCGTAGATGCCGCCGCCGCACGGCATGCGCAGGGTCATCGGGGCGGTGAACTCGCCGGCCGAGCGATAACGCAGACGGGCGGCTTCGGAAATGATCTGGTCGGACGCCGGGTACACGTAGTCGGCGAACTGAATCTCGGCCACCGGACGCAAGCCATAAGCGCCCATGCCCACCGCGACGCCGACGATACCGCTTTCGGAGATCGGCGCATCGAACACCCGCGAGGTGCCGTACTTGGTCTGCAAGCCTTCGGTGCAACGGAACACGCCGCCGAAGTAACCGACGTCCTGGCCGAACACCACCACGTTGTCGTCACGCTCAAGCATCACATCCATGGCCGAGCGCAGGGCCTGGATCATGGTCATGGTGGTCGTGGTCATGGCGGTTTCCAACTGAATATTGTTGTTGTGATCGTTCATGTCAGATCCCCAACTGCTGACGCTGGCGCTTCAAGTGCTCCGGCATCTCTTTGTAGACGTCTTCGAACATGGTCGCGGCGCTCGGAATCTGCCCGCCGGCGAGGGTGCCGTACTGTTCGGCCTGTTTCTGTGCGGCGATCACTTCGGCTTCGAGCTCGGCGCTGACGGCGGCGTGCTCTTCTTCCGACCAGTGGCCAACCTTGATCAGGTGCTGTTTCAGGCGGGCAATCGGGTCGCCCAGCGGGAAGTGGCTCCAGTCGTCGGCAGGACGGTATTTGGACGGATCGTCGGAGGTCGAGTGCGGGCCGGCGCGGTAGGTGACCCATTCGATCATGGTCGGGCCGAGGTTACGGCGGGCGCGTTCGGCAGCCCAGGCGGAGGCGGCGTAGACCGCGTAGAAATCGTTACCGTCAACCCGCAGCGAGGCGATGCCGCAACCGACGCCGCGTCCGGCGAAGGTGGTGGCTTCACCACCGGCGATGGCCTGGAAGGTCGAGATCGCCCACTGGTTATTGACCACGTTGAGGATCACTGGCGCCCGGTAAACGTGGGCGAAGGTGAGGGCGGTGTGGAAGTCCGATTCGGCGGTGGCGCCGTCGCCGATCCAGGCCGAGGCGATTTTGGTGTCGCCCTTGATCGCCGAGGCCATGCCCCAGCCCACGCCCTGAATGAATTGGGTGGCGAGGTTGCCGGAAATGGTGAAGAAACCCGCATCCTTGACCGAGTACATGATCGGCAACTGACGGCCCTTGAGCGGATCGCGCTCGTTGGACAGCAGTTGGCAGATCAGGTCGACCAATGGCACGTCGCGGGCCATCAGAATGCTTTGCTGGCGGTAGGTCGGGAAGCACATGTCGTCGATGTTCAAGGCCAGGGCCTGGGCGCTGCCGATGGCTTCTTCGCCGAGGCTCTGCATGTAGAACGACATTTTTTTCTGACGCTGGGCGACCACCATACGGTTGTCGTAGATCCGGGTCTTGAGCATGGCACGCATGCCTTTGCGCAGGATCTCGACCGGCACGTTTTCGGCCCATGGGCCGAGGGCGTTGCCCTGGTCGTCGAGCACGCGGATCAGGCCACGGGCCAGGTCGGCAGTGTCAGCGGGTTCTACGTCGATGGAAGGTTTGCGCACCGTGCCGGCATCGGTCAGATGCAGGTAGGAGAAATCGGTTTTGCAGCCTGGGCGGCCCGAGGGTTCAGGGACGTGCAGACGCAGCGGTTCATACGCTTGGGTCATGGCTTCTACGCTCGATCTTGTGAATTTCTTGTAGTGAGCTGGCAGTCATTCTTCGATAAAAGAAATCTTGTCCTACAACAATCATAGGCCCGGGCAAGAAGAATATTTCTCTCTGTTTCGTTGCGCTGAAGATCATTTGCAGATAGAAATTCTGCATAAACATAAAAAACAGGTGGTTTTGTCTCATGCGCAAACTGGACCGTACCGACATCGGCATTCTCAACAGCCTTCAGGAGAACGCGCGCATCACCAACGCCGACCTGGCCCGTTCGGTCAATCTGTCACCGACCCCGTGCTTCAACCGGGTCAAGGCAATGGAAGAGCTGGGGCTGATCCGCGAGCAGGTGACCCTGCTGGATGCCGACCTGCTGGGGCTGCACGTCAACGTGTTCATCCACGTCAGCCTGGAGAAGCAGGTGGAAGAGGCCCTGCAGCATTTCGAAGAGGCGATTTCCGATCGGCCCGAAGTCATGGAGTGCTACTTGATGGCCGGCGACCCGGACTATCTGATCCGGGTGCTGGTGCCGACCATCCAGTCGCTCGAACGCTTCATGATGGACTTTCTGACCAAGGTGCCGGGCGTGGCCAACATCCGGTCAAGTTTTGCGCTCAAGCAGGTGCGCTACAAGACGGCGTTGCCGTTGCCGGCGAATGGCTTGACGCTGGGTAACTGAGTGCGATGCAGTTCACAGGTATTCATAGCGATATTCCAGGTCTTTGGTAACAAGTGTCTGCTGAACGGTAAAGCTCTGAGGCCAGGGAGCGGGTTCGTTTTCCGGGTGAAAGACCAGTGTCGAGTGAATCAGGTCGTCCTGCGTGAAGGAGGGGACGTTTGGATGGAGCTTCTTCCAGCGCTCCCAGAGCAGATCCAGATAGCAATGATGCAGGAAGAATATCGGGTCGTTGGGGGACGATGCTTCCATCATGCTGCCCCCGATCCAGGCATGTACCTGATTGTGCAGTTCGCGCTCGGAGACGTTTTCCCAACCGCCCGGCTCCATCCAGTACGACGTTCTGTTCAGCGCCGAAATGACGGTTTCTGGTGACGGCAAGGCACCCGCAGCACCGAGATTGCGGCGCACCCCGGCGTTACCGAACCCCTCGTCCCATACGGAGACAATGAATGACGACTGTGTACTGGAAAAGGGACCGGTTGTTACCAGCATGTTTTGGGTATTGTCACCGTTGCCGCCCATGAAGTCCGAAGTGAACGGATTGTCGGCGCCGCCGAGTTGCCAGTTCCAGTAGGGCAGGGTGATGCGAGGGTCATCAGCCGCGGCCTGCAGCGCCAACTCGAACTGGCGGATCAGCACACGGTGCCACGGATAGAACAGGGGGCTGCGATGCGGATTGGGAACAAGAGGATTACCTCGTCCCATTGAATTCTTGTGGATCTGTACAAAATCGTCGTAACGGCTTTGCTGGCCGGGACGCAGCACGCTGTTCACGTTGTTTTTCAGCGTCAGAACCGCGTTGACGAAGGCGGCCTTTTCCTCCGGGGACAGATCCCGGTGGTTGCGGCGAATATCCATATTGCCAAATCTCCATGGGTTGATTACCCCATGAAGTCTGCCTTCTGGCCGAGAATACGCCCAGTTCATCGCATCCGACGCGACAGGTACGAAAACCGTTATTCCCGTTTCTTGAATTGAGTTTTTCCTACACAGAGTTGATGGGGATCTTCAGGTAGACAACGCCATTGCCTTCCGCCGGCGGCAGGTTTCCCGCCCGGACATTGACCTGAATCGCCGGCAGCAACAGCGTCGGCATTCCCAACCCCGCGTCCCGCCGTGTGCGCATTTCAACGAACGTGGCTTCATCGATGCCGTCATGCACGTGGATATTGCTTTTGCGCTGTTCGCCTACGGTGGTCTGGCACTGCGAGTCGCGACCTTGCGGCGGGTAGTCGTGGCAGACGTAGAGCTTCACGCTGGCCGGGAAAGCCAGCAGCTTGTGAATCGAATTGAACAATTGATGGGCGTTGCCGCCGGGAAAGTCGCAACGGGCGGTGCCGACGTCGGGCATGAACAGCGTGTCGCCGACCAGGATCTGCTCGCCATCGATCAAATAGGCCATGTCCGCCGGGGTGTGGCCGGGGACGTGCAGGGCGGTGGCCTTGAGATTGCCGATTCGGAACGACTCGTTGGGTGCGAACAGATGATCGAACTGTGAGCCGTCGACGCGAAATTCCGGCTCCAGGTTGAACAGCGCCTTGAACACGTTCTGCACTTTGCTGATCGATTCGCCAATCGCGATTTTCCCGCCCAGTTCCCGGCGCAGGTACGGCGCGGCGGACAAGTGATCGGCGTGGGCGTGGGTTTCCAGCAGCCATTGCACTTGCAGGTTGTGGGTGCGAACGAAGGCGATGATCTTGTCGGCCTGAGCCGTGCAGGTGCGGCCGGCGGCGCCGTCGTAATCGAGCACCGGATCGACGATTGCGCACTGCCCGCCGTCGGCCTCGTAGACCACATAGCTGTAGGTCGAGGAGGCGGGGTCGAGGAAAGCTTCAATCAGCGCGGGCATGAACACGGTCCTGTGCAGAAGGTGGGAAGTCAGGGTTGCAACACTTTATGTAAACACATAATGTCCGCAGCTTAAGTGACGTTGAAGGCATCCTGCAAATGCAATCCAGTCTGACCGAATGTGAAGTGGCGCAACTGCGCGCCTCGGCTTCCAAGGCCTGTTCTTTGCTCAAGGCCCTGGCCAATGAGGATCGGCTGCTGATCCTGTGCCAGTTGACCCAGGGCGAGCGCAACGTCGGCGAGCTGGAGAAAATGACCGGCGTGCGGCAGCCGACCCTGTCCCAGCAACTGGGCATCCTGCGTGATGAAGGGCTGGTCGCGACCCGTCGTGAAGGCAAGTACATTTTTTACGGTCTCGCCAGTCACGAAGTGATCCAGGTGATGAAAACCCTTTCCGGACTCTACTGCGGAGCCGTGCTCAAAAGCTGGGCGCAATAGACCCGGCTATCCTTGCGTGCAGCCATAAGGAACAAACAATGAACGATCAACACTGGGGCCCATCCATCAGTGCGGACATCGTGGTCATCGGCGGCGGCACTGCCGGTATCGGTTTTGTCGCGAGCCTGCTCAAGCGCGATCCCGGCCTGAAAATCACGGTGATCGAGCCGAGCACCCTGCATTACTACCAGCCGGCCTGGACGCTGGTCGGCGGTGGTGCCTTTGATGCCAAAGACACTGCCCGACCGATGAACAAAGTGATGCCGCGTCAGGCCACCTGGATTCAGGCTGCAGTGACCGGCATCGACCCCGACCAGCGCCGCCTCACCCTCAACGACCAACGCAGCGTCACCTATCAGAACCTGATCGTCTGCCCCGGCCTGCGCCTGGCGTGGGAGAACATCGAAGGCTTGCAGGAAAGCCTCGGCCAGTACGGCGTCACTTCCAACTACAGCTATCAGCACGCGCAATACACCTGGGATCAGGTGCAGAAACTGCGCGGCGGCAAAGCCCTGTTCACCCAGCCGCCGATCCCGATCAAGTGCGCCGGCGCGCCGCAGAAGGCGCTGTACCTGTCCTGCGATCACTGGCTCAAGCGCAATGTGCTGAGCAAGGTCGAGGTCGAGTTCAATCTGGCCGGCGCCGCGTTGTTTGGCGTCCCGACCTTCGTGCCGCCGCTGATGAAGTACATCGAAAAATACAACGCGCAGCTGGCGTTCAATTCCAATCTGGTGAAGGTCGACGGCCCGGCGAAAACCGCCTGGTTCGACGTCAAGGATGCGGACGGCAATGTCACCCGTCAGGCCAAGACTTTCGATTTGTTGCACGTCGTCCCGCCGCAGGTCTCGCCGGATTTCATCGCGCAGAGTCAGTTGGCCGACGCCAGCGGCTGGTGCGAGGTCGACCCGCACACGCTGCAACATCCGCGTTATCCCGACGTGTTTGCCCTGGGCGATATCTGCGGCACCACCCATGCGAAAACCGCCGCGGCAGTGCGCAAGCAAGTCGTGGTGGTGGCGGAAAACCTGCTGGCCCTGCGCAAGGATCTGGCACTGCCGCTGAAGTACGACGGTTATGGATCCTGCCCGCTGACGGTAGAGAAGGGCAAGGTGATCCTCGCCGAGTTCGGCTACGGTGGAAAATTGCTGCCGACCTTTCCCCTCGACCCGACCGTGCCGCGCCGCTCCGCGTGGTGGCTTAAGGCGACGCTGCTGCCGTGGTTCTACTGGAACGGCATGCTCAAGGGCCGCGAATGGCTGACGCGTCAGTCCAGGGTCGACTGAGAACACTCTATGTTGCTGGCAAGTCTGTTTGGCGTGGTGATGGGATTGGTCCTTGGTCTGACCGGGGCCGGCGGCGGGATTCTCGCGGTGCCGGCGCTGGTGCTGGGGCTGGGCTGGACGATGACGCAAGCGGCGCCGGTGGCGTTGTTTGCAGTGGGCAGCGCGGCGGCGGTCGGCGCTATCGATGGCCTGCGTCATGGACTGGTGCGCTATCGTGCGGCGCTGTTGATCGCGGCGCTCGGCGCGGTGTTTTCGCCAGTGGGCATCTACTTCGCCCATCAGTTGCCGGAAAAGGTTTTGATGATTCTGTTCAGCCTGCTGATGGTGATGGTGGCGTGGCGCATGCTGCGTCGCGAACGCCAGCAGGAGGGTCCGAGTGACCATGGCCACGCCAGTTGGGGCCAGAAGAACTGCATGCTCAATGAACAGACTGGGCGTTTCGACTGGACCGCCAAATGCACCGCGACCCTTGCGGCGCTGGGCGCTGTCACCGGTGTAGTGTCCGGGTTGCTGGGGGTGGGCGGCGGGTTTCTGATCGTGCCGGCGTTCAAGCAACTGACCGATGTACAGATGCGCGGGATCGTCGCTACTTCACTGATGGTCATCAGCCTGATTTCCGCCATCGGTGTGATCGGCGCGTTCCACGCGGGCGTGCGGATAGATCGACTGGGTGCTGCGTTCATTGTGGCGAGCATCATCGGCATGATCATCGGTCGCCAACTTTGCGCGCGAGTACCGGCGAGGACGTTGCAGGTGGGGTTTGCCAGTGTGTGCCTGGTGGTTGCGGCTTACATGTTGCTGCGGGCGTGATATGAAATCTGTGGCGAGGGAGCGAACGCCCTCGCCACAGCGTTAGCGTTACAACACCAGATGCGGCAACCACAGCGACAGTGCCGGAACATAGGTCACCAGCATCAGCACCAGGAACAGCACCGCATAGAACGGCAGCAGCGCCTTCACGGTGCTTTCGATGCTGACCTTGCCCACCGCCGAACCCACGAACAGCACGGCGCCCACCGGCGGCGTTATCAGGCCGATGCCGAGGTTGACCAGCATGATCATGCCGAACTGCACCGGGTCGACGCCGATTCCGAGGATCACCGGCATCAGAATCGGCGTAAGGATCAGGATCAGCGGCGCCATGTCCATCACGGTGCCGAGCAACAGCAGCATGACGTTGATGCACATCAGGATCACGTAGCGGTTGTCGGACAGGGTCAGGAACAGCGTGGTGATTTTCGCTGGGATCTGCATCAGGGTCATGATGTAGCCGAAGCTGGCGGCGAAGCCGATCAGGATCATCACGATGGAAATGGTGCGCACCGTGCGATGCATCAGTTTCGGCAGCTCACTCCATTTGTAGTCGCGGTAGATGAACATGGTGACGAAAAACGACCACAGCACGGCGATGGCCGCCGACTCGGTGGCCGTGAAGATCCCCGAGAGAATCCCGCCGAGAATGATCACCATCGCCATCAGCCCCCACAGCGCTTCGCCGCAGATCTTCAAGGCTTCGCGCATCGGGATCACTTCGCCTTTGGGATAGTCGCGTTTGCGCGCGAAGATCAGGCAAAGCACCATCAGGCATGCGCTCATCAGCAGGCCCGGCACCACGCCGGCCATGAACAGCGAAGCGATGGACACGGTGCCGCCGGCGGCCAGCGAGTAGAGCACCGAGTTGTGACTCGGCGGAGTCAGCAAGGCCTGCACCGAACCACTGACGGTCACTGCCGTGGAGAAGTCCCGGGGATAACCCTTGCGCTCCATTTCCGGGATCAGTACCGAACCCACCGACGCGGTATCGGCCACCGACGAGCCGGAAATCGCACCAAAAAACGTCGAGGCCATGATGTTGACCAACGACAGCCCGCCACGCACGAAGCCCACCAGGACCCCGGCGAAGGCCACCAGCCGTCGCGACATGCCGCCCTCGGCCATGATTGCGCCGGCGAGCACGAAGAACGGAATCGCCAGCAGCGAGAATTTGTTCACCCCGCCCGCCACCTGGATCATCAAGGCCTGGAACGGGATGTCGATCCACCAAGCGCCAATCAGGGCCGACAGCCCGAGCGCATAGGCCACCGGCATGCCGATCAGGATCAGTGCGATAAAACTGCCCAGCAGAATCAATGCGTCCATCAGGCAGCCCCTTCGTTTTCTTCAACCAGGTCGAATCGCACCACGCGGCGATTGCTTTGATCGCCGAGCAAGAGTTTTTCCAGCACGAAAATCAGCGTCAGCGCGCCGCCAATCGGGATCGGCATGTAGGTGATGCCGACGCGCAATGTCGGCAGGGCGCTCATGAACTGGTTCCACGTCGACAGGCAGAGCTTGGTGCCCCAGATGGTCATGAACAGGCAGATGGTGCCCATGAGCACTTGGGAAACGATGCTCATGGTTCGACGCATGTTCGGTTGCAGGCGGTCGGTGACCATCGCCACCGCCATGTGCGCGCCGGCGCGATAGCTGGCGGCGGCACCGATGAAGGTGAAAACCATCATCAGCAGGATGGCGGTGGGCTCCGGCCAGCTTGAACCGGTGCCGAGGACGTAACGGGCGAACACGCCCCAGGGAATGATCAGGGAAATGGTCAGCACCGACAGACCGGCGACCCAGATGCAGGCCATGTAGATCCGGTCATTGATGCGCAGCAGCAAATTCTTCATCGGGTTCCACCGTAACCGGGCAGGCGTGAGCGTCGAGCGACGCCAGCGCTGCCGGGCCTTGTATTGAGGGCAGGGAGGTTACTGAACGGCTTCGATGCGTTTGATCAGGTCGACGTAGGGCGCACCGTATTTTTCGCGGATCGAAGCGGTGGCCTCGTAGAAGGGTTTCTTGTCGACGGTGATGAACTCGACGCCAGCGGCTTTGAGTTTCTCTTCACTGCTGGCCGACTTGGCATCCCACAAGGTGCGCTCCTGGGCCTGCGCAGCCTTGGCGGCTTTTTTCACCAGCGTCTGCTGATCGGGGCTGAGTTTTTCCCAGGTGATTTTCGACATCACGATGGGCTCGGGCAGGATCAGGTGCCCGGTCAGGCTGTAGAACTTGGCGTTCTGGTAGTGGTTGTGTTCAAGCAGGGTCGGCGGATTGTTTTCCGCACCATCGATGACGCCGGTCTGCAGGGCACTGAAGATTTCGCCGGTGTCCATGGCGATACCGTTGCCGCCCATGGCGTTGATGGTTTCGATGAACATCGGGTTGCCCTGCACGCGGATTTTCATGCCCTTGAGGTCCGCCAGGCTGCGCACCGGTTTCTTGGTGTAGATGTTGCGCGTGCCGCCATCCATCCACGCCAGCGCCACGAGGTTGAATTCGGAGTTGGTGATCTTGTCGAGGATCTCGTCACCGATTTCACCGTCGATGATTTTGCGCATGTGCGCCTGGTCACGGAACACGAACGGCATGTTGAACACGTTCACGTCCGGCACCACAGGGCCGACGATCCCGAGGCTGACGCGGGCCATCTGGATGGCGCCGACCTGGGCCTGTTCGACCACTTCCTTTTCCGAGCCGAGTACACCGCCGGGGAACATCTTGAAGGTCAGCTTGCCGTCACTTTCGGCAACCAGGGTCTTGCCCAACTGTTCTTCGGCGACCACGGTCGGATACCCGGCGGGGTGGATGTCGGCGAATTTGATTTCCAGCGCCTGGGCCGCGCTGCCGAAGGTGAGCGCGAGGGGGAGGGCGGCGGCGAGCAACGTGCGTTTGAAGTCCATGAGGGGTTCTCCAGTCTTGTTATTTTTGTGTTCAAGGCACAGCAATGCAGCAAGGGCGGGTTACAGCAGATCGTCGAACATTGGCTCCGGCAGGCCTTTGACGCCGGGGTTGAGGGCGAACACGCCGCCGGCCAGGGACTGCGGATCCTGGTCGTCGCCGGGGCGAATCGAAGTCACGAACAAGGTGTCCATCCGGCTGCCGCCGAAGGCGCACATGGTGGGTTTTTTCACCGGTACCTGCAGCGAGCGGTCAAGGCGACCGTCGGGGGTAAAACGATGGATCAGGCCGACGTCGTTGGCGCAGATCCAGTAGCAGCCATCGGCATCCACGGCAGCGCCGTCGGGGCGGCCGTAAAAATGGTTCATGTCCACGAACACCCGCCGGTTGGAGGGGGTGCCTGTCTCGGTGTCGTAATCGAAAGCCCAGATCAGTTGGACGTTCGGGTGCGAGTCCGACAGGTACATGGTTTTGCCGTCCGGGCTGAAGCCCAGGCCGTTGGGCACGATGAAGCCATCAAGCTGTGCCTCGATCACGCCCGTTTGCCCGGCACCGTAACGATAGAGCCGGCCCTCGGGCAGATTCAGGCCCATGTTCAGCACCATGCTGCCGGCCCAGAACCGACCCTGGCGGTCGCAGCGACCGTCGTTCAGGCGCATGTCCTGGCGGCTGTGTTCCACGGTCGCGAGCAAGTCGCTGTCAAGGCTGCCATCGGCATGCGGTTGCAAGTGAAAGAACCCGCTCTCCATCCCGGCAACCCAACCGCCCTTGCTGTGGCGGGCGAGGCAGGCAAGCATTTCGGGAGTCTTCCAGGCATGGACATGGCCAGTGTCGGCACTCCAGCGCTGCAGGCCACCGTTGGGGATATCGACCCAGTACAAGGCGTTCTCCTGCGATACCCAGACCGGGCTTTCACCCACCGCGTTGCGGGCGTCGACGATCAATTCGGCTTGCATACTCATTCCCTTGGTTTTATTGGAGACGTGAATCGCGCCGGTCAATCGCCGAACGGGCCGGCCGCAACGAAGGCCCCGCCCTGATAGATCCGCGCCGGGTCATCGGCTGCCGGCATGGGCTGCGCCTCGACCTTTTCGCGAAACACTTCGGAGGTGTCCCTGGCTTCGAAACCGAGGTGACTGGCGAAGCGGTTGTCCCACCACACATCCTTGTTGGCGGACATGCCATAAACCACGGTGTGGCCGACGTTGGGGGTGTACAGCGAACGTTCGAGCAGTTGGGTGAGATCGTCGAAGCTCAGCCAGGTGTGCATCATTCGGCGGTTCTGTGGTTCGGGAAACGACGAGCCGATGCGGATGCTGACGGTTTCGATGCCATAGCGATCGAAGTAGAAACTGGCCATGTCTTCGCCGTAGGACTTGGACAGACCGTAGTAGCCGTCGGGGCGGCGAGCGGAGCTGGCGTCGAGGTGTTCGTCCTGCTTGTAGAAGCCGATGACATGGTTGGAGCTGGCGAATATCACCCGCTTCACACCGTGTCGGCGTGCCGCTTCATAGATATGGAATACGCCGCAGATGTTGGCGCCGAGGATTTCTTCGAAGGGGCGCTCCACCGAGACGCCACCGAAGTGCAGGATCGCATCCACGCCTTCGACCAGCTGATGCACGGCAGCTTTGTCGGCGAGGTCGCAGAGCACGACTTCTTCCCGGTCATCGATGGCCGGGGCGAGGGCCGCGATGTCCGACAGGCGCAGCACGTTGGCATACGGGCGCAGACGTTCACGCAAGACTTTGCCCAGGCCACCGGCGGCGCCGGTCAGCAGCAGGCGATTGAACGGAGTTGGGGCGGTGGAGGTGGACGTCATGGCAATCCCTTACACGTTGTTATTAGGTTTGTTGTAGGTTGTCGTATGACTGCGCTGAAGTATCGGTAGGGTTTCCGGAACTTGTCAACGCGACTTTCGGTGTAAGTGACGGAAGGCCGATTCACCCTCCGTTCACCCCATGCCAGGGTTTACAACAACGAAATCGGGTAACTGATGAAGATCCGGTTCTCGTCGAATTCATTGGTGCTGAAGTCCCGGCGAATTGTCGCGTTGCGCCATTTGACGTTGAGGTTCTTCAGCGGACCGCTCTGCACGGTGTAGGCCAGCTCCGACTCGCGCCCCCATTCCTTGCCGTCGGTGATGGTGCCGGTGTGCACGTTGTCACCGCTGATGTAGCGGTTCATCAGCGTCAGCCCGGGGACGCCGAGGACTACGAAGTTGTAGTCGTGGCGGATCTGCCAGGAACGCTCCTGCGCGTTGTCGTAACTGGCGTTGTAGCTGTCGTTGGCCAGGGTGCCGCCGCTGGTGCCGTTGACGCGCATCCAGGCATCGTCGCCGCTGAGCTTTTGCAGGCCGATGTAGAACGTGTTGCCGCCGTACCGGGCCGAGAGCATGGCGAATGCGGTTTTGTTGTCGAGGTCGCCGGCCTGGGCGCTGCCGTCTTCCTTGCCCGTGAAGAAACCGAGGTTGGCGCCCAGCGTCCAGTCGCCCAGTGGCTGGCTGTGGCTGAGGTTGAAGTACTGTTGTTGGTAGATGTCGCTGAGTTCGGCGTACCACAGACCGACAAGCGTGCGTTTGTCGTTGAAGGTGTATTCGCCGCCGCCGAAGTTGAAACGGTCGGAGGTGAAGGCGCCGCGGCCGTTCATCGACATGTCTTCCATGCTGGCATCGTTGCGCGGGCTGTTGCCACGGAACTGGCCACCGTAAAGGGTCAGGCCATTGATTTCGGTAGACGTGATCTGGCCGCCGCGAAACGTCTGCGGCAGGGAGCGGCCGTCGTCCGAGCGCAGGATGGGCAACACCGGCATCCACTCGCCGACCTTCAATTCGGTCTTCGACACCTTGGCCTTGAGTGCTACGCCGAGGCGCCCGAAGTTGTCCGCCGGACGCCCGTCATCGTGAATCGGCAACAACTGCGTACCGCCCGTACCTTTACCGCCATCGAGCTTCTGCGAATACATACCCAGCACGTCCAGGCCAAAGCCGACGGTGCCCTGGGTGAAACCGGATTTGGCGTCGAGGATGAAGTTCTGCGTCCACTCTTCAGCCTTGCCCTGGGGATAGTTCGGGTTGACGAAGTTGCGGTTGAAGTAGGCGTTGCGCAGGTTCAGCGTGGCTTTGCTGTCTTCGATGAAGCCTTCGGCGTCGGCGCTCATCGGCAAGGCGAGGGCGAGACTGCCGCAGCCGATCAGGCTCAGGGTGGAACGCGGGCGGGGGATGGAAAAACGGGACGTGCGGACGGAATTGCAGACGAGTGTGCTCACTGTGACGCTCCCTGTTTCATTTGTTGTTTTTATTATTTGTTATACGTCGTCGTACAACATGGTTGCGGATATTTGCGAGGTTTTCCGGAAAAGTCAACAGGGTGTCGTACGATGACTTTGGGTGAGCGGGCAGCCCTCAAAGCGCTGTGAAGAGGGCTGCTGTCGGCACGTTTACTGGTTGTAGAGCGCTTCAGTGTTATCGATCAGGGGATTTTTTTCGGTCAGCACGATCTGCGCGATCTGATCCTTGCGCATGAAACTCACCTTCGAATGCGACTGGGCGTACCGGATGAAGCGCTCCATGGCCTCGATTATCGCCGGGGTGCCGCCGATGCGGTCGTGCAGACTCACCGACATCATCCGCCGCTTGCTCGCGCCTTCGGCGTAGAGGCGATCGAATTCCAGCACCAGTTGCTGATAGAACTGTTCGGCGGAGAAATGCCGGCCCTCGACCAGCACGATGTCGTTGTTGCGCAGGGTGTACGGCACCACGGCGAATGTGCGTCCACGAACCATGGTCACGAACGGCTCGTCGCGGCTGACATCGTCGATGTGATAGGTGAAATTCAGATCCTGCAGCACCTTCAACGTATTGGGGCTGCGGCGCAGCCAGTTGGCGTTGTAGCCGACCGAGCGCTGGCCGGTGATTTTCTCCACCGCGGCGACGCCGTCGCCGATGAACTGTTTTTCCTGGGCGTAATTCATGTTGTACGAGTCGGCCCAGCGCATGCCGTGGGCCGCCAGTTCATGGCCGCGCTCGGCAATCGCCTTGGCCAGTTCCGGGTGCTTGAGCGCCGCTTCGCCGACCACGTGGGAGGTGACTTTGATGCCGGTGCGATCCCACAGATCGAGCATGCGCCACAGGCCTTCCTTGTAGCCGTAATCGAACCAGGTCTGCGCCGGTAGATCCGGGTAGCCTTTTGGCAGCGGTGTACCGGAAAACGGACTTTCAGCGCCTTCGGGCTGACCGCCGGTTTCGAATTGCATCGACACCGAAATCACCAGTTGCGAGCCGTCCGGCCACGGGCGTTCCTGGGCAAAAGCGAGGGCTGGCAGCAACAGCGCGGCGGCCAGCAGGTTTTTCAGCAGACGCGGGGAGCGTTGCCAACGGGGAGAGGTCATATCGGGCACCTTGCAGGTTGAGAAGTGCTGCAAGGTTGGCATCCGCTACGCTTGGGAAAAATCCGCTGCGGGCGAGATGACCTTTAAACAAAATTTACGAATCCACCCAAAATCCCTTGTGGGAGCAGGCTCGCTCCCACACTGGATAGGTGTTTGGCCAGGATTTGCGGCACACTTAAGCGACTACAAGACAAGGCCTTTCAATGGATCAATACGCCCCGCGCAACTGGCAGCCGCACGAGAAGCCCAGTCTGCCCGGTTCCCCCTCGACGCCGCTGCACTCCAACCCCAAGCGCCTGGCTTATGCGTTGGTGGGCTTGCTGGTGGCGGTGACCGGTGGGCTGGGTAATGCGCTGGTGGTCGCCAACCTGCCTTATCTGCAAGGCGCGCTCGGGGCGACCACGGCGGAGATGGCCTGGCTGCCGGCGGCGTATGTGATGACCAACGTGTCGATGAACCTGCTGCTGGTGAAGTTTCGACAGCAGTTCGGCCTTCGGGCGTTCACCGAGGTGTTTCTGGTGCTGTATGCGCTGGTGACCTTCGGCCATCTGTTCGTCAATGACCTGAATTCGGCGATCGCCGTGCGTGCGGCCCACGGCATGGTTGGCGCGGCGCTCAGTTCGCTGGGCCTGTATTACATGGTGCAGGCGTTCCCGGCCAAATGGCGGATGAAGGCGTTGGTGCTGGGCCTGGGCACCTCGCAACTGGCCTTGCCGCTGGCGCGGCTGTTTTCCGAAGACCTGTTGCAGATTGCCGAATGGCGCGGCCTGTACCTGTTTGAACTGGGTATGGCGCTGCTGTCGTTGGGCTGCGTCCTGATGCTCAAACTGCCGCCGGGTGACCGGTTCAAGACCTTCGAACCGCTCGACTTCCTGACCTTCGCGATCCTCGCCAGCGGCGTCGCGCTGTTGTGCGCGGTGTTGTCCCTGGGGCGGATCGACTGGTGGCTGGAGGCCGACTGGATCGGTATCGCCCTGGCCGCGTCGATTGCGCTGATTCTCGCGGGGCTGGCCATCGAACATAACCGCAGCAACCCGATGCTGATGACCCGCTGGCTCGGCAGCGGGGTGATGATCCGCCTGGCGCTGGCGGTGATCCTGATTCGCATGGTGACCTCGGAGCAATCCACCGGCGCCGTGGGCTTCATGCAGAACCTGAACATGAGCAGCCAGCAGCTTCATAGCCTGTATGTGGTGATGCTGATCGGCAGCGTCGCCGGGCTGCTGACCAGTGCGCTGACCATCGACCCGAAACACCTGTTGATGCCGCTGATCATTTCGCTGGCGTTGATGGCCACCGGCTCGATCATGGACAGCTCATCGAACAACCTGACCCGCCCCGGCAACCTGTATTTCAGCCAGTTCCTGCTGGCGTTCGGCAGTACCTTTTTCCTCGGCCCGACCATGGTGCTGGGCACGCGCAACGTGCTGACCAATCCACGCAACCTGGTGAGCTTTTCAGTGTTGTTCGGGATCTGCAACAACCTCGGCGGCCTGATCGGCGCGGCGTTGCTGGGGACGTTCCAGATCGTGCGCGAGAAGTTTCATTCCAGCCATATCGTCGAGCAATTGGTGATGTCCGACCCGCGTGTCGCCGCCCGGGTACAGAGCGGCGGATCGGCGGTCGGCTCCGTGATTGCCGACCCGAGCCTGCGCAACCTGCAAGGCATTCGCAGTCTGGCCAATGCCGCCACCCGCGAAGCCAACGTACTGGCCTATAACGATGTGTTCATGCTGATTGCGGTGATCGCGATCCTGACCATGATCTGGATTTCCATCCGTGCGCTGTGGCTGATCAGTACCACCAAAGCCGTCGCCCCGACACCTTCCGTACCTTCCAGCGGTGCCACTTCTTCATGACCGAACCGACCACTACGACCACCAATGCCATCGCCGCCACCCCTGAAGGTGTGGCGCCGCCGTCATCACCGAACACCGAGCCGCGCTCGTTGCGGGTGCGGATCATCTCATCGCTGGGGTTTGCCGCGATTGCCATCGTCGGCGTGCTGATCGTGCTTTACGCCTGGCAACTGCCGCCGTTCAGCAGCGCAGTTGAGACCACCGAAAACGCCTTGGTGCGCGGTCAGGTAACGATCATCGGCCCGCAGCTCAGTGGCTATGTGTTTGAAGTGCCGGTGCAGGATTTCCAGTTTGTGAAGGAAGGCGATTTGCTGGTGCGTCTCGATGACCGCATCTATCAGCAACGTCTCGACCAGTCGCTGGCACAACTGGCGGTGCAGAAGGCCTCGCTGGCCAACGTGGTGCAGCAGCGCAACAGCGCCGAAGCCACTATCAAGTTGCGGCAGGCGGTGGTGGCCGACAGCGAGGCGCAGTTGCGCAAAAGCGAGGCGGATCTGCGACGCAACAAGGCGCTGGTCAATGACGGCTCCGTGTCCAAGCGTGAGATGGACGTGGCGCTGGCCGCCAATGCGCAAAGCATTGCGGCGGTGGCGCAGGCCAAGGCCAATCTGGAGATCGCCCGACAGGATCTGCAAACGGTGATCGTCAATCGCGGCTCGCTGGAAGCGGCGGTGGCCAGCGCCGAGGCGGCGGTGCAGCTGGCGCGGATCGACTTGTCCAACACCCGGATCATTGCTCCGCGTGACGGTCAGCTCGGGCAGATCGGCGTGCGTCTCGGCGCCTACGTCAACTCCGGGGCGCAGTTGATGGCGCTGGTGCCGAACCAGAAATGGGTGATCGCCAACCTCAAGGAAACCCAGATGGACAATGTGCGCGTCGGGCAGCCGGCGAGTTTCACCGTCGATGCCTTGAACCACCGCAAATTCACCGGCCATGTGCAGCACATCTCGCCGGGCACCGGTTCCGAATTCGCGTTGTTGCAGGCCGACAACGCCACCGGCAACTTCGTGAAAATCGCCCAGCGAGTGCCGGTGCGCATCACCATCGATCCGGATCAGCAGGAGAGCGAGCGCCTGCGGCCGGGGATGTCGGTGGTGGTCAGCATTGATACGGCGGCGGGTGACACCCAGAAACACTGACCTCAGGCGGCGATCATCGGCGGCAAGGTGCCAAGCACGGAAACCGCCGCCACGGCGCCGATCCCCAGCAGCCATTCGAGCATGACGCTGCGCTTGAGGGTGTCGAGCCGCTGTTCGCAATCGTTGATCCGCAGGCGATTGAACAGCGCCAGGGCGAGCATGCCAAACACCAGCAGCGCCTTGATCAACAGGATCAGGGCGAAGCCCGAGAACAGCGGTGTCGGCCACCATTGGCCGGTGAGCACGCGCACGTTGATCAAACCAGTGATCAGCAGGCCGGCGACCAGTGCGTAACCGAGCCCGCTGAAACGCTGCAAGACTTCGCGCATGTCTTTGTCAGGTTGGCGCAGGATCATCACCAGCATCAACAACCCACCGAGCCAGGCGCCGACGCAGGTCAGGTGAATGACCTGATTGAGGATCAGCATCTGGCCACTGAAACCGTCGAGCATCGCGCCGTGTCCGACTGGTGCCAGCGTCATCAGCAGCAGCGCGCTCAGGCCCAACCGCAATGGCCGGTTCGAACGCCACGGCGTAAACAGCAACGCCAGCAACAGGGCATTGATCAGCAGATGCCAGCGCCAGACCTGACCGAAAAACGTATGACCGAGAACCAGCTCGACGGTGGGCGGATCAAACGCGGCAGCCGCCGAACCGGCCATGCTTGCGGTAATCAACAACGCCCAGGTGACGCCGCTGGCCAAGGCAATCGCCGCCAACCAGCGGGACAGTCGCGCCAGCTGCCGATCCAGCGCCGGCGCTTCACCTTTGAGCAGCAGCGGCCGGAACAGCCAGGCCCCGAACAGCATCAACACCACGATGAAATGCAGGAACCGGCACAGCAGCAGCGCTTCACTCATGAATTACTGGCCAACCTTGAACTGATAGGCGCCTTCGCTTTTGTGTGTGTCGACCGACACCGCATGCCATTCGACCTTGTATTCGCCAGCGGTCAGCGGTGCTTCGGGGGTGACGATCAGGGTTTTCTTGTCACCTTCGGTGGTCAGCGGTTTGACCGCCACCGGCTTGCCGTCGTGGGTCACGGTGACTTTGGTGAAGCTGGCTTCGACGCCTTCGGAAAACACCAGGCGCAGATCTGCCGGTGCGGCGACGGTGCTGTCGGCAGCCGGAGTCTGGCTTTTCAGATGGGCGTGTGCGAACGCCTGGGAAGTGACGATCAGCGAAGCCAGCAGCGCGCCAGCGGTGAAGAGTTTTTTCATCGGCATGGAAAGATTCCTTTCAGTGAAATGGCGGGCTGAGTATAGAACCTGGATCACAGGGCTTTCAGGCGCATGTGAATGACCGGAAAGGGCCGGCCTTCGCCGTCGAGTGCCGAGCGGCCGATGTCTTCGAATCCGTAGTGACGGTAGAAGCCGTGGGCTTGCGGGTTCTGTTCGTTGACGTCGACCTTCAGCAGTGGGCGGCGGACATGGTCGAGCAAGCGCCGGCCGATCCCCTGGCCACGCTGAGCCGGGTCGATGAATAGCATCTGCACGGTGTCGTCGTCGGTGGCGATGAAGCCTGCCGGGGAGTGATCGGGGTTTTCGAAAACCTGCACATCCAGCGCGGGCAGGTAGGTGTCACGCACCAGCGGGAACAGCCGATGGATATCGTCTTCCGGGAGGAAATCGTGGGTGGCGCGGACCGAGCGCTCCCACAGTGCGGCGAGCTGCGGATCATCCGCAGCGACGCGCTTTCGAATGGTCATGGACAGATCCTTCAGTGTCTGACGGGGAGAAGGAGGGCGATCCTAAACCAGAAAAAAGCCCAAGTGTGTGAAGAATCGTTCTTGGCTGTCGCCCCTTGCCCAGAGCGGATGCTAGTCTTCAACCACGTTGTCTTCAGGGAGCCCTCATGGGCAATCACAAGATCGAAATCCGCCGCACCAACGTCGACAAGATCCTGCTGGCGGCGGAAAAAGTCTTCGCCGAAAAAGGTTTCGGCGGCACCGCCATGGCCGACATCGCTGCTGAAGTGCAATTGCCGCGATCCAACCTGCATTACTACTTTTCGACCAAGAGCGAGCTGTACAGCGCGGTGCTGTTCGACCTGCTGGAAGTGTGGAAGCAGGACGCGCTGTGCTTCGAGATGTTCGACGATCCGCGCGTGGTGCTCAGCAGCTACATCCGCGCCAAGATGAACCACTCGCGCAGCCGGCCTTACGGGTCGAAAGTCTGGGCCAACGAAATCATCCACGGCGCGCCGACCCTCGGCGAGGCGCTGGATGTGAGCCTGTACGACTGGGCGAAGATGAAGGAGGCGAAGATCCGGCAGTGGGTGGAGGACAAGCGGATTCTGCCGGTGGAGCCGTCGAGCCTGCTGTACATGATCTGGGCCTCAACCCAGCACTATGCCGACTTTGATCATCAGGTGAATATTCTGAATGAGCACCAGCCGTTGTCGGACATGCAGTTCGAGCGGGCGGTGCAGACGGTGACTAGCGTGATTTTGCGGGGGATCGGATTAGAACCGTAACTGATCGTTCCCACGCTCCGCGTGGGAATGCCTCAAGTGACGCTCCGCGTTCCAGTGGGACGCAGAGCGTCCCGGGCTGCATTCCCACGCGGAGCGTGGGAACGATCATTCAAGGGCTGACGTGATAGGGATTGCGCGGATCATGATTCCAGTCCAGAAACGGCTTGCCCGTTTCCATCGGCACCATCTCGATGCAATCCGCCACCGGACAAGTGATCTGGCACAGATTGCACCCCACACACTCATCATCGATCACTTCATATTTATGCGTACCATCGGCCTGTTTCAGGCTGATGATCGCCTGGTGTGACGTGTCCTCGCAGGCAATGTGGCAACGCCCGCAACCGATGCACGCCTCCTGGTCGATCTTCGCGATCACCTGATAGTTGATGTCCAGGTACTTCCAGTCGGTCGTATTGCCCACCGCACGCCCGGAAAACTCGGCGATGCTGGCGTAACCCTGACTGTCCATCCACCGCGACAGGCCATCCTTCATTTCATCGACAATCCGGAAGCCATGCAGCATCGCCGCCGTGCACACCTGCACCGCGCCGCTGCCCAAAGCGATGAACTCCGCCGCGTCGCGCCAGCTGCCAATGCCGCCAATGCCGCAGATCGGCAGGCCCTGGGTCTGCGGATCACGGGCGATTTCCGCGACCATGTTCAGCGCGATCGGCTTGACCGCCGAACCGCAATACCCGCCGTGGGTGCTTTTGCTGCCGACGGTGGGCAGGGCGACCATGCGTTCCAGGTCGACGCTGGTGATCGAGTTGATGGTGTTGATCAGCGATACTGCATCCGCGCCACCCCGGTGCGCAGCGCGGGCGGCGACGCGGATGTCGGTGATGTTCGGCGTCAGCTTGACGATCACCGGCAGCGAGCAATAGGTCTTGCACCAGCGCGTAACCTGTTCGACGTACTCCGGCACCTGACCGACCGCCGCGCCCATGCCACGTTCCGGCATGCCGTGGGGGCAGCCGAAATTCAGTTCGATGCCATCAGCGCCGGTGGCTTCCACCAGCGGCAGGATGTGTTTCCACGACTCTTCGACGCACGGCACCATCAGCGAAACGATCAGCGCGCGGTCCGGCCAATCCTTTTTCACCTGAGTGATTTCCCGCAGGTTGATTTCCAGCGAGCGGTCGGTGATCAATTCGATGTTGTTGATGCCCAGCACTTCGCGGTTGTTGCCGTAATGCGCCGAATAACGCGAAGACACGTTGACCGCCGCCGGGTCTTCACCCAGGGTTTTCCAGACCACGCCACCCCAGCCGGCTTCGAAGGCGCGCACCACGTTGTAGGCCTTGTCGGTCGGCGGCGCGGAGGCCAGCCAGAACGGATTGGGGGCTTTGATACCGGCGAAGACAATCGAGAGATCGGCCATTTACGCAGCCTCCACATTGAGCATCAGTTGAGCGTTGATCGCCTCGGCGGCGCGCTTGCCGTGTTGCACCGCTTGCACGGTCAGGTCCTGATCGAGGCCGGTGCAGTCGCCGCCGGCATAGACGCCGGGGATGCTGGTGCGCAGGTTTTCATCGACCTGAATCCGTTCGCCCTGACGCTTGAGTTCGCGGGCCAGTGGGTCGGCGAGGGCGCTGCCGTCGAAGGCCTGGCCGATGGCTTTGAAGATCGCATCGGCGGCCAGCTCGAACGTTTCGCCAGTGGTTTGCAGGCGACTGTCCACCAGATGGGTGCGGGCGAAGCGCATGCCACGCACCTTGCCTTGGGCATCGAGCAGCACTTCATCCGGTTGCGCCCAGGTCAGCAGCCGCACCTGATTGGCCTTGGCGATGTCCTGCTCGTGGCCGGTGGCGCCCATGTCCGCTGCGCCACGGCGATAGACCAGGTTGACGTCGCTGGCACCGAGGCGGGCCATTTGCACGGCCATGTCGATGGCGGTATTGCCGGCGCCGAGGACGATGCAGCGCTCGGCCAGCGGCAGTTGCGACAGGTCGTCGGCCTGACGCAGTTCGCGGATGTAGTCGGTGGCGGCGAGCAGGCCGGGGGCGTCTTCGTGGGCCAGGCCGAGTTGCTTGCTCGCATTAAGACCGAGGCCGAGGAACACTGCGTCGAACTGTTGATGCAGTTCGCTCAAAGTCAGGTTGTCGCCGAGTTTCTGTCCGTGGCGGATTTCGATGCCGCCGATCTGCAGGAGGAAATCCAGCTCCTTCTGCGCGTAGTCGTCGACCAGTTTGTATTTGGCGATCCCGTATTCGTTGAGCCCGCCAGCCTTCTCCCGCGCTTCGAAAATCACCACGTCATGGCCGTGCATCGCGCTGCGATGTGCGCAGGACAAGCCCGCCGGGCCGGCACCGACCACGGCGATGCGTTTGCCGGTGGCGGCGGCGCGCTGGAACGGGTGCTCGGTGAAGTGCGCGTTGTCCACGGCATAACGCTGTAGCAGGCCGATCAGCACCGGCGCGCATTCGTGGGCGTTGTTGCGCACGCAGGCTTGCTGGCAGAGGATCTCGGTCGGACAGACTCGGGCGCAACTGCCGCCGAGGATGTTTGCCGAAAGGATTTTCTGCGCCGCGCCTGGCACGTTGTCCTGATGGATATTGCGGATGAACGACGGAATGTCGATCTCGCTCGGGCACGCGTTCACGCACGGCGCGTCGTAGCAATACAGGCAGCGCGAGGCTTCCAGATGTGCCTGGCGGTCGTTGAGCGGCGGCGCCAGATCGGTGAAATGGCCGGCGAGGGCGGCCGCACTTTCGTGTGGGTGCGGGAGATGGTTCAGGGTCTCGATCACGGTTTTTTGCCTCACGGTTATTTGAGGTTTTCCGCCTCTGTCGGGCAGTGGTTTTTTGTGGTGCTGAACCGGCCTTATCGCTGGCAAGCCAGCTCCCACAGGGATCTACGGCGCGCATAAAAACCTGTGGGAGCGGGCTTGCCCGCGATGAGGCCGAAGGCCGCTTTCAGCGTTTCACAGCAGTAGGCTTATGTTGCTCAGCCCGCTTGCTCAGCAAATCAAACACCGCCGGATACGCCGGCCGTTCGATATAGCGGCCTGCGCCACGCTCGGCGCGCAGGTCGCCGTCGGCCCAGACCACCCGGCCCTGGCTGACGGTATGGCTCGGCACACCGGTCACGGTCTTGCCTTCGAAGATGTTGAAGTCCACCTGCTGATGGTGGGTCTTGGCAGAGATGGTGCGAGTGCCTTGCGGGTCCCACAGCACCAGGTCGGCATCGGCGCCGACGCGGATCGCGCCCTTGCGCGGATAGAGATTGAAGATTTTCGCGGTGTTGGTGGAGGTGAGGGCGACGAAGTCCTGCATCGACAACCGCCCCGAGTTCACCCCTTCATCCCACAACACCGCCATGCGGTCTTCGATGCCGGCGGTGCCGTTGGGGATCTTGCTGAAATCGTCGCGGCCGGCGGCTTTCTGCTCGGCGCAGAAGCAGCAGTGGTCGGTGGCGGTGGTGTGCAGATTGCCGCTCTGCAAGCCATGCCAAAGCGCGTCCTGATGCCCGCGCGGACGGAACGGCGGGCTCATCACGTAACCGGCGGCGGTCTGCCAGTCCGGGTGCTGGTAGACACTGTC
The DNA here is from genome assembly GCF_052046055.1 of Pseudomonas sp. 22082. Taxonomy (NCBI): domain Bacteria; kingdom Pseudomonadati; phylum Pseudomonadota; class Gammaproteobacteria; order Pseudomonadales; family Pseudomonadaceae; genus Pseudomonas; species Pseudomonas sp. 22082. Next base: position 65,466 of record NZ_JBQEQB010000002.1, read on the forward strand.
GTCCAGCAGCAGATGCCCGGCCAGCACTTCGCCGTAAACCGGTTGGCCCTTGCTGCGGGCATAGGTGATTTCGTCGAGGGCCTCTTTGGTCGAAACATGCACCAGGTACAGCGGCGTGCCGATGGTTTCAGCGATCCGGATTGCCCGGCTCGCGGCTTCACCTTCGACCTGAGATGGCCGCGACAGCGGATGCGCTTCCGGCCCGGTGATGCCCTGGGCCATCAACTTGCGTTGCAGGTGATAAACCAGCTCGCCGTTTTCCGCGTGCACGGTCGGCACCGCGCCGAGCTCCAGGCAGCGCTCGAAGCTCGCCACCAGCGTGTCATCGGCGGCCATGATCGCGTTCTTGTAGGCCATGAAATGCTTGAAGCTGTTGATCCCGTGATGGCTGACCAGCTCGGCCATTTCCTCCCGCACCTGCTCGCTCCACCAAGTGATCGCGACGTGGAAGCCGTAGTCGGAGGCGGACTTTTCCGCCCAGCCGCGCCACTGGTGAAACGCCTCGAGCAGCGATTGCTGCGGATTGGGAATCACGAAATCGATGATCGAGGTGGTGCCGCCGGCCAGGCCAGCGGCGGTGCCGCTGTAGAAGTCTTCGCTGGCCACGGTGCCCATGAACGGGAGTTGCATGTGGGTGTGCGGATCGATGCCGCCGGGCATCAGGTATTGACCGCTGCCGTCGAGCATTTCGGCGCCGGCGGGAACATCCAGGTTTTCACCAATGGCTTTGATCACGCCGTCAGCGCAATAGACATCGGCGCGGTAACTTTCATCATGGGTAACAACGGTGGCGCCACGGATCAACAGAGACATTCCGAGTTCCTCGCAGGCATGACCGACTTGTGCCGGTTCTAGTGTTTTATTGTCTGCAGCGCCAAATGCGTAATCTTGTCAGCGCTGTCAGGAATAGACGCTAGTCGCAGTTCTGCAATTGATCAAGATTATTTTTTATAAGCTTATGACTGTTTTAAGTGGCTGATAAATAAAGATAAAAATACGAAATCACCAAAATGGTGAGGCGCTTCACCATTTTGACGCACTTGACAGGTTGGAAATATGAGCAAGATTTCCTATGTGAAATCAGCCGCTTGAAGTTAAGCGGAGAGTGAGGCGTCCTGAAGAAAAATAATGCAGTGCACCAGATTGAGTCCTGACAGTTCGGACAACTTGCCTGGCATTTAGCCTGAGTGTTCAGTCAAGTTTTCGCGGCCTCACAAGGTGAATAATTAAAACTGATAAACATCAGTCAGTTACAAAAAGATCGAAGCACGGCCCCAGCGCCAAGCGGTTCCCCCGGCACGTTTATTGATGCCGCCGCTGACACCATGGCCGGTGCATGAAAGTTGTCAGTTCCTCCGGCCATCGTCCGGCTCGCACCTGCGTGTGCAGCCGCCTGATGAGCAAAAAATAATCAGAAGAACAGTGGAGCGGCCATGCAACAGAACAGATCGCAAGTGACCGAGCGCGACGGCTTGTTCGAACTCGAAGCCGGCAGCGACGTCCTCGACAGTCCCCGTTACAACCACGACATGGCACCGACCAAGGTGCGCGAACGAACCTGGAACAAATGGCACATCACCGCGCTGTGGGTCGGCATGTCGATCTGCGTGCCGACCTACACCCTCGGCGGCGTACTCACCGCGTATTTCGGCCTGAGCGTCGGCGAAGCCTTGCTGGCGATTCTGTTTGCCAACGTCATCGTCCTGATTCCTCTCACGCTCAACGCGTTTCCCGGCACCAAATACGGGATTCCGTTTCCGGTGCTGCTGCGTTCGTCGTTCGGCATTCTCGGCTCCAACTTACCGTGCCTGATCCGCGCGCTGGTGGCGTGCGGCTGGTTCGGCATCCAGACCATGTTCGGCGGGCTGGCGATTCACCTGTTTCTCGGCTCGGTGTTCGAGGGCTGGAAATCCCTCGGCGGGACGGGAGAGGTGATCGGTTTCATGGTCTTCTGGGCGCTCAACCTGTGGGTGGTGATCCGTGGCGCCGAGTCGATCAAGTGGCTGGAAACCCTGTCGGCGCCGCTGCTGGTGGCGGTTGGCATCGGGTTGCTGGTGTGGGCCATGCCGAATGTGTCGATGACCGAGTTGCTGGCGATTCCGCCGAAGCGTCCCGAAGGCGCGAGCGTGGTGAGCTACTTCGCCGCCGGGCTGACGGCGATGGTCGGTTTCTGGGCCACGTTGTCGCTGAACATTCCTGACTTCAGCCGTTATGCCCGCAGCCAGAAGGATCAGATCCTCGGGCAGATTTTCGGTCTGCCGCTGACCATGTTCCTGTTCGCCGCACTGGGCGTGGTGATGACCGCCGCCTCGGTGAAACTGGTGGGCGTCAGCGTCTCCGATCCGGTGACTTTGATCGGTCATATCCAGAGCCCGGTATGGGTCGCGGTGGCCATGGCGCTGATCATCATCGCTACGCTGTCGACCAACACCGCCGCCAACATTGTTTCGCCAACCAACGACTTCCAGAACATCGCGCCCAAAGTGATCAACCGCACGAAAGCGGTGATTCTCACCGGGTTCGTCGGGCTGGCGCTGATGGGCCATGAGCTGCTGAAGAAGCTCGGGCTGATCGTCTCCGATGTCAGCCTGGAAACCGTGTATTCGAACTGGCTGCTGGGCTATTCCAGCCTGCTCGGACCGATTGCAGGGATCATGGTGGTGGACTATTTCCTGATCAAGAAACAGCAACTGGACTTGGCCGGCCTGTACCGCGACGACGTGTACCCGGCGTGGAACTGGTCCGGATTCATCGCCTTTGGCGTGCCGGTGGTGCTGACCCTGCTGTCGCTGGGCAGCAGCGCATTCAGCTGGTTCTACAGCTACGGCTGGTTCACCGGCTCGGCGCTGGGCGGGTTGATCTATTACGGGTTGTGCGCGATGCGTGCGACGCCGGTGGCCGTCAAATCGCCGTTGTAATTCCCATAAGAACTGCCTGAGGAGATCCCCATGAACGCAGCCGTAGACGTTCTGCAATCGACCCATCAGCACATCAACCGCGACCGCTTATGGGCGTCGCTCATGGAGCTGGCGAAGCTCGGCGCGACGGTCAAGGGCGGGGTCTGTCGCCTGGCCCTGACCGACCTCGACCGCCAGGCCCGCGACCTGTTCGTGCAATGGTGCAAGGACGCCGGTTGCAGCGTCACGGTCGATGAAGTCGGCAACATCTTCGCCCGCCGCCCCGGCCGCAACCCGAACCTGCCCCCGGTGATGACCGGCAGCCACATCGACACCCAGCCCACCGGCGGCAAGTTCGACGGTTGCTTCGGCGTGCTCGCCGGGGTCGAGGTTCTGCGCACCCTCAACGACCTCGGCGTGGAAACCGAGGCACCGCTGGAAGTGGTGGTCTGGACCAACGAAGAAGGCTCGCGCTTCGCCCCGTGCATGATGGGCTCCGGCGTGTTCGCGGAAAAATTCACCCTCGAAGAAACCCTGGCCAAGGTCGATGCCGACGGCGTAACGGTTGGCGAAGCGTTGAACGCCATCGGCTACGCCGGGCCGCGCAAGGTCAGCGGGCACAAGGTCGGCGCCTATTTCGAAGCGCACATCGAGCAAGGCCCGATTCTTGAGGACGAACACAAAACCATCGGCGTAGTACTCGGCGCACTGGGGCAGAAGTGGTTCGACCTGAAACTGCGCGGCGTCGAAGCCCACGCCGGTCCGACCCCGATGCACCTGCGCAAGGACGCTCTGGTCGGCGCCTCGGTGATCGTCGGCGCGGTCAATCGCGCTGCCCTCGGCCACCAACCCCACGCCTGCGGCACGGTCGGTTGCCTGCAAGCCTATCCCGGCTCACGCAACGTCATTCCCGGCGAAGTGCGCATGACCCTCGATTTCCGGCATTTGGAACCGGCACGCCTCGACTCGATGATCGCCGAGGTCAAGCAAGTCATCGAAGCCACCTGCGAAGAACACGGCCTGACCTATGAACTGACCCCGACCGCCGACTTCCCGCCGCTGTACTTCGAAAAAGGCTGCGTCGAAGCCGTGCGCGGCGCCGCCAAAGGTCTGGGCCTGTCGCACATGGACATTGTCAGCGGCGCCGGCCACGACGCGATTTTCCTTGCCGAACTCGGCCCGGCCGGGATGATTTTCGTGCCGTGCGAAGGCGGTATCAGCCACAACGAAATCGAAAACGCCGCGCCGGACGATCTGGCGGCCGGCTGTGCGGTGTTGCTGCGGGCGATGCTGGCGGCTTCGGCGGCGGTGGCGGGCAAGCAACGCGCGGCGTAAAGCCAGGGTTGAGTAGGCAAGAGATTGTGGCGATCTGGCAGATCGCCACAGACACCCGGCTCAAGTTGTTCTTTTGTGGCTCACCGCTGCCTTGCGCCGTTCCTTGCCATCCGGGCTGCCGATGTTCAACAGCCTTCTTTCGATCATCACGTTTTCCAGTGCCTGCCGCTCTGCCGGGTCCATCTGGTGTTCGCGCTTTTTCAGCTCCAACAGAATGGGTGTGGACCACGTGCGATAGGTCCGTTCGGTAATACGGTCGCTCGTCATTTGTCTCTCCTTGATCAGATGCCCGGCCGCAGGCGCGGACACAATCCGTCGAGGTACTAACGTTAGACGAGAAAGCCGCGAGGCGCGAATAGTCAACGCTCAATCGTGGTTGGCACGATCACAACCGTCCGCGGTCGTAAATTTCACATGCGCGTACTTGTGGAGAATCAATGAGCCGGGACGTCCTGACCACCGAAACCAATCGCCGTCAGTTGCAGCAAATCATTGCCGGGCTGTCCGACGGGGTGATTCTGCTGGAGATCGACCAGACGATTCTCTGGGCCAATGAAGCGGCGCTGGCGATGCATGGCGTCAGCCGCATCGGAGAGCTGGGCAACAACGCCGGGGAATATGCCGAGCGCTTCAATCTGCGGTATCGCAACAACCACGCGCTGGCACCGGAGCAGTACCCGATCTGCCGTGTGGCCGCCGGCGAAACCTTCAGCGACGTGCTGGTCGAAGTCTCCCCGTGCAGTGACGAGGAACGCACCTGGGTACACAGCGTGCGGAGCATGGTGCTTACCGATCGCGACGGCGACATCGAGTCGCTGGTGCTGATCATGAGCGACGTCACCGATTGGGCCAACGCCGAGCAGCGCTTTGAAAAAACCTTCAATGCCAACCCGGCGCCTGCGGTGATCTGCCGCCTCAGCGATCTGCGTTATATCAAGGTCAATCCGGGATTTCTGGAAATGACCGGCTACGCCCGCGATCAGGTGATCGGCGCCTCGACTTATGAGCTGGATATTCTCGAACGGGCCGAGCGCAAGGATCTGGCGATCCAGCGCCTGCGTGATGTCGCGACCATTCCGCAGATGCAGGCCGAACTGCGTCTGCCGGACGGTGGCAGCAAACAGGTTATCGTCGCCGGCCAGCCGTTGGTGCTCAACGACGAAGACTGCATGCTGTTTTCGTTCGTCGACATGGAGCCACGGCACAAGGCCGAGGTCGCCCTGCGCCAGAGTGAGGAACGGTTCGCCAAGGCCTTTCGCCTGACGCCGGTGCCGATCCTGATTTGCAGTGCCGACGAGCAGCGGCTGATCGATGTCAACCAGGCCTTCCTCGATACCTTGGCTTACGACAGCGACGACGTGCTCGGCAAGACCGTCGCGCAACTGGACTTCATCGATGAACAGGCTGAGCGCGCCCGCTTGCTGGCGGCGCTGGAGAAGACCGGCCGGGTCGATCGCGCCGATATGCGAATCCGCAAGAAAAACGCCGAAGTGCTGGAGTGCGCGGTGTCCGCTGACACCGTCAACATCCAGGACACGGTGTGCTATCTGCTGGTGCTGATGGACATCACCGAGCGCAAGCACACTGAGCTTGAACTGGTGGCAGCGATTGAAGAGGTGATGAAGGATGCGTCGTGGTTCAGCCGCACGCTGATCGAAAAGCTGGCCAATGTGAAGAAGATCAACTCGCCGCAGTTGCCCAGCGTTTCGTTCACCGATCTCACCGCCCGCGAGCGCGATGTTCTGGGGCTGATCTGCGAGGGGCTGGCGGACAAGGAAATTGCTGCACGGTTGAAACTGGCGCCGAATACAGTACGCAATCATGTGGCGACGGTTTATTCCAAGCTGGATGTGCACAGCCGCAGCGAGGCGATTGTCTGGGCCCGCGAACGGGGGTTGTTCTCGGGGAGCAGCCGGGGACAGCGTTAAGGTGCAAATGCACTAGTTCATGGGGTGCAAATTCGGGTGTCTGACGAGGCAGGCAGTTCTTAGTCTGATGGGGTGCGATGCGGGTTTCGTTCGTGATCGTGTCCCTTCCGTCGTTGTTATTGGATCAGACCATGAATGTGTTGTTTGTCATTGAACCTGGCGTGTTGCGTCGATTTTCGGAGCTGGCGCGATGATTTATCTGGCGCAGTTGCGGGCGCAACTTGAGCGTAGTTTTTCGCCGTTGGCTTGTGAGTGTGTGGTGGATGGGGATCATTCCCTTACTGTGAAGTTGTATCACCCGGCTTCAGGGCAGGTTGATCTGGTGATCAGTGGGTTGAGTCTGGATGCGTTGCGTACTTCGGAGGCGGTGGATGCTTTGGTTGATGAGCTGCGGTATGAGCTTGAGAGTAATTCTTTGCGTTCGCCCAGTTAAACTTGGCGGCCTTTGGGCCGACCAGGTTCTTGTTCGGTTTGGGTGAATATCCGTTGCTGCGGTAACGGCTTCTTGGGGTTCCGCCCTTACGGCGGGTCACTTTTGGCAAACGCCCCAAAAGTAACCAAAAGGTCTGTGCCCTGACGTACGGCCCTCGCTGTGGCTCGGGTTCCTTCGCTCCGGGATTGATCCGGGGGCATCGCCTACGGTTTGCTTCGCTGCACCTCCTCTCGATGTGTTTGGCTTCGCCAAACGGTCGCTGCGCTCCCCCCCCCGGATCAATCCCTCCACTCAGCCTGCCGACGGGGCCAGCACGTCAAAAGCCTTACTCGAGCTAACGCTCATCGTGGTGAGTGGTGAAGAGCGCTAAGCCGACTTGTGTGCTCTTCAAAGCTTGAGTTCGCCTCGATGGTTCAGGTCGATATAACTTGAATGAGCAACTCCGTAGGCTCCCTCTCCCTACGGGCGGTCCGACGTTTCGGGAGGGCTGGGGTGAGGGCTGGTTCTCAAGGCTGTCCTCGATTTGTCGGACCCCACGATCCAATCACCAACCCCACCCCAAAATCGACAGCCAATTCCCCCCAGTCCCACCATTTCACTGGCACTCACACCCCACTGGTCTATAAGGAATGAGTAGTTCGGTTTCCATAGCCGGGCGTTGTCCTGCTCGGCGACGGGAGTTTTCTTCCATTCATCGCGGGTCATCCTATGAACAATCCTGGGAAACGCGTGTGTGCTTCGTTGTTGTCGGCTTTCGGTCTGGTGCTGCTCAGTGGTTGCGCCAGTCCGCCACCCCCTCCGCCGGCAGCACCGCCTCCGCCACCTGAGCGCACTTGTCAGGTCATGGAAAATACCGAGGTCGCCGGTGATGCCTATGCCGACGGGCAAGTGACTCGACACATCACCAAGACCCGTTGCGTCACTCAATAAGCCGGGCGCCGTTGAAGGCGCGGGTCGAGTGGATTGTGCTGGTGGCCGATCTGGTTGGCACCGCAGTCTTTGCCGTGGAAGGCGCGATTGCGGCGATGCGCAGTCAGCTCGATCTGCTCGGGGTGATGGTGATTGCGTTCATCGTCGCGCTCGGTGGCGGGGTGACGCGTGATCTGTTGATCGGTGCTACGCCGCCCAAGGCTGTGGCGGACTGGCGCTATCCGGCGCTGGCGTTTGCCATGGGCGGGGTGGCGTTTGTTTTTCATGAGCTGGTACTGGGCTGGTCCGGTTCGACCCTGATCGTGCTGGATGCGGCGGGATTGGCGCTGTTTGCCGTGGCCGGGGCGCAGAAGGCGTTGAATTTCGGGATCTCGCCGTTTGTGGCCATGTTGATGGGCACGATTACCGGGGTCGGTGGCGGGGTGTTGCGTGACATTGTGCTGGCGCGGGTGCCGGTGGTGTTGCAGGCGGATCTGTATGCCAGTTCGGCGTTTGTCGGGGCGGCGGTGTTGATTGTCGGGCGCAGGCTGGGTGTGCCGCCGGTGGCGGCTGCGTTGCTGGCGGGGGCGGCGTGTTTGTTGTTGCGGTTGTTGTCGGTGCATTTCGGCTGGCAGTTGCCGAAGGTTCTGGAGGCATGAAGAGGGCAGCCCTCGGGCTGCCCTTTTCTTTTGCGTCAGAAGCGGCTCAGGACAGGAATCCGCCGTCCACGTTCAGCGACACGCCGGTGGTGTAGCTCGACGCGTCGCTCGCCAGGTACAGCACGGCGCCGGCCATTTCGCTCGGGTCGGCGACGCGTTTGAGCGGGATCTGCGTCAGGGCCTGTTTCAGGATCGCGTCGTTCTTAACCAAGGCCGAGGCGAATTTGGTGTCGGTCAGGCCCGGCAGCAGGGCATTGCAGCGGATGCCGAACTGCGCGCATTCCTTGGCGAAGACTTTGGTCATGTTGATCACCGCAGCCTTGGTCACCGAGTAGATGCCCTGGAAGATCCCCGGCGAGATGCCGTTGATCGAGGCCACGTTGATGATGCTGCCGCCGCCGTTTTCGCGCATCAGCTTGCCGGCTTCCACCGACATGAAGAAGTAGCCGCGGATGTTCACGTCGACAGTTTTCTGGAAGGCGCCAAGGTCGGTGTCCAGCACGTTGCAGAACTGTGGGTTGGTCGCGGCGTTGTTGACCAGGATGTCCAGCCGGCCGAACTGTTCCTTGATTCCGGCGAAGACCTGGCTGATCTGTTCCATTTCGCCGATGTGGCAGGCGATTGCTGTGGCCTTGCCGCCGTCGGCGATGATGGCATCGGCCACGTGCTGGCAGCCTTCGAGTTTGCGGCTCGAAACGATGACATGGGCGCCTTGCTGGGCCAGCAGTTTGGCGATGGCCTCACCGATGCCGCGGCTGGCGCCGGAGACGAAAGCGATCTTGCCGTCGAGGTCGAACAACTGAGTCTTGGACATGGGATTCCCTTGTAGTAAACCTTGTTATAACGCCGTCATCAGAGGCTGGATTTGGCAATGACCTGCAGGCTCATCTGCTCCAGCAGTTTGTTCATGTGAATGAACTGCGCGAAGCGTTTGTCCTGGGTCTGGCCATGGAAGAAGCGGTAGTAGATCTGCTGCACGATGCCGGCCAGGCGGAACAGGCCGTAGGTGTAGTAGAAGTCGAAATTGTCGATCCGGATCCCCGAACGCTCGGCGTAATAGTCGACGAATTCGCGGCGGGTCAGCATGCCCGGCGCGTGGCTTGGCTGGCGGCGCATCAGTTGCACCGGTGCCGGGTCGTCGGCCTGGATCCAGTAGGCGAGGGTGTTGCCCAGGTCCATCAGTGGATCGCCGAGGGTGGTCAGTTCCCAGTCGAGCACGCCGATGATCTGCATCGGGTTGTTCGGGTCGAGGATGACGTTGTCGAAGCGGTAGTCGTTGTGGACGATGCTGGAGGTCGGGTGGTCGGCCGGCATCTTGTCGGTGAGCCAGGCTTTGACCTGTTCCCAGTGCGGAGCGTCCGGGGTCAGGGCTTTTTCGTAGCGCTCGCTCCAGCCTTTGATCTGGCGGGCGACGTAGCCTTCCGGTTTGCCCAGATCGCCCAGGCCGCAGGCGTTGTAATCGACCCGGTGCAGTTCGACGAAACGGTCGATGAAACTCTTGCACAGGGCTTCGGTTTTCGCTGAATCCAGCCCCAGTTCAGGCGGCAGGTCCGAGCGCAGGATGATCCCCTTGACCCGTTCCATCACATAGAACTCGGCGCCGATCACCGAATCGTCGGTGCAGTGCACGTAGGCTTTTGGGCAATACGGGAAACCGTCGCGCAACTGGTTAAGGATGCGGAATTCGCGGCCCATGTCGTGGGCGGATTTGGCCTTGTGGCCGAACGGCGGACGGCGCAGGACGAATTCCTGGTCCGGGTATTCCAGCAGGTAGGTCAGGTTCGACGCGCCGCCGGGAAACTGGCTGATCTGCGGTGTGCCGGTCAGGCCCGGAATATGAGCCTTGAGGTACGGATCGATCAGGCTGGCATCGAGTTCTTCGCCAGAGCGGATACGGGTGGACTGGTCAGTAAGCGCCATGCTTATCCCTTCTGCTTATTTTGGAGGCCAGACATCATTGGCTAATCTAATGGCGCGCTCGGGTCGTCACAAGCGCGGTCCGGTCTTATAGGTTAGCGTGTTGGACGGTAATCAACTTTAGGAATGGGCGTGGCGTCCCGCAGCCCAACGCCGCCACGCTTGGCGTGATTTCGGCAGACGCCGAATCCCGGCGTCTTGAACTTTGCCTGGCGCGCTTTAGTGCACGCGCTGGTTGTTCAGTTTCGGCGGCAACTGGAGGGGCGTCAGCACCGGTTGGCCGGAGAAGAAAGCCACCAGATTTTTGCCCACCAGTTCCACGGTGCCCTGGGTGGCTTCCGGTGATAATCCGGCGACGTGCGGGGTCAGAAGCACATTGCTGAGGTTTTTCAGTGCATCGGGCACTTGCGGCTCGTGATCGAACACATCCAGCGCCGCCCCGGCGATGCGACGTTGTTCCAGTGCGCTGATCAGTTCAGCGGTGGCGATGACGCTGGCGCGGGCAATGTTGACGATAAAACCGTTGGGCCCCAGGGCATCGAGCACCGGGCGGGTCACCAGATGCTGGCTGCCGATGCCGCCGGGCGTGGCGACCACCAGAAAGTCCGAGGCCCGGGCCAGTTCGGTCGGGGTCGAGCAGAAGGCGTAAGGCACATCACTGCGCACCTGACGGTTGTGGTAGCTGATCTCCATGTCGAAGCCCAGGCTTGCGCGTTTGGCGATCGCCATCCCCACCGCGCCCAGTCCGAGAATCCCCAGGCGCTTGCCGGCCAGTGACGGGCGCATGATTTTCGGCCACTCGCCCCGACGCACGGCTGCGTCGCAGCGCGGTATGTCACGCACCAGCGCCAGCAGCATGGCCATGGCGTGGTCGGCCACCGACGAAGCATTGACGCCGGCGCCGTTGGTCACGATCAGACCCCGGTCGCTGGCGGCCTGCAGGTCGACCTGCTCGTAACCGGCGCCGATCACGCAGATGATTTTCAGCGCGGGCAATGCGGCGATCTCTTCAGCATATAAACCCAGCGGGCCGCGGGTCAGCACCGCGTCAATCCGCGCCCCGTGGGTGGCGATGGCTTGCGCGCGTTCGGCAGGGGTCGGCGCGAGAATCAGGTGAAAACCCTGATGTTCAAGAATCGGCAAATAGTCATTGATGGTTTCAACCAGTACCAGAACGGTGGCGGGCATTACTCGGCTCCTGTGATCGTCGGTCTTCGGGCGCAAAAGTCGGTTCAGAGTGCTGACTCCAGAGCGGTTTGGCAATGGCTGGCGCGGCCCCGCATCAGGCAGTGTAGGAGCTGACGCGGGGAGTGCGCGGGTGCTTCGTCAGAAGCTGACATCGGCGCTCACGTTCACTGAATCAGGTCACGTACTGGGCGATGCCGTTGCCGAACGACCAGTTCTCTTTTTTCACCTCCACCAGATTGATAAACACATCCTCCTGACGCACGGCCAGTTGCTGGTTCAGGTTGCGCGCGATGGTCTGGAACAGCCGTTGTTTCATCTCGACGGTACGGCCTTCGCTGATGGTCAGCTGGATGAACACGATGCCGTCGCTGCGCTGGATCCCCAGGTATTGCGGGTCATAGATCAAGTGCTGGTCGTCGTGCTCGGCCAGGACCTGAAAGTTGTCATGTTCCGGCACGTTGATCTCGCTGCGCAGGGCGGCGTAGATCACTTCGCCAATGCGTTTGGCGAACGTCGGGTCCGGGTTCTTCTTGATGTCGACGCGGACGAGGGGCATGGGATGGCTCCACAGGCGAGGGGGACTGGACGGGAATGTCAGTCAATTCGCCATTGGGTATAGCCGAAAAATGCCGGTCAGTGAGGTTGTTTAAAAACGTTAGGAAATGGACGCACCATCCTGCGGGATTTACGGATGTTGCCTACAAGTGCTGCCGGATTCATCCGCTATACGGCGGGGTGAGAAGCGCGGAACCATAGAGAGCAGGACGGGATGCGCTCTTCAGGACGGAGCGGCAACCCGGACGGAAATTGCCATCAGCCAAGGAAGGCCAATGCTTCAGAACAACCGTGAAAACCTGGAACTCGACAGGCTGCATAACGAAACGCGAAAACTGGTGGCTGAGCGGCAGAAGCTTCTGGCGGAAGAGAAGAAGCTGAAGTGGGAGACGTATTTCTATCCAGTCGCGGTGGTGGCCGGCGTGTTGACGGCAAGCGCGGCGTTAGCGGGCGTCTTTTTCAAGTTTTGAATGTTCGTTTTCGCAATCTTCAGACACATGACCCAAAAGGAAATCAACATGAGCACCTATGACGCCAAAGCCAGAATGGAGCAATTGGAACGGGAACACGATGAGTGGGCCGAAAAAATACGGATCAAGAACAGGAAAGAAATGCGCCCGATCTGGGGTTTGCTGGGGTTGGGCATCTTTTGCATGTCCCTCGGCTTCATGTTGGCCCGATCGATCTGATCGGGTTTTCCCATGGCACATTCGGCGCCGGTACATTCCATAAAACGACATATGGCGTATCTGGCGCCGACAGTCTTTTTCCCAAAAGCGACAAGCCACCGATCTGCTCCGCACAACCATTCCTCAGCTAAGTCTTTGCTTCTGCTCATTTATCGCGGAGAATCGCGCCCCTGTTTCGGCCGGAGCATGTCTGTCGGTTTTTTCCGACGCGTCCTGACCGAGTGGCAAGTGACCGGAATGCGGAGATCCGACCGGATGAATGATCAGGCCAATAGCGTCGAACAACGCTTTGATGCGGCAGCACCAGCCGAACTGTCGAGCTGGAATCGCCATGACACTACCTGGATGTTGGGACTGTTCGGGACGGCCATCGGCGCCGGTACCCTGTTTTTGCCGATCAACGCAGGTCTGGGTGGCTTCTGGCCGCTGGTGATCCTCGCGCTGCTGGCCTTCCCGATGACGTTCTACGCACACCGCGGCCTGACCCGCTTCGTGCTTTCCGGTCGCGAAGGCGCCGACATCACGGACGTGGTGGAACAGCATTTCGGCATCAAGGCCGGCGCGCTGATCACCCTGCTGTACTTCTTCGCTATCTTCCCGATCCTGCTGATCTACAGCGTTGGCCTGACCAACACGGTCGCCAGTTTTCTCGAGCACCAACTGCACATCACGCCGCCACCGCGCGCGCTGCTTTCGTTCGTGCTGATCCTCGGCCTGCTGGCCGTGGTGCGCTGCGGCGAGCAAGTGATCGTCAAGGCCATGAGCCTGATGGTGTATCCGTTCATCGTCGCGCTGCTCTTCCTGGCGGTGTACCTGATTCCGCACTGGAACGGCGGCATCCTGACCACCGCTTCGCAAGTGCCGGCACCGTCGGCGCTGCTGCACACGCTGTGGCTGGCGATTCCGGTGATGGTGTTCTCTTTCAACCACTCGCCGATCATCTCGGCGTTTGCTGTGGATCAGAAGCGTCGTTACGGCATTCACGCGGATGAGCGCAGCTCGCAGATCCTGTCCCGCGCGCACCTGCTGATGGTGGTGATGGTGCTGTTCTTCGTGTTCAGCTGCGTGCTGACCCTGTCGCCGGAGCAACTGGCGGAAGCCAAGGCGCAGAACCTGTCGATCCTGTCGTACCTGGCCAACCACTTCAGCAACCCGACCATCGCGTTCGCGGCGCCACTGATTGCGTTCGTGGCGATCTCCAAGTCGTTCCTCGGCCACTACATCGGTGCCAGCGAAGGCCTGAAGGGCTTGATCGTCAAAAGCGGCAAGCGTCCGGGCGCCAAGGCGCTGGACCGCATCGTGGCGGCGTTCATGCTGGTGGTGTGCTGGATCGTGGCGACCCTGAACCCGAGCATCCTCGGCATGATCGAAACCATCGGTGGCCCGGTCATCGCGGCGATCCTGTTCCTGATGCCGATGTACGCGATCCGCAAAGTGCCGGCGATGGCCCGTTATCGTGGGCAGATGTCGAACGTGTTTGTCACCGCAGTGGGTCTGGTGGCCATTTCGGCGTTGATCTATTCGCTGACGGCGTGAGATCCAACACAAGATCCCGTTTGATCTTGTGAAACAGAAAGGCCGATCTGCCTCGCAGGTCGGCCTTTTTTTGTGCCTGCGATCTTCGCGGGGCGAGGCCCCATCCGGCAGGCATAAAAAAACGCCGCTCATCTCGCGATGGGCGGCGTTTTTCATTGCGTTGCAGCGTTAGGCTTGAACGACAGGGATCTTGGCGTTCGCAGCCGCTTCACGGAACTCGGCAATCTGGTCGAAAGACAGGTAGCGGTAAACATCGGCCGCCATGCTGTCGATCTTGCCAGCGTATTCCATGTACTCCTCGACGGTCGGCAGGCGACCCAGGATCGAAGCAACGGACGCCAGCTCAGCCGAAGCCAGGTAGACGTTCGCGCCGTCGCCCAGACGGTTCGGGAAGTTACGGGTCGAGGTCGACACCACGGTGCTGTTCGGCTCAACGCGTGCCTGGTTACCCATGCACAGCGAGCAGCCTGGCATTTCCATGCGGGCGCCGGCTTTGCCGTAGATGCCGTAGTAGCCTTCTTCGGTCAGTTGGTGAGCGTCCATCTTGGTCGGCGGCGACAGCCACAGACGGGTTGGCAGCTGACCCTTGACCTGATCCAGCAGTTTACCGGCAGCGCGGAAGTGACCGATGTTGGTCATGCACGAACCGATGAACACTTCGTCGATCTTCTCGCCAGCAACGCTGGACAGCAGACGGGCGTCGTCCGGGTCGTTCGGCGCGCACAGCACAGGCTCGCTGATGTCGGCCAGATCGATTTCGATGACTTCGGCGTATTCGGCGTCGGCATCGGCTTCCATCAGTTGCGGGTTGGCGATCCAGGCTTCCATCGCTTGAGCACGACGCTCCAGGGTACGCGCATCGCCGTAGCCTTCGCCGATCATCCAGCGCAGCAGGGTGATGTTGGACTGCAGGTACTCGGTGATCGACTCTTTCGACAGCTTGATGGTGCAACCGGCAGCCGAGCGTTCGGCCGAGGCGTCGGACAGTTCGAACGCCTGTTCCAGAGTCAGACCTTCCAGGCCTTCGATTTCCAGGATGCGGCCGGAGAAGGCGTTTTTCTTGCCTTTCTTCTCAACGGTCAGCAGACCGTTCTGGATGGCGAAGTAAGGAATGGCATGAACCAGGTCACGCAGGGTGATGCCAGGTTTCATTTTGCCTTTGAAGCGCACCAGGATCGATTCCGGCATGTCCAGCGGCATGACGCCGGTGGCAGCGGCGAACGCGACCAGGCCGGAACCGGCCGGGAACGAGATGCCCATCGGGAAACGGGTGTGCGAGTCACCACCGGTACCCACGGTGTCCGGCAGCAGCATGCGGTTCAGCCACGAGTGGATGATGCCGTCGCCCGGACGCAGGGAAACACCGCCGCGGGTCATGATGAAGTCAGGCAGGGTGTGGTGGGTGGTCACGTCGATCGGCTTTGGATAAGCCGCGGTGTGGCAGAAGGACTGCATTACCAGATCAGCGGAGAAGCCCAGGCACGCCAAGTCTTTCAGTTCGTCACGGGTCATTGGACCGGTGGTGTCCTGAGAACCTACGGTGGTCATCTTCGGTTCGCAGTAGGTGCCAGGACGAACGCCTTTGCCTTCTGCCAGACCGCATGCCTTGCCGACCATTTTCTGCGCCAGGGTGAAGCCCTTGGTGCTTTCAGCCGGTGCTTCAGGCTTCTTGAACAGGTCGAACGCTGGCAGACCCAGTTCGGCGCGAGCCTTCTCGGTCAGGCCACGGCCGATGATCAGCGGGATACGGCCGCCGGCGCGGACTTCGTCCAGCAGCACCGGGGTCTTCATTTCGAAGGTGGTGATGACTTCGTCGGTACCGTGCTTGCAGACTTTGCCTGCGTGCGGGTACAGGTCGATCACGTCGCCCATGTTCATGTTCGATACGTCGAACTCGATTGGCAGTGCGCCGGCATCTTCCATGGTGTTGTAGAAGATCGGGGCAATTTTGCTGCCGAAGCAGAAACCGCCAGCGCGCTTGTTCGGAACGTAAGGGATGTCGTCGCCGAAGAACCACAGGACCGAGTTGGTCGCCGATTTACGCGAGGAACCGGTACCGACCACGTCACCGACGTAGGCGATAGGGAAGCCCTGGCCGCGCATTTCTTCGATCTGCTTCATCGGGCCGGTCTTGCCTTGCTCGTCCGGAACGATGCCGTCACGGGCCATTTTCAGCATGGCCAGGGCGTGCAGCGGGATGTCTGGACGCGACCAGGCGTCTGGCGCAGGGGACAGGTCGTCGGTGTTGGTTTCGCCAGTCACCTTGAAGACGCGCAGGCTGATCTTGTCGGCCAGCACCGGGCGCTTCTTGAACCACTCGCCGTCAGCCCAGGATTGCAGCACGGCCTTGGCGTGAACGTTGCCGTTCTTGGCCTTTTCAGCCACGTCGTGGAAAGCATCGAACATCAGCAGGGTGTGCTTGAGTTCCTCGGCGGCCACTGGCGCCAGCTCGGCATTGTCCAGCAGTTCAACCAGGGTCACGATGTTGTAGCCGCCCTGCATGGTGCCGAGCAGTTCTACAGCGCGCTTCTTGTCCAGCAGAGGGGAGGAGACTTCGCCCTTGGCCAGTGCGGAGAGGAAACCGGCCTTGACGTAGGCGGCTTCGTCCACTCCTGGTGGTACGCGATTGGTGATCAGGTCAACGAGGAAAGCTTCTTCGCCAGCCGGAGGATTCTTCAGCAGCTCGACCAGGCCTGCAGTTTGTTCGGCGTTAAGCGGCTGGGGAACGATACCCAGGGCTGCACGCTCTTCGATATGTTTGCGGTAGGCTTCAAGCACAGTTATTACCCTCATCAGTGGTCCCAAATGGGTGTCCGGGACGCTCATCCCGAAATTGCCGTACTCATGCTCCTCACGACGTTGTGGGTCGTTCGGCCAGAATTACCGGCAATTCCTTACAGAAGCTGCTTTCAAAGTTTTACGCCTGCAGAACGGGGAGCTGATGAGGGTTGGCGTATGGCTTTTCCCCGCTGGAAAAACCTTACGCCAACACCGCTCTGAAGGAACGACTGTGCTCGTGACGCTTTGAAAACAGCTTCTAACGGACATTGGCGCCTAAAAAGGCTGGCTGATTCTACGGCAAAAAAAATTTAAAGGTAAGTCGCGCTCTATTGGACTTTGGTTGCGTTGTGCGCGGCTGGGGCAAACCCTGATCCGGCGCTTGTCCCTGACGTTTGAGGGGTGATGAATGGCGGACAAAGGGCTAACATGCCGACCTGTTCCGCGTTTCAAGTGTTTTGCCCACTCTATGCCCAATCAGACCATCAAGACCCCTTGCGTCGGCCTCTGCTCCACCGTTTACGGTGATCTGGTGTGCCGTGGCTGCAAGCGTTTCCACCACGAAGTGATCCATTGGAACGGTTACAACGAGGAGGAAAAGCGCGCGGTCTGGCTGCGTCTTGAGCAATTGCTGTCACAAGTGATGGCGAGCAAGGTCGAGGTCTTCGATCCGGCGCGTCTGCGCCTGCAACTGGAACAGCGCAAGATCCGCTTCGTGCCGCATCAGTCGGAATATTGCTGGGCATATCAGCTGATCGCCCGGGGCGCGCGGGTGATCATTAATCTGGAAGCCTACGGCATGGTGCTGCTGCCGGAGTTTCGCGACTGGAACCTGCCGGAACTGCGCGATGCCATTGATCGGGAATTTTTCCTGCTGTCGGAAGCGCACTATCAGCGCTACATCGCCCCCGGTTTTCTCAAGGATGCCCTCGGCGACTAAAGGTCAAAAGCTTCGCGAGCAAGTCGAATCGTCGCACCGTCGCTCCCACATTGGATTAATGCCGTTCACAAAACCATTGTGGGAGCGGGCTTGCTCGCGAAGGGGCCGATTCAGGCACCGCGGGCCTTAATGTTTGACCGCCAACTCGACCAAATGGTCTTCAACCTCCTGAGGCTTGAGTATCAGCACGTCACTTTCCAACGTATCCAGCACCTGTTCAGCCGTGTTGCCGATCAAGGCACCGGATACCCCGCTGCGCGCCACGGTGCCAATCACCGTCACCGCCGCCTGCAGCTTGTGCGCCATGAACGGAATCAGCACGTCTGCCGGGCCTTCCTCGACATGCAGATGAGCGTCATCAATGTCGAATTCAGCCTGAAACGCCCGGCATTGCTCGCGATAGCGCGCCTCGATGGTTTCCTTGAGCTGGAACGTCGGGTCGGCCGCCGACAGCATCGGCGACGGATGAGCGGTAATCACGTGAAGGTGCCCCTTGGCCAGGCTGGCGATGTCGAACCCATGGTCGATGATCGTGGTGTGCAGATGACGGTGTTCGCCGTCGGCATTGCCCACGTCGACCGCTGCAAGAATCACCTTGTCCTTCCACGAACCGGCGGTCTTCACCAGCAGCACCGGAGTAGGGCAGTGGCGCAGCAGCTTCCAGTCCGCCGGGGTCAGCAGGGCCTTTTTCAGCGAGCTGTCGGGGAAATGCTGTTTGATCACCAGCCCGCAGCCTTCGGCCTGCTGCACGTCGATGATGGTTTCGTGCAGGCTCTCGTTCCACGCCTGTTCGGTGGTGACGCTGTAGCCGTCGGCCAGCAGCGCGGCCTTGAGCACGCTGAGCATGCCGGCGTGATCGTGCTTCTTGTCGCAGACCAGCAGGTGCAGATGGGCCTGGGTCACCCCGGCGATCAGCTTGGCGCGCTTGAGCGCCAGGCTTTCCGCGTGTTCGGGTTCGATGACCACCAGAATGCTGCGAATGGCTTGCATGAGTGAGTCTCCAGCAATGAAAAGGCACGGCGTTGCACAACTATAGTTGCTGCGCATCCGTCTGCGACTTGATGCATATCAACGCCGGCCGCTGGTGGTCTGCGGGCAGGCCGGTATAATCGGCGCCCTTCGCTCGAACACCTTTTGACCGTGAGCCCCATGATCCTTCCCGAAATCCACGAATTCCTTGGTTGCCGCACGCCTGACGCCTGGGTCCAGGCCGCGCTGGCCGATCAGGAAACCCTGCTGATCGACCACAAGAACTGCGAGTTCAAGGCCGCCAGCACCGCGTTGAGCCTGATCGCCAAGTACCATTCCCACGTCGATCTGATCAACATGATGTCGCGTCTGGCCCGGGAAGAACTGGTGCACCACGAGCAGGTGATGCGCATCATGAAGCGACGCAAGATTGAACTGCGCCAGCTGCATGCCGGCCGTTATGCCTCGAGCCTGCGCAAAGTGGTGCGCAGCCATGAACCGGTGAAACTGGTCGACACCCTGGTGGTCGGCGCCTTCATCGAAGCGCGCAGTTGCGAGCGGTTCGAAGCGCTGGTGCCGCATCTGGACGAAGAACTCGGCAAGTTCTACTTCGGCCTGCTGAAAAGCGAGGCCCGGCATTTCCAGGGTTACCTGAAACTGGCCTACCAGTACGGTGACGCCAAGGACATCGCCCAGGTGATCGAGAAAGTCCGCGCCGCCGAGCAGGACCTGATCGAATCGCCGGACGAGGAATTCCGCTTCCACAGCGGCGTACCCGTCGCGGCATGAATTGTTAAAAACTCTTAAGAGTATGAAACATCAACGAAAACCGGCCCCGGAGGCCGGTTTTTGCTGCCTGCGATAAACGACTCGCCCGCGAATGCCGCCATAATGGCGCCCACTTCACAAAGCGGTTGGCGGCGGTTGTTATGGATAACCTGGGTTTTGGCAGAGTCCTGCTGGTGGAAGACGATGAGCGGCTGGCCGCGCTGATCGCCCACTTTCTCGAACAACACGGCTACGAGGTACACACGGTGCATCGCGGCGATCTGGCCGTGGCCGCGTTTCTCGAATTCAAGCCCAAAGTGGTGGTGCTCGACCTGATGCTGCCGGGGCAGAGCGGCCTGCACGTGTGTCGGGAAATCCGCAGCGTGTCGGACACACCGATTGTCATCCTGACGGCCAAGGAAGATGACCTCGACCACATTCTGGGCCTGGAGTCCGGCGCCGATGACTACGTGATCAAACCGATCAAGCCGCCGGTCCTGCTCGCGCGCCTGCGGGCCCTGCAACGCCGGCAGGTGCCGGACAGCGGCGTGGTCAGTTCACTGGAGTTCGGCAACCTGATCATCGACCGCAGTTGCCGCGAAGTGCGTCTGGCGGGCGAGCTGATCGAGCTGACCACCATGGAATTCGAACTGCTTTGGCTGCTGGCCAGCGCCGCCGGCAAGATCCTGTCGCGCGATGACATTCTCAACCGCATGCGCGGCATCGCGTTCGATGGCCTCAACCGCAGCGTCGACGTTTACATCAGCAAGTTGCGTAACAAACTCAAGGACAACCCTCGCGAACCGGTGTGCATCAAGACCGTGTGGGGCAAGGGTTACCTGTTCAATCCGTTCGCGTGGGAGTTGTAGATGCTGCGGTTATTTCTCGGGCTGTTTCTGGTGATGACGGTCGGGCTGGTGGCGGCGCTGCAAACCGTCGAACACACCTTCAACGCGTTGCTCGACAACCAGATGCAGGCCTACAACCGTGAAGCGGTGCGCGGTCAGGCCTGGTCGCTGGTCGAACACATGCGCGACCAGCAGGGCGCGGCGCGTGAGGCGCAACTGGAGGCGTTGCGTCCGCACTACGGGCTGACGTTGAGCCTGGTCGAGGCTGACCAATTGAACCTCACTGATCAGGAAAAAGCCGAACTGGCCCAGGATGTGTTGGTTATTCGTGACGATTACACCCAGTTCATCAGCAACATCGACGGAGGTTCGCAGTTGCTCAGCATCAAGCTGCCGCCCGAGCCGAGCCTGATGCCGTTCTACATTGCCGGGGCCTACCTGATGCTGGCTGTATTGCTGGGCATCGTTCTGTACTTTTGGGTTCGCCCGCACTGGCGCGATCTGGAAAAACTCCGGCTGGCCGCCGAGCGTTTCGGCGACAACGACCTCTCGGTACGGATCCAGCTGTCCAAACGCTCGAACATCCGCGACCTGGCCGGCCACTTCAACCTGATGGCAGCGCGCATCGAGGGGCTGATCGCCAATCAGCGCGAACTGACCAACGCCGTCTCCCACGAACTGCGCACGCCGATTGCCCGGTTGTCGTTCGAGCTCGATCAACTCAAGCAGCAACCGGACGCCAGCCAGAACCGCGAACTGATCGCCGACATGTATGCCGACCTCGGCGAGCTGGAAGAAATGGTCTCCGAACTGCTGACCTACGCCAGCCTCGAACGTGGCGCGACGGTGATTACCCGCGAAAATATCCAGGCGGCCAACTGGCTGGACAGCGTGGTCGGCAGCGTAGCCCTGGAGGCCGAGGCGGCCGGTGTGCAATTGCTGATCGTTGATTGCCGAGTCGATGAAGTACGGATCGAACCGCGGTTCATGGCGCGGGCGGTGATCAATCTGCTGCGCAATGCCATTCGCTATGCCGAGCAGCGGGTCGAGGTGTCGCTGGTGCGCATCGGCGATCAATACGAAGTGCAGGTCAACGACGACGGCCCGGGCGTGCCGCTGGAAGGACGGGAGAAAATCTTCGAACCGTTCTCGCGCCTGGACGCCAGCCGTGACCGCCGCACGGGCGGCTTTGGCCTCGGTCTGGCGCTGGTGCGGCGGGTGTCTCAATCCCATGGCGGGCAGGTCGACGTCGGCGATTCACCGTGGGGCGGGGCATCGTTCCGCATGACCTGGGCGCATCTGGATTGATGAGTTTCCCTCCCCGGAAGGGGGAGGCAGTCGATTAACTGAGGACGTAGTCCACCGGTTTCAGCGCTGGCGGCAACGGCTCAGTCCCCAGCTCCGCCAGAATGTCCCGCTCGATGCTGCGCACCAGCGCATCGGTCGGCAAGTCGTTTTCATCCCGGCCGAACGGGTCTTCCAGTTCATCGGCAATCGCATCCAGACCAAAAAAGGTGTAGCTGACAATCGCCGTGAACAACGGCGTCAGCCAGCCCAGCGGTTCGGCCATGGCGAACGGCAGCAGGATGCAAAACAGATAAATCGTGCGGTGCAGCAGCAAGGTGTAAGGGAAGGGCAGCGGCGTGTTCTTGATCCGCTCGCACACCGCCTGCGCCTGGGTCAGGCTGGTCAGGTGATTGGCCAGCAGCATGTAGCGCCATTCGCTGAGCTCGCCTGACTCATGCAGATCGGAACATTGCTGACCCACCGTCTGCAGGATGCGCCCGCTGTAGTCCGGCACCTGCGCGTCGTGCTGCGGGGTGATCCACTCGGCGCTGGCGGCGGCTTCGTTTTCCCGGCGCAAGCGCGCATTCAGCGCGTGGGCAAAACCTGCGAGGTTGAGCAGCAACAGACGGCGCTGCGCCGATTCGCGAATCACATGGGTTTCGCGAATCATCGAGCGCACATGCACGATCACTTCACCCCAGGCCTTGCGCGCTTCGTACCAGCGGTCGTAACAGGCGTTGTTGCGAAAATTCATGAAGATCGACAGCGACAGGCCGAGCAGGGTGAACGGCGTGGCGTTGACCTTGGTGAAGTTGCTCGGGTGGAGCATTTCCACCAGCACGATGGCCGACGCCAGCAGCGTCACCATCAGGGCGCGCAGGGCGATGCGCTTGGCAATCGAGCCTTTGAGGGTGAAGAGAATGGCGAATTGATTGACCTTGGGTCGGATGATCATGCGGCTCTCTGCCTTGCAAAGGTGGCGGATCAGCCGCCGGTCATGTTCATGAAACGCACCACTTGCACGTCGTCGTTCACTTCAAAGTTGTGCCGGTAAGGCTTGAGTTTCATCGCTTCGATGATGGCTTTCTCCAAGCGTTCCGGTTGACCCGGATGGGCACGCAATACCGCCTTCAAGTCCACCGAATGCTCGTTCCCCAGACACAGTAGCAAACGCCCCTCGACCGTCAGCCGCACCCGGTTGCAGGTGCCGCAGAAATTGTGGCTGTGGGGCGAAATGAACCCCAGCCGGATGTGCGGCGCTTCGGCCAGCCGCCAGTAGCGCGACGGGCCCTGGGTCGATTCGGCGGAGTCGATCAGGGTGTAGCGCTCGGCGATCTTTTCGCGCACCTGAGTGCTGGAAAAGAACGACTCGGCGCGGCTGTGTTCGCTGATGATCCCCAGCGGCATTTCCTCGATGAAGGAAATATCCAGATCCCGCTCGATGGCGAACTGCACCAGATCATTGATCTCGTGATCGTTGCGGCCCTGCATCACCACGCAGTTGAGTTTAGTGCGGGTAAATCCGGCGGCGCGTGCGGCGTCGATGCCGTCGATCACCTGGCCCAGGTCGCCGGTGCGGGTCATCTGTTTGAAGCGCTCGGCATCAAGGCTGTCGAGGCTGACGTTGAGGCGTTTGACCCCGGCATCGAACAGCGGGCTGGCCAGTTTGCCGAGCTGCGAGCCATTGGTGGTCAGGCACAGTTCGCGCAGGCCGGGCAGGGCGGCGATCTGCTTGCACAAGCCGACGACACCGGGACGAATCAACGGCTCGCCGCCGGTCAGGCGAATCTTGCGGGTGCCCAGTGCAACGAAGCTTTGCACCAGTTGATAGATCTCCTCCAGCGTCAGCACCCGTTGGCGCGGCAGGAACTGCATGTCTTCAGCCATGCAATACACGCAGCGGAAGTCGCAGCGGTCGGTGACCGACATGCGCAGGTAGTCGACGCGGCGGTTGTAACCATCGATCAAGACGCGCTCTGACATGACAGCCTCGCTTGGGTGAAATCCGCTATTGAAGGGATTGGGTCGGCGCAGATTATGAGCAACTTGAGACAGCGTCCAATCACTCTTGATTACCGGCCGATTGATGCTGTCGATGATGAAAATATTATTCGTCATTTTTCCCTTCCTGGCTTTGCAAGTGCCCGGATTTAAAGGGATTAAGTCGGTGATAGATGCTTTCGATAACGCAGTCATTAATAGCGATTAGACAAGGTTTTGCAGCGGTTCCTATCCTTGGCTCCGTC
This sequence comes from Pseudomonas sp. 22082, assembly GCF_052046055.1. Taxonomy (NCBI): domain Bacteria; kingdom Pseudomonadati; phylum Pseudomonadota; class Gammaproteobacteria; order Pseudomonadales; family Pseudomonadaceae; genus Pseudomonas; species Pseudomonas sp. 22082. Next base: position 89,348 of record NZ_JBQEQB010000002.1, read on the forward strand.
AAACGAAACGACCGCTTTTTAACTTGAAAGTCAGTCGTCGCTGTTTAAACCCGATCAGGTTTTTGCCTGTGTGCATCGTCATGGAGAAGTCCCATGTCACAAGTCGACCGTTACAAACCCTACAAGGGCGCCGCTGCGGGTTGGGGCGCTGTCATCAGCCTCACCAAGAACTGGCTGGGCAGTGAAAACGCCCTGAAAAACATCCGCGCCATGCTCAAGACCAACCAGAACGGCGGCTTCGACTGCCCAGGTTGTGCCTGGGGTGAAGCACCCGGCGCGAGCATGTTGAAGTTCTGCGAGAACGGCGCCAAAGCGGTGAACTGGGAAGCCACCGGCCGCCTGGTCGATCCGGCGTTCTTCAACAAGTACACGGTCTCGACCCTGGCCGAGCAAAGCGATTACTGGCTTGAGTATCAGGGCCGGATCACCCATCCGATGCGCTACGACGCGCGGGTCGACCGCTATGTCGAAACCACCTGGGACGACGCCTTTGCGCTGATCGCCAAGCACCTCAAAGGCCTGAAATCGCCCCACGAGGCCGAGTTCTATACCTCGGGTCGCGCCAGCAACGAAGCGGCGTTTCTCTATCAGTTGTTTGTCCGTGCCTACGGCACCAACAACTTCCCGGACTGCTCGAACATGTGCCACGAAGCCAGTGCGGTGAGCATGGGCGAGAGCCTCGGCGTCGGCAAAGGCACGGTGGTCTATGAAGACCTGCACCATGCCGACGCGATTTTCGTGATCGGCCAGAACCCCGGCACCAACCACCCGCGCATGCTCGAACCGCTGCGTGAAGCGGTGAAGCGCGGCGCTCAAGTGGTGTGCATCAACCCGCTCAAGGAACGTGGGCTGGAGCGTTTCCAGAACCCGCAGAACCCGATCGAGATGCTCAGCAACGGCTGGGAAGCGACCAACACCGCGTACTTCCGCCCGGCACTGGGCGGCGACATGGCGATGATCCGCGGCATGGCCAAGTTCCTGCTGGAGTGGGAGCGTGAAGCCCAGGCCACCGGCGGCGAGCCGGTGTTCGATCACGCCTTCATTGCTGAGCACACGTCGGGGCTCGACAGCTACCTGGCCGAAGTCGATGCCACGAGCTGGGAGCACATCGTCGAGCAGTCCGGCGTGCCGCTGCATGACATCGAACTGGCAGCGCGCATGTACGCCCGGGCCAAGAGCGTGATCATGTGCTGGGCCATGGGCCTGACCCAGCACGTACACTCGGTGCCGACCCTGCAAGAAGTCATCAACCTGCAACTGCTGCGCGGCAACGTCGGCCGTCCGGGCGCCGGGCTGTCGCCGGTGCGTGGGCACAGTAACGTGCAGGGCGACCGCACCATGGGCATCAACGAACTGGCCCCGACCGAGCTGATGGACGCCCTGGAAAAGCGCTTCAACTTCAAGGTGCCGCGCATGCACGGCCACAACACGGTGATGGCGATTGGCGCCATGGAACGCGGCGAAGCCAAGGTGTTTATCGGGCTGGGCGGCAACTTCGCTCAAGCCACGCCGGACACGCCGCGTACCCACGCCGCGATGCGCAAACTGGACCTCACCGTGCACATCTCGACCAAGCTCAACCGTAGCCATCTGGTGACCGGGCGTGATGCGTTGATCCTGCCGTGCCTGGGCCGTACCGACATCGATGTTCAGGCCGAAGGCCCGCAAGGCGTGACAGTGGAAGACACCTTCAGCATGGTGCACTTGTCGTTCGGTCAACTGAAGCCGAAGTCGGCGCATCTGAAATCCGAGCCGGCGATCATTGCCGGAATCGCTGCCGCCACATTGGGCAAACACCCGATCGACTGGGAATGGGCGGTCGGCGACTACGGACGCATCCGCAACCTGATCGCCGACGTGATTCCGGGCTTCGAGAATTTCAACGAGAAGCTGCTGATCCCCGGTGGTTTCCACCTCGGCAACAACGCCTCCGACCGGGTCTGGAACACCGAATCCGGCAAGGCCCAGTTCACCCCGTGTGTGCTGCCGGAGCATCTGATCAGCGAAGGCGTGCGTAACCTGCCGGTCAAACCGCATCTGATCCTGCAAACCATGCGGTCCCACGATCAGTACAACACCACGCTGTACGGCCTCGACGACCGTTATCGCGGGGTCTACGGTATGCGCGACGTGGTATTCGCCAACGAACAGGACATCCGCCGACTCGGTTTCGAACCGGGGCAAAAGGTTGATCTGGTGGCGCTGTGGGGCGACGAGCGCGAGCGTCGGGTCAGCGGTTTCACCTTGATCGCCTACGACATTCCCGCCGGGCAGGCTGCCGCGTACTACCCGGAAACCAACCCGTTGGTGCCGCTGGAAAGCTACGGCGACCGCACCTACACGCCGACCTCCAAATTCGTGGCGATCCGCCTCGAAGCGGCCGAGGCGAGCAACCTGATCCCGTCGTCGGTGGCCTGACCGAACCACGCGATCCAACCCTTTTGCATTTTGACTGGCTGCAGGCGTTCGCGCCTGGCGGTGGCCCGGCCGTGTGCTGCCGCTTTTCAGCCTTGATGAGGACATCATCATGTTCAACCTGGAGGCACTGGACCTGGCGCGAATTCAATTCGCGTTCACGGTTTCGTTCCACATCATTTTCCCGGCGATCACCATTGGTCTCGCGAGTTTCCTGGCGGTGCTCGAAGGCCTGTGGCTGAAAACCCGTAACGACACTTACCGCGATCTTTACCACTTCTGGTCGAAGATCTTCGCCGTCAACTTCGGCATGGGCGTGGTGTCGGGGCTGGTCATGGCGTACCAGTTCGGCACCAACTGGAGCGGATTTTCCGACTTCGCCGGCAGCGTCACCGGGCCGTTGCTGACCTATGAAGTGCTGACCGCGTTCTTCCTCGAGGCCGGGTTCCTCGGGGTGATGCTGTTCGGCTGGAACCGCGTGGGCCGTGGCTTGCACTTCTTCGCCACGGTGATGGTCGCCATCGGTACGCTGATCTCGACCTTCTGGATTCTCGCCTCCAACAGCTGGATGCAGACCCCGCAGGGCTTCGAGATCGTTGACGGCCGGGTGATGCCGGTCGACTGGCTGGCGATCGTGTTCAACCCGTCGTTCCCGTTCCGTCTGGCGCACATGGCGATTGCCGCGTTCGTTGCCACGGCGTTCTTCGTCGGCGCTTCGGCGGCCTGGCATTTGCTGCGCGGCAACGACAGCAAACCGGTGCGCAAGATGTTTTCCATGGCGCTGTGGATGGCGTTGATCGTGGCGCCGATTCAAGCGGTGGTCGGTGACGCCCATGGCTTGAACACCCTGGAACACCAACCGGCGAAAATCGCCGCCATCGAAGGCCATTGGGAAAACGCCGACAACGGTCCGACCCCGTTGGTGCTGTTCGGCATCCCCGACATGCAGGCGGAAAAGACCAAATACGCGATCGAGATTCCGTACCTCGGCAGCCTGATCCTCACCCACAGCCTCGACAAGCAGATTCCGGCGCTCAAGAGCTTCCCGAAAGAAGACCGGCCGAACTCGACCGTGATTTTCTGGAGCTTCCGCGTGATGGCCGGGCTGGGCATGTTGATGATTCTGGTCGGTGTGCTGGGCCTGGTGTTGCGGCGCAACGGCAAGGTCTACCGTCATCGCGGCTTCCAGCGGCTGGTGCTGCTGATGGGGCCAAGCGGACTGATTGCGCTGCTGGCGGGTTGGATCACCACCGAAGTCGGGCGTCAGCCGTGGGTGGTGTACGGCCTGATGCGCACCCATGACGCGGCGTCCCATCACTCGGTGGCGCAGATGAGCACCTCGTTGGCGCTGTTCGTCGTCATCTACTGCTCGGTGTTCACCGTGGGCATCGGCTACATGATGAAACTGGTGAGCAAGGGCCCGCAGCCGCACCACGAACATCCGCCCGAAGGCACTCAGGTGCAGACCCCGCGCCGGCCACTTTCGGCGGTCACCGACAACCTCGAATCCGCGACCCGGATCCACTGAAAAAGGAGCGTTGAGTCATGGGTATTCAAGGTATTGATCTCTCGTTGATCTGGGGCGTGATCATTGCCTTCGGGGTGATGATGTACGTGATCATGGACGGCTTCGATCTGGGCCTCGGGATCCTGTTCCCGATGATCAGCGACGAGCAGGAGCGCGACGTGATGATGAACACCGTCGCACCGGTGTGGGACGGCAACGAAACCTGGCTGGTGCTCGGCGGGGCGGCGTTGTACGGCGCGTTTCCGCTGGCTTACGGGGTGATTCTGGAGGCGCTGTATCTGCCGTTGATCTTCATGCTGGCGGGTCTGATTTTCCGTGGGGTGGCGTTCGAGTTTCGCTTCAAGGCGCCGGCTGAAAAACGCCATCTGTGGGACTGGGCGTTCATTGGCGGTTCGCTGCTGGCGACGTTCTCCCAGGGCGTGGTGATCGGCGCGTATGTGTCGGGAATTCCGGTGGTGAATCGGGAGTTCGCCGGTGGCGGTCTCGACTGGCTGGCGCCGTTCCCGCTGGTCTGCGGCGTCGGTCTGGTGATCGCCTACGCCTTGCTCGGCAGCACCTGGTTGCTGGTCAAGACCGAAGGCATGCTCGAATCGCGGATGCGCCACTACAGCCGTCCGCTGGCGTGGCTGTTGCTGGCGATGGTGGTGGTGATCGGCGTGTGGACGTTGCAACTGCATCCGGAACTGGCCAGTCGCTGGTTCAACCATGCGCACCTGACCGTGTTCGCCGGGCTGGTGGTGTTGGCGGTGCTGGCGCTGTTCGGTCTGTTGCGTTCGCTGCGTCAGCGCCACACCCACTGGCCGTTCGTGTTCACCCTGGCGCTGATGTTCCTCGGTTACGTCGGCCTGGCAATGAGCATCTGGCCGAACATCATCCCGCCGTCGGTCAGCCTGTGGGCGGCGGCTTCACCGGCCACCAGCCAGCTGTTCGCCCTGATCGGTGCGCTGTTCATCCTGCCGGTGATCCTGATGTACACCTTCTGGAGCTACTACGTGTTCCGCGGCAAAGTGAGGATTGGCGATGGCTACCATTGAGATGCGTGAAGTGAAAAGCCGCTGGTACAAACGCCTGGGCTGGTTGCTGTTGATCTGGTCCGGCAGCGTGGTTTCGCTGGCGGTGGTGGCGAGTCTGCTGAAACTGGCGATGTATGCGGCGGGGATGAGGACTCATTGACCATAAAAAAACCGGAGCCTGGCTCCGGTTTTTTATTGCCTGCGGTTTACTTCCTCCCCTCGGGGGGAGGAACTGCCTTGAGGTTTACTCCCCGCCAAACATCGCAGTCCAGTAAATGCCGGCACTGCTCTTCGGATCGACTGCGTACGCAGCGCCGAGCTCACGATACTGAGGGTTCATCAGGTTGGCGCAATGACCGGGGCTGGCGAGCCAGCCGGCGACGACCTTCTGCACCGTGTCCTGCCCGGCGGCGATGTTCTCGCCGACCTGCTGGCCGCTGTAGCCGGCCAGTTCGGCGCGGTCGCCGGGAGTGCCGCCGTTGCGGTCCTTGTGGTCGAAATAATTGTTGTTGGCCATCTCGCGGCTGTGTTCCTGGGCAACGCCGCCAAGCACGGCGTTCCATGCCAGCGGCGTGGTCGCCGCGAATGCCTGACTGCCGCACTGGCGCGGTTGGGCGCGGGCGGCATTGAGTTGTTCGAGGAGTTTCTGGCCTTCCGCCTGACCGTCGCCGAGGCGGGCCGACAGCAGCGGTCGGGCCAGAGTGATGCGCCAGTCACGGTCGGCGCGACTGACACCGATATCGACGAACTGCGGATCCAGCACCACCTGACAGAAGCTCTCCTGAATCGCCTTCATCGCCGACGCCGCGTCCCGTGGTCCGTTCAGGGTGATCGCCTGCACGTTGACCATCGGGTAGCGAGCGCTGGACATCGCCTGCTGCAAATCCACCACGCCGGTGGCCGGCAGAATCAGGCGCGGATCGGCCGACAGCGGCGGCAATTCGCTGGACGCCTGGCTGCCACAACGCTGCGGCTGGCTGCGGTAGCTGTTGATCGATTCGATCAATTGCGACTCGTCGGTGGCCATGGCCGAAGTGGCCAGCGCCAGGCCCACGGACAACGCGGCGAGTCGCAGAACGGATGGCATGAAGCGCATGGAAATCTCCCTTGGGCTGAGTGCGCACATCATGCGCGAAAGGGCCCCGGTTGGTGCAATGTCTTTTTCTTCATGGCACGGATTTTTCTGCGGAACGATCCTGTGAAAATTGCCGTCTACACTTCGCGAAGAGCCCGGGATCCGGGCGTCTCAACCACGTAACACTTTGCCCGCAGCGGGCCCTGCCGGAAGAATGATCATGGGATTGAACGGGTTGCTTTGCTGTCTTGCGTTGACCCTGCTGAGCGGTACGGCACTGGCCACCGATCAGGCGCCGATCAAGGAAAAGGCTGAAGCGAAAGCCGAAGTACTGGAAGAGAAAGCGGCCGACAAACCCGACGCGCCCCCAGCACCCAAATCCGAAGCCATCACTCCGACCGAAGCCCAGGCGGTCGACCCCGCCGGCGCTGCGCCGCTGGACGATCCGATCACCTGTCTGGCACGCAGTATCTATTGGGAAGCCAAGGGCAAGGACACTGCCGACATGGAAGGCGTGGCCAGTGTGGTGATGAACCGTCTCGGGCATGACGGCTTTCCGGGCACGGTCTGCGAGGTGGTCAAGCAGGGCTCGGAAACCAGGAGTTGCCAGTTTTCCTGGTGGTGCGACGGGCGTCCGGATCAGGTCAAGGAGGACGCCGAATACGCGCTGGCCAAGGAAATCGCCGGCAAGGCACTGAACCGCCAGCTCACCGACCGCACCCATGGCGCCCTGTATTTCCACGACCGCAACGTTCATCCGAGTTGGGCGAAGGAATACAGAAAAACCGCCGAGACCAAGAAATTTCTGTTCTACAAACCCGCTGGCGGGGACGCGCGTTAGGCGCAGACTTCCCGCACACAATTGCGCAGCCAACGATGCGCCGGGTCGGCGTCCATGCGCGGGTGCCAGAGCATCGATACGCTGATGTCCGGCATCCGGAATGGCAAGGCGAAACTGTGCAGACCCGTTCGCAGTTTGCTGGTGTGACGCTCCGGGACAGTGGCGATCAGGTCTGATTCACGGACCAGCGTCAGCGCCGCCGAAAACCCGCCAAACGAGGTGACGATGTCCCGCGTCAGGCCGAAGGCGAGCAATGCTTCGTCCACCGGGCCGCTGCTGCGTCCACGGCGTGACACCAGAATGTGCTGGCCTGCGGCGAAGCGTTTGGCGCTGACCTTGCCGCTGCTCAACGGATGCCCCAAGCGCACCACACCAATCCACTGATCGCGGAACAGAATGCGGCTGTGCAGCGTCGGGTCGGTGCTGTCGTCGACCACGCCGGTTTCCAGATCCACCCGACCTACGCGCAACAGCGTGCTGTCCTTGTCGGCCTTTTGCACAAAGCGCAGGCGCACGCCGGGCGCCTCTTCGGCGATGCGGGCGAGCAGAGCGGCGGCGAAGGTTTCGACAAAACCGTCGGTGTTGCGCAGGGTGAAGGTGCGCCGCAACTGGCCGGGATCGAGCACTTCTGCCGGGCGCAAAACCGCTTCGGCTTCCTGCACCAGATAACTGACCCGGTCACGCAGCTCCAGCGCACGCGGGGTCGGCACCAGTCCTCGGCCGGCGCGCACCAGCAGCGGATCGCCGATAGTTTCGCGCAGCCGGGCCAGCGCGCGGCTCATGGCTGACGGGCTCAGACGCAGGCGTTCGGCGGCGCGAGCGACGCTGCCTTCGCTCAGCAGCACGTCGAGGGTGATCAACAGGTTCAGATCCGGTGCATTCATGACATGGCGTTCCATGCAGGTATCAAGTGCAAAGCATGCGTCTTGCGCCTTGTATTGTCGAGGCTCAGGCTATGTCCCATGACTTCTGCCTTGTGAGCCTCCCATGCACCGAGAACCCCTGAGCCCTTCAGCCCGCTGGGCGCTGACCAGTCTGGCGCTGTCGATGCTGATGCCGTCGCTCGACACCAGCATCGCCAACTCCGGATTGCCCACGCTGGCGGCGGCGTTCGATGCGACCTTTCAACAGGTGCAGTGGATCGTGCTGGCCTATCTGCTGGCGGTCACCACGTTGATTGTCAGCGTCGGGCGACTGGGTGACGGCTTCGGGCGGCGGCGTTTGCTGTTGATCGGCATCGGCATCTTTACCGCTGCTTCGCTGGCCTGCGCACTGGCGCCGAGCCTTGGCTGGCTGATCGGTGCGCGGGCGGTGCAGGGCCTGGGCGCGGCGATCATGTTCGCGTTGACGGTGGCGCTGGTGGCCGACGCGGTACCCAAATCCCGAGCCGGCAGTGCGATGGGCTTGCTGGCTACGATGTCGGCCACCGGCACGACCCTCGGGCCGTCGCTCGGCGGGCTGTTGATGGCGTATGTCGGCTGGCAGTCGATTTTTGTGATCAACGTGCCGTTGGGCTTGCTCAATGCGTGGCTGGTGTATCGCTATTTGCCGAAGGATCGGATCGTGCGCTCGGGTGTTGCATTTGATTATCCCGGCACCGCCGTGTTGATGCTGACGCTGGCGGCTTATGCGCTGGCGATGACAATCGAAGGACTTACCCCGACGTTGCTGTTGCTCAGCCTGTTGGGCGTGGGGTTGTTCATCCTGGTCGAGAAGCGGAGCAAGGCGCCGCTGATTCACCTGTCATTGTTCACCGACACGCGAATCAGCAGCAGTCTGGCGCTGACCTTGCTGGTGACCACGGTGATGATGACCACGCTGGTGGTCGGGCCGTTTTACCTGAGCCGAGGTTTGGGGCTCACCAGCACTCAGGTCGGACTGGTGTTGTCGATCGGGCCGTTGCTGGCGGCATTCAGCGGCGTACCGGCCGGGCGGCTGGTGGATCATTTCGGCGCGCGGCGGATGGTGCCGGGTGCGTTGTTCGGCCTGGCCTGCGGTTGCGGTTTGTTGGCGCTGTTTCCGGTGAGTTTCGGAGTGCTTGCATACGTGCTGCCGATCACGGTGGTGGCCTTGAGTTATGCGCTGTTCCAGGCCGCCAACAACACCGGGTTGATGTCCGGCGTTGCTCAGGATCAGCGCGGCGTGGTCTCGGCCATGCTCGGGCTGTCGCGCAATCTGGGGTTGATCACCGGGGCGGCGGCGATGGGCGCGGTGTTTGCACTGGCCACGGACGATCCGACTCAGGCACCGGCCGAAGTTATTGCGGCCGGCTTGCACATGACTTTCGGCGTGGCCTCGGCATTGATGTTCGCGGCGTTTGCGCTCGGTGCCTTCACACACCTGCGTCTCGCGTCTCCCGTGCCGGAAAGAACAGTTCAAAGCAGGTGATGCCGTCGGCGCTGCTGACGCTGTAGCGGCCCTGATGCAATTGCATGATGGTCGCGACAATCGACAGGCCCAGTCCGTTGGATTGGGCCGAGCGCTCGCGGGACGGATCGACGCGGTAGAAGCGTTCGAACAGCCGCGACAGGTGTTCGGCAGGAATGGTCGCGCCCTGATTGCGTACCCGCAGATAACTGCCGTCCGCTTCAGCCACGGCCTCGACCTGCAACGTCGAATCCGCCGCGCCATACTTGATCGCATTGGCGCACAGATTGGCCAGGGCCCGGCGCAGCAGCATCGGCTCTGCCCAGATCACACCGCTGCCACTGGCCTCGATGGTGACGCCGACATCGGCGGCCAGCCCTTCGAAGTAATCGGCAATGCGTTGCATCTCATCACCGGCGTCCAGTTCCTGACGCTGACTCAGCGCGCTGGCCGGGTCGGTGCGGGCGAGAAACAGCATGTTGTCGAGCATCCGCGCCAGCCGTTCGAGTTCTTCGACGTTGGAGGCGAGCAACTGTTGATAGGCGTCGACGCTGCGATTCTGTTGCAGGGCAACCTGAGTTTCACCGAGCAGGTTGTTGATCGGCGTGCGCAGTTCGTGGGCCATGTCGGTGGAGACCTGGCTCAGTTGCGCAACCCCTCGGTCGAGCCGGTCCAGCATCGCATTGAAGGCTTCGATCATCGGCTGCAATTCACGAGGCGTGCCTTGGCGGTCGAGGCGTTCGCCGAGGTTGGCGATGCCGATCCCGTGGGCATGCCGGGCAATCCGCCGCAATGGCAGCAAACCGCGATACACCAGCAGGCAACCCACCAGCGCCAGCACAATCGCTGCCAGTGACGCGAGGCCGTACACGCTGAGCCGGTAATTGGCGAGCATTGCCGTGCGCTCGGTCATCAGGCGTCCGGTGAGCACCTGCAGGTTGCCCAGATCGCCTGAGTCGATGGTCGCCGCCACCGCCGAAAACGGCACACCGTCGACGCTCGGCAAGTGCTGTACATCGCTCAGGGCCATCGGATGATCGATCGGTACGGCGGGCAAGTTCGGGGTGGCGAGGTTGCCGGGGTTGACCACCAGCAGCGGCGGCTGGCCGGGGGCGCCGATGGTCAGCAAGGCTTCGCGGTTGCCGAGCATGTTCTGAAACAGCGCCGGCTTGTTCTTGATCAGCTCCAGGGTGTTGCTGTCGTTGAGGAAGGTGCGCAACTGATCGACGCGACTGACCAACTGGATGTCGTCGCGGCGAATCAGAGCTGCTTCCAGCTGGTTGTACAGTGCCGCGCCCAGGCCTGCCAGAGCGGCGAAGGCAAGCACGGCGAAGACCAGCGCCAGGCGCAAGGTCAGGGAATACGTGCCGGCGACTTTCATGGCTGGGTATCGAAGCGGTAGCCGATGCCGCGCACGCTGTGGATCAGCTTGAGCGGGAACGGATCGTCGATTTTCGCCCGCAGGCGGCGCACGGCGACATCGACCACGTTGGTGTCGCTGTCGAAATTCATGTCCCACACTCGCGAGGCGATCAGCGAGCGCGACAGCACTTGCCCTGTGTGGGTGGCGAACAGTTGCAGCAGGGCGAATTCCTTGTTGGTCAGGGTGATCCGGTTGCCGGCGCGGCTGACCCGACGCTTGAGCACGTCGATCTGCAGATCGGCCACCTGCAATTGCTCATCTTCATGGATCGGCCCGCGCCGGGTCAGGGTGCGCAGGCGCGCCACCAGTTCGGCGAAGGAAAACGGCTTGATCAGGTAATCGTCGGCGCCCAGTTCCAGGCCTTTGACCCGGTCGGCGATGTCGTCGCGGGCAGTCAGGAACAGCACCGGCGTGTCGGTTTCCTTGCGCAGCCGGCGCAGCACTTCCCAGCCATCCATTTTCGGCATCATCACGTCCAGCACGATCACGTCGAAGTCGAATTCCAGCGCCAGGTGCAGACCGTCGGCGCCGTCCCGGGCCAGGCTCACGCTGTAGCCCAGTTCCTGCAGGCCGTTGAGCAAGTAATTGCCGGCCTTCGGTTCGTCTTCGACAACAAGGATATTCATGGCTACTGCGCCTCAATGGTCGTTGGTGCAGCCGCTGCCTTGCACTTGATAGTCCAGCACATGTTCACGGCCCTGGTGGTCGAGGTAGTCGAGCTGCGCGGGGATCACGCCGCAGGCCTGGGAAATATCGGTGCTGGAGAGGACTTTGTCGACATCCAGGTGCACGAAGAAGCCGGTTTTGTCATGAATGACGGCAGCGTCCGGCGCAGGTGCGGCGAACACGGAACCGGTGGCGAGGAGGGCGGTGAAGGCGAGGATCAGGGTTTTCATGATGGGTCACTCGAATCGTTGAAGTTGATCGGCGTTCTGGCCGGGACAACTTCAAGCTACCGGGCGATCCGCTCGGCAAACCGACAACTCGATGACAAATCTGTAATAAACCGAACCTGTGGGAGCCAGCGCACTCCCACAGCGTATTCAGCTGGCGTGAGTGCTGAGAATGCTCGCGATCTGTTGTGGCTGGCAGTTGAGGTACGGCGAGGATTTCAGCCACTGCTGATCCGGGTACCAGGAGAACATGAATTGGCCGTTCTTCAAGCTGTCGATCACCCGTTTGGCAACCTGCGGTCGCACCGCCGGGCAACCCTGGCTGCGGCCCAAGCGGCCGGTACGTTTGCTCCAGAACGGGTTCACGTAGTCGGCGGCATGGATCACGATGGCGCGGTCGCGGGCCATGTCGTTGATGCCCGGTTCCAGACCGTCCATGCGCAGCGAGTAACCGTGGGTGCCCTGGTAACTTTCCTGGGTCCGGAACAGGCCGAGGCTGGACTGGAAACTGCCTTCACGGTTGGAGAACCGGGTGGCGAAGTTTTCCCCGGAGTTCGAGCCGTGGGCGACCAGATCGCGCAGCACCAGTTTTTTCCGGGTCAGGTCGAAGATCCACAACCGGCGCTCGGTGGACGGCTGCGAATAGTCGATGATCGCCAGATGACGAGACTGCTTCGCGCCGTTGTTGATCGCACATTGCATGGCGCTCAAGGCACCTTTCAGCGCCTGGGGATTGAGTTCCGGAGCGGCGTGCGCGAGGCTGGTGTAGAGAACCGGCGAAGAGGTGCCGGCGGCAAAGGCTGGGCTGGTCAGCACGCCAAGGGCGGTGGCAGTCAGCAGAAGTCGGCGCAAAAACGTCAACATTTAAAGTGAGTCTCCACTTGCTACTTGTTTGGCACTTAGGCTCCTGACGTCCAGTCGACCCCGGCAGACCCGCGAATCGGGCCTGACTGTTCACCGCACCTGAGGTAAGGTTGACCGTCAATCAAGACGGCCATGGATTGGAGTAAAGCAGTTGTTCAAAAAGTACGCATGCTACTTGAGCATTTGTTTGCTCGCTGCGCCGTTTGTCGCTTGCGCCGAGGAACCGTTGCCGGAACTTCCGACGCTGCCGCCCGTGCCGACGGAAATGCCCATCGAACCGCAGAGCCCGTTGCAGGCTGCGCTGATCAGCCTGCCCCAGGCGTGCCCGACGATCGGCACCAGTCTCAACGGCCCGGCGCTGGATCAGTTGCGCGCGTTCTACCAGCAGCAGGACTGGCTGCCGGTGTGGGCCGATGGCGGGCAATTGCCGGCCTTGCATGCGCAATTGCAGCTGTTGGCCGACGATGGCCTGAACCCGAAACGCTATCCGGTAGCGCTCACCGCGCCGCAGGACGGCGAACTGTGCGCCGATATCGAGATCAGCCGTTACTACCTGCAAGCCCTGCAGGATCTGCATTACGGCCGCCTGTTGCAATCGCACTTCGAACCGCTGTGGCATTCCGACGAAACGCCTCGCGACCGTCAGGCTGAATTGTTGGCGATCGCCGTGCCGGGCGTGCACAACGTTCCCGCCGCCTTCGATCTGGCCCGGCCGCAGTTGGCGCAGTACCAGAACCTGCGTCATCTGTATGCCGCGCAGCGCCTGCAAGCCCTGCCTCAGTGGACGTCGGTGGGCAACGGCCCGTTGCTGCGTCCGGACATGGAAGACAAACGCGTGCCGGAACTGGCCCGCCGGCTCTACAGCGAAGGTTATCTGAGCAGTGTGGTCGGCACGCCGGACAACGCTTATCACGGCGTATTGGTGGAGGCGGTGAAGCGTTTTCAGGCCAACCATTCGTTGCAGGCCGACGGGGTGGTCGGGCCGGGAACGATTGCCGAACTCAACATCAGTCCGCTGACTCGCCGTGAACAATTGCGGGTCAACCTAGAACGTTTCCGCTGGATGGCCCAGGACATGGAGCCGGACGGTTTGCTGGTCAACGTCGCCGCTGCCGAGCTGACGCTTTATCAGGGCGGCCTGCCGGTGTGGCAGACCCGCACCCAGGTCGGGCGCGCCGAACGCCAGACCCCGCTGCTCAAATCCCGGGTCACGCGCCTGACGCTGAACCCGACCTGGACCGTGCCGCCGACCATCTGGAAGGAAGACAAGCTGCCGGAGATCCGCAAGGATCAGACCTTCCTCAGCCGCCAGAACCTGCAAGTGCTCGACGCCAACGGCCAGCCGCTGGCCGCCGCCGACATCGACTGGGACAACCCCGGCAACATCCTCCTGCGTCAGGACGCCGGGCCACGCAACCCGCTGGGGCAAATGGTCATTCGGTTCCCCAACCCGTTCTCGGTGTACCTGCACGACACGCCGAGCAAGGCGCTGTTCGACAAGGGGCCACGGGCGTTCAGCTCCGGCTGCGTGCGGGTCGAGCATCCGATGAAGCTGCGCGATTTCCTGCTCAGCCCGGCGGAAAAGGCGCGCACCGACACCTTGTTGGCCACCGGCACCACCCATGAATTCCGCCTGAGCAATCCGGTGCCGATCCTCATGACTTACTGGACCGCACAGGTCGATGGCCAGGGGCGTGTGCTCTACGCGCCGGACATCTACAGCCGGGACAGTGCGTTGCTGGCCGGGCTGGACCGGGCGCATTGATCCTCAGTGGCTGGCGCGTTTCCAGAAAAACCGCGCCAGCCACGCATCCACGCTCAACTTGCCGGCCCCGGCAAACACCAGCGGCAGCAGCGCAGCCAAGTAAATCGCCGGCAGTTTGAAGTTTCCGAAGCCCTTGTTGGTGATCGCATAACCCTGGGCCAGTTCACTCAACGATGACCAGTCCGCCGGCCAGTGCACGGCAGCGGTGGCGACGACGGTCACGACAATCAGCGAAATCGCCGAAATCCGCGTGCCGAATCCGATCAGGATCGCCAGCGCGCAGATCAGCTCGGCCCACATCGACAGTTCCCAGTTCAGCGTGGCCGGCAAGTGGTCGAAGGGAAACGGGAACCGCTCCTGAATGTCTTCGAACCAGTTCTGGCCGTTGAATTTCTCCAGCCCCGATTCGAAAAACTCCCAGGCGATGAACAGGCGCAAGGTCAGCGGCGCGAGCCACTGGCCGGCGCGGTCGAGGTTCCAGTGCAGGCCTTTGACGGCCGACGAGAGAGCTGTGGTCATGGCAAGGCTCCATTCATTCAAGGGGAAAACGGGGCACCGGCGTGCCCCATGAAAAGGGTTACTCGCCGGCGCCGCACTTGCCTTCGCCGCATTTGCCTTCCGAGGTTTTTTCCGCCGAGTCGGCTTTGGCCTGGGTCTGGCTGTAGCCGTGATCCAGTTGCTTGACGCTGAACGCTTCCGAGGCCGAAGCCGCGTTGGACAGAGCCAGGCCACCGGCAAGCAGAAGGCCGAGCGTCAGGGAGGTTTTCGAGAGCTTGGTCATGGTGAATCTCCAATGCGATAGGTGAGTTCAAAGGCTTGATCGGGGTTGCCGATCGACAGGCGTATTTGAGCGTCAGGCTGTATCGCGGATGTGTCGCAAAGGGCCGGATTTGTGCGCGGGATGTGTCGGGCGTCGGGCCGTACACACTGCGATACACAGCGCCGGTGTGATTCGATTGCCGGGCGCAGCGTCTAGCCACCGTGTCCCCGCAATCCCATGGGGCGAGACTTCGAGACCCGGCATGCAAGCGCTGTTGAACGAGATCCTTGACGCTGTCCGGCCCCTGATCGGGCAGGGCAAAGTGGCTGACTACATTCCCGCCCTCGGCACCGTGCCGGCCAATCAACTGGGCATCGCCGTGTATGGCAACGACGGCGAGATGTATTGCGCCGGCGACGCCGAGACGCCGTTCTCGGTGCAGAGTATTTCCAAGGTATTCAGCCTGGTGCAGGCCATCGAACATTCCGGCGAGGCGATCTGGGAACGCCTGGGCCACGAGCCGTCCGGCCAGCCGTTCAACTCGCTGGTGCAGCTGGAATTCGAACGCGGCCGCCCACGCAATCCGTTCATCAATGCCGGGGCGCTGGTGATCTGCGACATCAACCAGTCACGTTTTGCCGCACCGGCCTTGTCGATGCGCGACTTCGTGCGGCGGCTGTCGGGCAATCCGCAGGTGATGGTCGACGGCAAGGTCGCCGACTCCGAATACCAGCACCGCGCGCGCAACGCAGCGATGGCGTACCTGATGCAATCCTTCGGCAATTTCCACAACGACGTTGAAGCGGTGCTGCGCAGCTACTTCAGCCACTGCGCGTTGCGCATGAACTGCATCGATCTGGCCCGGGCCTTTTGTTTCCTGGCCAACGACGGCTTCTGCAAACACAGCGGCGAGCAGATTCTTACTCGCCGCCAGACCCAGCAAGTCAACTCGATCATGGCCACCAGCGGCCTGTACGACGAGGCGGGCAACTTCGCCTACCGCGTTGGTCTGCCGGGCAAGAGCGGCGTCGGTGGCGGTATCGTCGCGGTGGTGCCGGGGCAGTTCACGGTGTGCGTGTGGTCGCCGGAGCTGAACGCGGCGGGCAATTCGCTGGCGGGGATGGCGGCGCTGGAAATGCTCAGTTCGCGGATTGGCTGGTCGGTGTTCTGAACCCGTGTTGCGTTGAGGGAGGCCAACCTATACATTTTCCGGCCGCCCTCAATATGGTGAATCCGCTCCATGTCTCTCGCGCTCGAACGTCTCGTCGCTGGCACGCCTATCCCTTTCGCCGGTAACCGCGTCACCGTGGTCAGCCCCGAACTGGCCGAGCGTTTCCGACCCGGCGACCATCTGCTGGTGGAGCAGGTGAGCGGCGAGCTGTTGCTGATTCCGGTGGCGGATCAGCAGGCAGCCTCGGTGGCAATCGAGCGTGCAGCGGTGGCGTTTACCGCGTTGTCCGCGGTGTCGGACGAGGCCATCAGCCGCTTCTTCGATCTGTTTGCCCAACGTCTGGAAAACCCGGACGCCTGGGCACTGATCGAAACCGCCAACCTCGCCGACATCGAACGGGCCAAGGCGCGCGGCCGTTCCACTACCCGCTTGCTCGCCGACGAGCGCATGCGCCGCGACATGATCGCCGGCCTGCGGGCCTGGCGTGATGCGCCGGCCACCCGCGGCAAAGTCATCAGCAGCGTCGAACATGACGGCTGGAAGGTCGAGCAGGTAGTGTCGCCGCTGGGCATCGTCGCGTTCGTGTTCGAAGGCCGGCCAAACGTCTTCGCCGACGCCGCAGGCGTGTTGCGCACCGGCAACACCGCCGTGCTGCGTATTGGCAGCGATGCGCTGGGTACCGCGCAAGCCATCGTCAGCCACGCCCTGAACCCGGCGTTGGTCGATGCCGGTCTGCCGGCCGGTGCGGTGTCGCTGGTGGAGAGCGTCAACCACGCCGCCGGTTGGGCGATGTTCGCCGACCGGCGTCTGTCGCTGGCGGTGGCTCGTGGTTCGGGGCGTGCGGTCAGCCAGTTGGGCAGCATCGCCCAGCAGGCCGGCACCGCCGTCAGCCTGCACGGCACTGGTGGCGCGTGGCTGATCGCCGACCGCGAGGCGGACGCCAAGCGCTTTGCCGCTGTGGTGCGCAACTCGCTGGATCGCAAGGTTTGCAACACGCTGAACGTCTGCCTGATCCAGCGCGACCGTGCTGCCGAACTGGTGCCGCTGTTCCTCGACGCCTTGCAGCAGGCCGGCACCGCGCGTGGCCAGGGCTGCAAATTGCATATCGTCGAAGGCAGCGAAAGCTACCTGCCGAGCGACTGGCGGAACGCGACGGTCGAGGTCTATCGCGCCGAGGGTTACCAGACCGAAGCCCTGGCCGAACCGCTGTCGGAAGCCCAACTGGGCCGCGAGTGGGAATGGGAAGAAACCCCGGAAACCAGCCTGATGATCGTCGACGATCTGGATCAGGCCATCGCGCTGTTCAATCGCTACAGCCCACAATTCACGGTGTCGCTGATCAGTGAAGACGCGGCGGTTCAAGAGCGCTTCTACAGCGCGGTCAACGCGCCGTTCGTGGGCAACGGGATCACCCGTTGGGTCGATGGCCAGTACGCGCTGAACAAGCCGGAACTGGGCCTTTCGAACTGGGAAAGCGGCCGCCTGTTTGCCCGCAGCGCGATCCTCTCCGGTGACGGCGTGTTCACCGTACGCAGCCGCATGACGCAGATCGATCTGGGCGTAAAACGCTGAACAGAACAACGCCGCGCCCGTCGCAATGGCGGGCGCGGCGTTGTGTTTTCAAGCCGCATCGACTGCCTGACCGTACACCGCGCAAGTCGACGGTTGCTCGGCCAGCGAGACAAAGGTGCGACGGTCGGCACTCAGTGCGTCGATCGAGCCGGTCTCGATGTCGTACACCCAGCCATGCAGATTCAGCAGGCCTTTCTCCTGAGCCAGGCGCACGCTCGGGTGAGTCTGGATATTCGCCAGTTGCGCGATCACGTTTTCCCGCACCATCGAACTCAGCCTGGCGGCGTCATTGGCGTGTAGCCGCGATTCGTTGACCACTTTCGCCGACTCGGCGTGTTGCAGCCAGCCGCTGACGGCGGGCAGGTGATCCATGCATTTGCACTGGGCGATGGCGGTCATCGCGCCGCAATCGGAGTGGCCGCAGATCACGATGTCGGTTACGCCGAGCACGGCCACCGCGTATTCCACCGTCGCCGAAACCCCGCCCGGATGCGGGCTGTAGGACGGCACGATATTGCCGGCGTTGCGGATCACGAACAGCTCGCCGGGTTCTTGCTGGGTCAGCAGTTCCGGTATTACACGGCTGTCGGAGCACGTGATGAACAAGGTGCCCGGGGTTTGGGTGGTCGCCAGGTGTTTGAACAGCTCGGTGCGTTGCGGAAACGCCTCGTTCTGGAACTTCAGGAAGCCTTCGATCAGGTTTTTCATGGTGTGTCCTCTCAGTTCGAACAGCCGGTGCCGAATTCGCTGTATTGAAGAATGTGTTTTGCGCCGTGGCTGTCGAGGTAAGTCATTTCGACCGGCACTACGCCGCAGACGTCGGCGACCGGGGTGATGCTCACGACTTGCGCGATGTCCAGCGACATGCCGTAGCGGTAGGCGACGGCCTCTTCATCAGCCTGGGCCTGGGCGGCGAGGCCGGCGAGCAGGGCCAGGGTCAACAGAATTTTTTGCATGGGGCAGCCTCCAGACAGATGTGGTGATGACTTGGCAAATCAGGTTTGGAGGGGCCCGCACGCGGGGTGCGGGCCCGGGAGGGATCAGAACGGACGCAGCGGGAGGAACTTGCCGTCGAGGGTGACCACGGCGCGGGAACCGCCTTCAGGGTCTTCGACTTTCTTGATGTCGAGCTTGAAGTTGATCGCGCTGATGATGCCGTCGCCGAACTGCTCGTGAACCAGCGCCTTCAGGGTGGTGCCGTAGATCTGGATCATCTCGTGGAAGCGGTAGATGGTCGGGTCGGTCGGCACGCCGTCGAGGCTGCCGCGCAGCGGGATTATTTGCAGGGCGGCGACGTCTTCGGCGCTCAGCTCAAGCTTGTCGCCAACCACTTCGGCAGCGGCTTTGGGCAGTGGATGCTGGCCGAGGAGGGCGGCGGTGACGTAGGCCAGGCTCAGGCCGGTGCCGTCGGCCAGATCCTGCCACGACAGGTTTTTCTGAGCCTTGGCATCCAGGGCGCGGGTGGTCAGGGCGATGCGGCTGTCGTTGTAGGCTTGGGATTGCATGGTGCTTCTCCTTTCGGGGTTGGCTTGCTGTGTGGGATTCATCTTCTGCCGATTGATCCATAGCGTCCAAGACCGATATACAATGCCAAGCATAAGTACTGCCTATAGATGGAGCGTCCATGCTGCTGCGACATTTGCGATACCTGCTGGCCGTGGCCGATCACGGCGGCTTCACCCGGGCGGCCGAGGCGTTGCACGTGTCGCAGCCGACCTTGTCGCAACAGATCCGCCAACTGGAAGAAACCCTCGGTGTCGATCTGTTTGATCGCACCTCGCGCTCGGTCAAACCTACGGACGCCGGACAGGCCTATATCGAATGCGCGCGACGGGTGCTGGTGGAGCTGGAGGCGGGCAAGCGCGCGTTGCATGACGTGAAGGATCTGTCCCGAGGCTCGCTGCGGCTGGCCATGACGCCGACGTTCATGGCGTACCTGGTCGGGCCGTTGGTGCGCGATTACGTGGCGCGGTATCCGGGGATTCACCTGGAGATTTTCGAGTTGTCGATGGACGACATCGAGGCCGGGTTGGCGGATGACTCGCTGGATATTGCGATTGCCTTCACGCCAGTGCGCAATCCGGACATTGAGTGCATTCCGGCGTTTGTCGAGACGTTGGGGGTGATGGTCGGGCGTGAACATCCGTTGTATGACAGCTCTTCGGTGCTGACCCCGGATGACATTGCGCAGCTGGATTTCGCCTTGCTGGCGCCGGATTTTTTCACGCGCCTGTCGATCGATGAATACTTCCGCCAGAACGGCATCACCCCCAAGGTGCAGATAGAGGTGAATTCGGTGAGTACGTTGCTGGAAGTGATCCGGCATGCGCCGATTGCGACCATGCTGCCCGAGGCGATTGCGACCGAGGACCGGGCGTTGCGCAGGTTGCGGGTCGAGAGCGAAGCGCCGCAGCGGGGAGCGGCGTTGTTGCGGCGCAAGAACAACTATCACAGTGCGGCGGCTGAGGCGTTTATGAAGTTGGTGCTGGAAACTCGTTCATGAGCTTTTTTTGCGAGCAATAAAAAGAGCCTGCTTCGTTTTCGAAGCAGGCCCTTGTTTTATTGAAGTTTTAACTTAGCAGAACCGATCAATCACCCGAACTTCGTTCTTGTTCTGCATCGAGTCCCACGCCTGTTTCAGCGTTTGCAGAACATTCCCGATGAAGTCCTTGTCGGCCGCGGCTTTCTTGCCGACATAGCCGTGGCCACGGCGGTACATCTTCAGGCGGGCCAGCAGGTTCTGGTTGTTCCGATCGAACTCTTCTTCACCAGCATGGGGCGACAGGCAGTCGATATGGACCTGACCCGACTTGCTGATCCACAGAATATGGCTGTCGTGGCTGTCTTTTTGCGCAGCGAACATACGAGCCAGTTCTTCGATAGTAGGTTGATTGTTCAGATTCATCAT
The DNA here is from genome assembly GCF_052046055.1 of Pseudomonas sp. 22082. NCBI lineage: Bacteria > Pseudomonadati > Pseudomonadota > Gammaproteobacteria > Pseudomonadales > Pseudomonadaceae > Pseudomonas > Pseudomonas sp. 22082. Next base: position 109,943 of record NZ_JBQEQB010000002.1, read on the forward strand.
ATTGCCCCTTGACCAGTCTGGTGATCTTTCAAAGTTGATTCGCTAATACAGGTAGCCCATCGGTTAGTTGATCCCTGGCACCGAAACCAGGACGTCAGCGGTCGCCCGTGTGAAGTACGGGGTCATGCGTCTGTTGCATGTAGTCGTGTTGAATAACTGCTACGCAAAAGCGTCACAACGAGGAGAAGCAGCGAAAACCGGGAGGCTCCTTGACGACGTTTTCAGGGTCGACCACAAGCGTCTTGAGAATTTTCGCCAGCGCTTCTCGTCCTTGTACTGGACGTTCAGGCCAGGTCAGCTTCTTCAATCTGCCTTGTGGGCAGCGTGTATCCGGAAAAAACAGCTCGGCGGTCAGACGAGCTTGCTCAAGCGTGTTGCCAGTGCTCCCGATCGGGGAGACGTCTGCATCATGCAAAAGCAAAACGATGCCGTCAACGGTTTTGTAGTGATTATTTTTGGTCACTACATATTGTCGGACAAAGTCATTCTGGAATGAAAAAAGGCGGGCTTCAGGCCGTGGGAGAAAGGCTGCGCAGGCAGTAGAACGTGCAGGGATAGCCGTCCACGGTTTTGGTCTGGCGAGTAAAGTCGCCGCCGCTCAGCTCGGGGATGAACCGGGCCCAGAACCGCTGTGCAGGCAGGTTGGCGTCGACATGGAAAATCTGCCATCGACCGGGCAAGTGGCTCAAGAGGGCAGAGGCGACAAACTGCGCGACGCCTTGGCCACGCCAGCGCCGGCTGACGAAGAAATAGCCGATGTTGAAGTCGGCGCCTTCGATGAGGAGGTGGTCATCCACGGTCACGAACCCCGCGAGTTCGCCGTCGACGTGGATCAGGAATGGCCGGGTCGCTGGCTGGCGCCAGTAATCGTCTTTCAACTGGATCGGGAAGAAACCATGTCCTCCCAGCTTCAGCGGCAGCCACTCGCTGAAGTCATAGGTGTAGAACTGCATCAGGTTTTCGAGGGTGTCCAGTTCGTCGCGCCGGGCGACGCGCAGTTCGATGACAGACATGCCGCTGCCTCCTGACCATCACTGCAGAAACAGTAGCGTGCAGCGGGCTATTTGGCTGCCGGTTTTGCCGAGCGTTTGCCGGTTCCGGTGGTTTTGCGCCGAGTGGTCTTGCGTTTGTTCTTCCATGGCGCAGCGGCTTTGCCGGCAGGTGGCGGGCCGCTGATGGTCAGGTTCAGCCCGGCGCAACGGGTCACTTGCTTGCTCATCCATGCGGCCTGTTTGGTGACGAACTCCTCCAGACTCATCTCGCCGCTCTGCACCATGTCCAGCGCCTGTTCCCAGATCGCCGTGGTCCCGGGGTCGGCAATCGCCCGCGGCACGGCGTCGATCAGGCTGAAGGCGGCGGGCGTGGCGGACAGCGCCTTGCCGTTTTTCACCAGATAACCGCGATCCAGCAACCCTTGAATGATCGAGGCGCGGGTGGCCTCGGTGCCGATGCCGGTGGTGTCCTTGAGTTTCTGCTTGAGCAGCGGATCCTCCACCAGTTTGGCGACGTTCTTCATGGCCTTGATCAGGTCGCCTTCGGTGTAGGGCTTGGGCGGTTGCGTCCAAAGGTCCTTGAGCTTCACGTCCGCCACGGCGCACTCGGCGCCTTGGGTCAGTGTCGGTAGCGTCTGTGGCGCGGGGGCTTCACGCCCCCTGGCCGGGGCCAGCGCTTCGGGCAACGCGCGTTTCCAGCCCGGCTCGATGATCTGCTTGCCGACCGCGCGCAAGGCTTCCCCGGCGCAATCGAAATCGGCCTGGGTGCGGTCGTATTCGTGATTGGGCAGGAACTGAGCCAGATACCGTGCGCGAACCAGCGTGTAGACCGCGCGGTGCTTGCCGGTCAGACGCTCCAGGTTTTTCGCGGCAGCGGTCGGAATGATGCCGTGGTGGGCGCTGACCTTGGCGTCGTTCCAGGCGCGGGAGCGGCGCTGTGGCTCCAGATGCTCGCGCAGCGCTTCGAGGCTCGGATCGGCCTGACGCAACGCCGCAAGAATCCCTGGCGCCTCGCTGTGCTGGCTTAGGGGCAGATAGCCGCAATCGCTGCGCGGGTAGGTGATGACCTTGTAGGTTTCGTAAAGCGCCTGGGCGATGTCGAGGGTTTCCTGGGCACCGAGGCCGAGCTTCTTCGAGCAGACTTCCTGCAAGGTGCCGAGGTCGAAGGGCAGGGGCGCCACCTCGCGCATGCGCTCGGTGCGCAGTTTGACCACCCGGGCACTGGCAGCGCTGCCGATCGCGGCGGCCGCTTGCTGGGCGAGGGCCTGATTGAGGCAGCGATCCTGATCGTCACAGGCATCGCCCGGCGCCCGCCATTGCGCCGTGAACGGCGTGCCGTTGTGCAGCAGTTGCACGTCGATGGCCCAGTACGCGACCGGCACGAAATCGGCAATGCTGCGGTCGCGATCCACCACCAGTCGCAAGGTCGGCGTCTGTACCCGGCCCACCGGCAACACGCCTTGATAGCCCGATTGCCGGCCGAGCAGGGTGAACAGGCGACTCATGTTCATCCCGATCAGCCAGTCCGCCCGCGAGCGCCCGAGTGCCGAGTGATACAGGCTGAAGGTTTCAGCGCCCGGTTTGAGCGCTGCCAACGCCTTGCGGATCGAGGCTTCATCCAGCGCCGACAGCCACAAGCGGCGGATCGGCCCGCGATAGCGGCAATGCTCCACCAGCTCCCGGGCGATCATTTCGCCCTCGCGGTCGGCGTCGGTGGCGATGATCAGTTCGCTGGCCTCGCCGAGCAGGCGCTTGACCGCCTTGTACTGGCTGGCGGTACGCGGCTTTACGGTCATTTTCCATTTGTCCGGGATGATCGGCAGGTCGGCCAGCACCCAGCGCTTGTATTTGGCGTCGTAGGCGTCCGGCGGTGCGGTTTCCAGCAAGTGGCCGATGCACCAGGTCACCGTGACGTCCGTTCCCAGCCAGCAGCCGTCGCCCCGACGCTTTGCGCCGAGCACGGCCGCAATGTCCTTGGCCTGGGAAGGTTTTTCACAGAGGTACAGCCGCATAACCACCGTCGTCGATCATTGCCCGAAGAGGCGCACAGAATGGCCTGACTCGGGCGATGGGGCAACTTTTATCTGTATGGATATACAGATGAATAGTTTGCCGGTCATGACAGCCCCCGTCGGAGCAATCCGGGACGCTATCGAGAAATTGATTAGCGCCCGCGTTGGCGGCTGTGGCAGGTTCAATCTGCCTAACAGGGCGAGTGACAGGACGATCTCGCCAGAAGATCGCCGTTTTTCTGTCTGACACTGACTCTTCAGAAACAAGGACGTACACCATGTCTCAACCTTCCTCCCAGGCCAGCAGCGCCTTCACCGCCGTCGACACCTTCAGCCACCTGTACGATCGCGGCACCGGAACCGTCAACGGCAAACCATCGTTCACCGCCGACCAGGCCGCCGACGAAATCCTGCGCAAGGGCATGTCGTGGCAGGACAAGAATGCCGACGGCAAGATTGATCTGACCTACACGTTCCTGACCGACAAACCGTCGAACTACAACCCGAAACTCGGTAACTTCAGCGAGTTCAGCGCCCAGCAAAAGGCCCAGGCCGTGCTGGCGATGCAATCGTGGTCCGACGTGGCCAACGTGACTTTCACCGAAGGCAAGGGTGGCGACGGCCACATGACTTTCGGCAACTACGACGTCAGCACCGGCGGCGCGGCGTTCGCCTACCTGCCGCAGGGCAGCAGCTACGACGGTCAGTCGTGGTACCTGATCAACGATCAGTACCAGGTCAACAAGACCCCGGACACCAACAACTACGGGCGCCAGACACTGACCCACGAAATCGGCCACACCCTCGGCCTGTCGCACCCGGGCGCCTACAACGCCGGCAACGGCAACCCGACCTACGGCGACGCCAAATACGCCGAAGACACCCGTGGCTACAGCCTGATGAGCTACTGGAGCGAAGCCAACACCGACCAGAACTTCAGCAAGGACGGCAGCGGCGCCTACGCCTCGGCACCGTTGATGGACGACATCGTCGCGGTGCAGAAACTCTACGGCGCCAACTTCGAAACCCGTGCCGACAACACCGTGTACGGCTTCAACTCGAACGCCGATCGCGACTTCTACAGCGCCACCTCGAACACTTCCAAAGTGGTGTTCTCGGTGTGGGACGGCGGCGGCAATGACACGCTGGATTTCTCCGGCTTCAGCCAGAACCAGAAGATCAACCTCAACGAAGGGTCGTTCTCCGATGTCGGCGGTCTGGTGGGCAACGTGTCCATCGCTCACGGCGTGACCGTGGAAAACGCCATTGGCGGCTCGGGCAATGACCTGCTGATCGGCAACGCAGCGGCCAACGACCTGGTCGGCGGTGCCGGCAACGACATCATTTACGGCGGTGGCGGCGGTGATTCGCTGTGGGGTGGTGAGGGCGCAGACACCTTCGTGTTCGGCGCGGCCAGCGACTCGACCATGACCGCGCCGGACTGGATCATGGATTTCACCAGCGGCCTGGACAAGATCGACCTGTCAGGCATCGCCGGGTTCGCCACCGGCGCAGCCACACTGAACTTCGTCAGCGGCTTCACAGGGCATGCCGGGGACGCGATCCTCACTTACTTCGAACAGACCAACCAGACCAGCCTGATGATTGACCTCACAGGCCAGGGTTCGGTGGACTTCGCCGTGGGTGTGGTGGGGCAGGCGGTGGCGACCGATATCGTAGCCTGATCTGAAACCGGAAAATCTGAAACGAAAAAACCGCAGTCCTTCGCAGGCTGCGGTTTTTTTGTTTTTGGACATCGCTCTAAGACAGTGAAATCCGTTACTGCTCGGTCTCGAGGATCGACGTGGCGTGGGCATTACGTACTCGGGCAAACCACCCGAAAGCCGCCACGCCCAGCAGCGTCGCCAGCACGGCCAGAATCAGAATCACACGTTGCGTCCCCAATGGCGCAGCAAGCAGTGCGACCAGCAGACCGGCCAGCGGTTGCGACAAGTTGTTGAGCAGGGTGACCACGCCCACGGTCTTGCCGAAGTCCTGAGGTGGAATGACTCGCTGGCGAATGCTGCGCATGTAGACGTTGAACATTTTGTCGAAGCCGACGATCAGCAGGAAACCCAGCACATAACCCGCCAGGTTCGGGCTCAGGGCACTGATGAAGGCGCCGGCGGCGAGCATCGAACAGGCAACCCCACCCAGTACGCGCAACGGCAATACCACCCGGGCGAGGAAAAACAGAATCACGATGGTGGTCACCGCGCCAACCGCTTGCAGCATGGCGTAGTCGTCCTTGCCGGCGCTGTATTGACCCAGCACCATGGCCGCCGAAGTGGCCAGGGTGACCCCGACAATCAGGTTGACCCCCACTGCCAGTGTGATGATCTTTTTCAGCTCCGCCCGTTCGCGGATATGCCTGAAAGCGATGCGCAGAGGCTGCAGCCAGATGTCCTGATGCTGCTCGAACACCTCCAGGGTGATACGGCTGAAACGTTGCCACACCCGCATGCTCAGGTCGGCGAGCAGGAACAGCCCGGCCACCCACAGCACCACCCAGTACCAGGCCGAAACTTCCAGCAGCAATGCCGCCACCAAAGGCCCCAGAACCAGTCCGGTCTGGTCGGCTATCTGCGAGTAGGACAGGGTTTTGGTGTAGCTGTAGTGTTGGAAAATACGCGGCATCAGCACTTCGCGGGCCATGATGCCCTGAGTCGTCAGCACGCCGCATAGCGCCGACAGCACCACCAGCCACGCGATACCGCCGAAGACGGCATAAAGCCCTACTGCCAGCACGCAAAGCAGAGCACGGTAGACCTGACTGATGTGCAGGATCCTGATGGGCGAGAACTTGTCGCACAGGGCTCCGCATAGCGGAAACGCGAGAAAACGCGGCAGCGACTCGACGAAGAATGCAAGCCCCGCCCAGGACGCGCTGTTGGTAGTCTGGAACACCACAAGCGGCACGATGAACAACAGGATCTGATCCGCCAGCCGTGACAGGAACAGCGAGATGAAAAAAGCCAGGTAATCCTTGCGCATGATGACTCCTGTCGGTGGGCGTCTTGGTCGTTTTGCGCGTGATATGAAAACAGAAACCGCCGCCTTCGCAAGCGACGGTTGTTACTGATCGGAGAAAAAACCGTTCGGCTGCGGATCCGACGAGATTCCCCCACATGGGTTATACCTGAACCGGTGCCTTCGCCGCCGTCAGGAGAAACCGATGAAAAGTTCCGGTCCCAGTCCCGTCATCACCGTTGCCGAGCAGCCTGGCTGCCTGCTGGTAAAATTCCACGGCATACAGGTCGCCGCCTCGGCCCGAGCCCTGGTGCTGCTCGAAGCCAATTACCCGCCGGTCTACTACATCCCGCGTGAAGACATCGACGAAACATACTTCGCCCGCACCGACCACACCACCTACTGCCCGTACAAGGGCGATGCCAACTATTTCAGTCTGCAAGTGCCGGGGCACGAAGGGGCGAACGCGGTATGGACGTACGAAAATCCAAAGATTTCGGTCAGCCAGATCAAGGACTACGTGGCGTTTTATCCCGATCAGGTGAAGTTTGAGTTGTTGGAGGCGGAGGTTTGAAATTCCGCAGGGTGGCGAGGGCATTGCGCCCCCGCCACACGAATATCAATCAGTTCTTGTCCAGATCGATATTCTTCGTCTCACGCAGACAGATCATCCCCACCACCAGGCTCACCCCGGTAATCAGCACCGGGTACCACAACCCGTAGAAAATATCCCCGGTGTACACCACCAGCGCAAACGACACGGTCGGCAGGAAACCGCCGAACCAGCCGTTACCGATGTGGTACGGCAGGGACATCGAGGTGTAGCGGATGCGGGTCGGGAACAGTTCGACCATCAGCGCGGCGAGCGGGCCGTAGCACATGGCCGAGATGATGATCAGGCCGACGATCAGGGCCACGATCATCGGTTTGTTGATTTGCTGCATATCAGCCTGTTGCGGATAGCCGGCGAGGGTGATCGCGCCGCGCAGAGCCGCCTCGTCGAAGCCGTCGAGTTTCACATCGCCGACGCTCACTTGCACCGTGCTGCCCGCCGGCGCGGCGACGCTGGAGTAGGGCAGGCCTTGCTTGACCAGGAAGGTCTTGACCTTGTCGCACGGGCTGTCGAATTTGGCCTTGCCCACCGGATCGAACTGGAAGGTGCAGGTCGCCGGGTCGGCCACCACGGTGATCGGTGCCTGTCGGCTGGCGTGGTCGATGGCCGGGTTGGCGTAGTGGGCCAGGGATTTGAAGATCGGGAAGTACAGCGCGGTGGCCAGCAGCAAGCCAAGCATCAGCACCGGTTTGCGCCCGACCTTGTCCGACAGCCAGCCGAAAATGATGAAGAACGGCGCGCCGATCACCACGCTGATGATCAGCAGACTGTTGGCCACCGCCGGGTCCATTTTCAGGAACTGGGTGAGGAAGAACAGCACGTAAAACTGCGCCGCGTAGAAGGTCACCGCTTGCCCGGCGTTGATGCTGAACAGGGCGATCAGCACGACTTTGAGGTTTTCCCATTTGCCGAAGGACTCGCGGATCGGCGCCTTGCTGGCCTTGCCTTCTTCTTTCATTTTCAGATAGGCCGGCGATTCGTGCAGACTCAGGCGAATCCAGGTGGAAATACCCAGCAGCACGATCGACAACAGGAACGGAATACGCCAGCCCCAGACTTCGAATTGATCGCCGGTGAAGTAGCGGCAACCGAGCACCACCAGCAGCGACAGCAGCAGACCAAGGGTCGCGGTGGATTGAATCCAGCTGGTGTGGAACCCGCGCTTGCCGATTGGCGCGTGTTCGGCCACGTAAGTCGCGGCGCCGCCGTATTCGCCGCCGAGGGCCAGGCCCTGCAGCATGCGCAGTATCAGCAGAATGATCGGTGCGGCGATGCCGATGCTGGCGTAGGTCGGCAGCAGGCCCACGGCGAACGTCGCCACGCCCATCAGGATGATGGTTGCGAGGAAGGTGTATTTGCGCCCGATCATGTCCCCCAACCGACCAAACACCAGCGCCCCGAACGGCCGCACGATGAAGCCGGCGGCGAATGCCATCAGCGCAAAGATGAACGCCGTGGTGTCGTTGACCCCGGCGAAAAACTGCTTGCTGATGACCGCCGCCAGGGCGCCGTAGAGGAAGAAGTCATACCACTCGAACACCGTCCCCAGGGACGAGGCGAAGATGACCTTTCGGGTATCGGGGCTGGCGTCCGCGCTGCGCACGGCGTCCAGAGGCTGAACGTGTTCTGACATATCGGTATCCCTCACAGTGATTGTTTTTGTTGTTTCCACTGTCGGCGCCGACCTTGTGGGCGGGTGCCGCTGTTCCTTTGGTCAAGAGAGTGCGGTCAGTGCTTTTTCTTCGGCGGGAAAACTCCGGGCGGTTGGGTTGAGAATCAGCTGTGCCGCTTTTTCAGCAATCATCAGCGTAGGCGAACAGGTGTTGCCCGAGGTAATGCGCGGCATGATCGACGCATCGGCAATCCGCAGCCCCGGCACGCCATGCACGCGCAACTGCGCATCGACCACGGCGTCCGCGTCGTTGCCCATGCGGCAGGTGCCGACCGGATGGAAAATCGTCGTGCCGATCTTCGCCGCCGCTTCGTGCAGTTGTTCTTCGGTTTGCAGGCTGGCGCCTGGCAGATATTCCACCGGGTTGAAGGCTTGCAAGGCGGGAGCGCTGACGATGCGCCGGGTCAGGCGAATCGCGTCGGCGGCCACACGCAGGTCTTCGGGATGGCTGAGGTAATTGGGCTGGATCAGCGGCGCGGTTTGCGGATCGGCTGAGCGAATCTCGACCCGGCCCCGGCTCTGCGGCCGTAAATCACACACCGACGCGGTGAATGCGGGGAAGCTGTGCAGCGGCTCGCCAAAACGCTCCAGCGACAGCGGCTGCACGTGATATTCGAGGTTGGCCGAGGTCTGTTCCGGCCCCGAGCGGGCAAACGCACCCAGCTGACTCGGTGCCATCGACAACGGCCCGCTGCGGTCGTACAGGTAACGCAGGCCCATGCCCATCTTGCCCCACATGCTGCCGGCAATCTGGTTGAGGGTGCGGGCGTTTTCCAGTTGGTAGATAAGCCGCAGTTGCAGGTGGTCCTGCAGGTTGCCGCCGACGCCCGGCAATTCATGCACCACGCCGATCCCGAGCTTTTCCAGCAGCGGACGCGGGCCGATTCCGGAGCGTTGCAGAATGCTCGGCGAGCCCACGGAGCCGGCGCACAACACGATCTCCTTGCGCGCCTTGAAGTTCTTTTGTTGACCCTGCCAACGGGCGCTGACTTTCGAAGCGCGACCGTTTTCGAACAAAACGCGATCCACTTCGACTTCAGTCAGCACGGTGAGATTGGCCCGATCGCGAATCGGCTTCAGAAACGCCTTCGCCGCATTCCAGCGCACCCCGGCCTTCTGATTGACCTGAAAGTAGCCGCAACCCTCGTTGTCGCCCTGGTTGAAGTCGTCGATGCTGGCGATGCCGCTCTGTTCGGCAGCGCTGCGGAAGGCATCGAGAATCGGCCACGACAGGCGCTGGCGTTCGACTCGCCATTCACCCTTGTCGCCATGAAAGTCCGCCGCACCAGCAAAATGGTTTTCGCTCTGTTTGAACAGCGGTAGCACATCGTTCCAGGCCCAGCCCGGATTGCCTTCGGCGGCCCAGCCGTCATAGTCGTTGGCTTGGCCACGCATGTAGATCATGCCGTTGATCGACGAACAGCCGCCCAGCACTTTGCCGCGCGGATAACTCAGCGCGCGGCCATTGAGGCCCGGTTGTTCTTCGGTCTTGAAGCACCAGTCGGTGCGCGGGTTGCCGATGCAGAACAGGTAACCCACGGGAATGTGAATCCACGGGTAGTTGTCGCGCCCGCCAGCCTCCAGCAACAGCACGCGCTGCTGTGGATCGGCCGACAGCCGATTGGCCAGCAAACACCCGGCCGGCCCGGCGCCGACCACGATGTAGTCGAATTCATCAAGGGACGTCTGCATTCCCTGACCTCGCTTATTGTTTTTGTTGTCGGTCATCCTAGTTGTTAGCTTTCGTCAAAAGAATGTTAGTTTTTGCGCAGCCGCTGTGCGTTTTCAAACAGCGCTTTATGACGATAGCCGACAAGGACAAGCCATGTTCGACTGGAACGACCTGCGGTTCTTTCTCGAGTTGCAGCGCAGCGGCCGACTGCTCACCGCCGCCCGCCGCCTGAACACCACGCACGCCACCGTCGCCCGACATATCGAAGCCATCGAAAAAAGCCTTGGCACCGCGTTGTTCGTCCAGCATGCCCAAGGCTACGAAATGACCCCGGCGGGAGAGGCGCTACTCAAACATGCCGAAGCCATGGAGAACGTCGCGCTCCTGGCTCAGGAAGAAATCACCCAGTCCACGGCGCCGCTGGGCAAGATTCGCGTCGGAGTGACAGAAGGGCTGGGCATCATGTTTCTCGCCAGCCGCATGATCGGGTTGTTCGAACGCTATCCGGGGCTGGAAGTGGAACTGGTGGCGGTGCCGCGCTTCGTCAGCATCCTCAATCGCGAGGCGGAAATCAGCATTCACCTGGAGCGGCCGGCGGCGGACATGCTGGTCACCCGCAAACTCACCGATTACCGGCTCGCGCTCTATGCCAGCCGCGCCTATCTCGACAATGCGCCGCCGCTGCGCAGTCGCGAAGATCTCGGACGGCACGCGTGGATCGGCTACGTCGATGATCTGCTGTTCAGTCAGGAACTGATGTTTCTCAACAGCTTCTGTCGCAACCCACGGGTGGTGTTTCACAGCACCAGCGTGATCGCGCAGCAGCAGGCGGCGCGCTCAGGTCTCGGCATTGCCGTTCTTCCTTGTTACATGGCGGCTTCGGACCCGGATCTGGTGCCGCTGTTGCCCGATGAGAGCATCGAACGCAGCTACTGGATCAGCACGCGGCGCGAGTTGCACAAGTCGGTACGGTTGCGGGTGGTTTGGGATTATGTCGTGGGGTTGTGTGAGGCGGAGCAGGGGTTGTTGCTCAACCCCTGAGATCAAAAAAACGATGCGTCAGAACGTGCCAATGCTTTTCGGTGTAGGGCTCCACGCCGTCGTCACCTGGTTATTGGCGCCGGCTTGCCACTGTTTTACGTCGGATGGATTCGTCTCACTGCGGATGATGCATTTCCATTCCACGGAGGTCTTTTCAGTTAAAAGGGTGAACTTGGTCTGACCGGTCCATGTCGGGTAGGCAGAGGGGGTCAGTTTCACTGCCTTGGTCACATCCCAACTGCCGATTTCCGGGAGGTTGCCGACGACGTAGACGCTGTAGCCCGGCGTTGTCACACCGTTGTTGCACTCAAAGTCCACAGGTGGAAAATAGGTAAACGTGACGGCGCTTTGAGCATGGCTGATCAAGCTCAGCATCGCCAACAAGAGAACACCTTGTGGCACAAAATGACGAATCCGGAATATGTTGGACGCCTCGATTTACAGTCGTAGGCCAGCGTAAACCTGGCCAAACGGCAAGTAACCTGACAGAACTGACAGTTCTTTAGAGCACTTGGCGATAGTGTCGTCGGTTACTCGTCAATTCATCTGCAATGCGCTGCCTTTGGGGCAAGTTCGCCCCCCCTTCCATGCAACTAAAATCACCGCCAATGGGTCATTCGATTTGCGGAGGTTGAGTCATTTCGCAGAACCTCGACAACGAAGACGTTTCCCGTGGCCACTCACCTCGATCGCCGCAATAACCTGTCCCTCGACAGCCTGAATTTCTTCCTCGCCGACGTGCGTGACGGGCTCGGTCCTTATCTGGCGATTTACCTGCTGGCGGTTCACCACTGGGAGCCGGCGAGTATTGGTCTGGTCATGACCCTTGCCGGGATCGCCGCGCTCATCACGCAGACCCCGGCAGGTGCGCTGGTCGACAGCACGCGCTTCAAACGGTCGCTGATTGCGATTGCCGCGCTGGTGGTCACCGCAAGCTGTCTGCTGCTGCCGTTTGTGACGTCGTTCAGCCTGGTGGCGGTGACGCAAGCCATCAGTGCCGTCGCCGCTTCGATTTTCGCGCCGGCCATTTGCGCGATCACCCTCGGGATCACCGGGCCTCGCGCCTTCACGCGAAGGACCGGCCGCAACGAGACTTTCAACCACGCCGGCAACGCCTGCGCCGCGTTGTTGGCCGGTCTGTCGGCGTACCTGTTCGGTCCGGTTGCGGTGTTTTATTTGATGGCGGTCATGGCGCTGGCCAGTGTGGTTGCTGTCTCGTTCGTATCGGCCGACGCCATTGACCACGATCTCGCCCGAGGTCTTTCCCCCAGCGAAGCGGGGCAGGGCAAGCAGCCTTCGGGCTTTTCCGTGTTGCTCACCAACCGCCCGCTGCTGATGTTTGCGATTTGCTGCGCGCTGTTTCATCTGGCGAACGCGGCGATGTTGCCGCTGGTGAGTCAGAAGCTGGCGCAGGCCAATCTGCAGATGGCCACGCCGCTCACGTCTGCCTGCATCGTCGCGGCGCAACTGGTGATGGTGCCGGTCGCGCTGCTGGTGGGGGCGAAGGCCGATCTTTGGGGACGCAAGCCGTTGCTGCTGGCGGGGTTTCTAATTTTGCCGTTGCGCGGTGTGCTGTATGTGCTGTCGAACGATCCGTGGTGGCTGGTTTCGGTGCAGTTGCTCGATGGCATCGGCGCGGGGATTTTCGGCGCGCTGTTTCCGGTGGTGGTGAAAGATCTGACGTTGGGCACCGGGCATTTCAATGTCAGCCTCGGGGCGATTTCAACGGTGTTCGGTCTGGGTGCTGCATTGAGCAACAGTCTGGCGGGCATCGTGGTACAAGAGGCCGGTTACAGCGCCGGGTTTTTGACCTTGGCGGCCGTGGCGCTGGTAGCGCTGGTGCTGCTTTGGGTGGCGGTGCCCGAGACAGTGTCGGGTTCCAATGCCGACTCAATGGCACTGCAAAGCAAGGCGCCGCCGATGGTTACGCCTTGACTCAACGGTCCCAAGACCTGTTCAACCGGCGGGAATCGACAGCGTCGCCCGCAGGCCTCCCTCGACCCGGTTTTGCAGTGTGATCCGCCCACCCAGACGGGTGGCGATGGTATTGACGATGGTCAGCCCCAGGCCCGCGCCCTCGGGGTTGCCCCGGCTGTAGAACCGCTCGAACAATCGCGCCCGGTCCGTTTCATCGATACCGGGGCCCTGATCTTCAACGTCCAAATGGTAAAAACCGTCGACGCGGGTCAATTGCACGCTGATCACGCCTTGCTCCGGGGAGAAGTTGGCGGCGTTGGTGATGAGGTTGTTCAAGGCAATGTCGATGGTGGCAGCATCGGCGAACGCTGGAAAAGGTTGGTCGCTGACGTCAAAGGCCAGTTCCAGATGTTTGCTCAGCAACCATGGCGTGAGTTGCACCAGACTGTTGCGCACGGTGTCGCCAAGGTCGATGCGTTGGTTGGCAGGCGCACTGGCCTTGGGTTCGAGGCGGGCCATGGTCAGTAGCTGATTGACCAGTCGGCTGGTTCGATCCACCCCGGCGATCAGAAATTCGAGTGACTCGCGACGTTCCTGCTCGGTGCCAGCCTCCAGCAGGTTTTGCGCATGTACCCGCAGTACCGCCAGCGGCGTGCGCATTTCGTGGGCGGCGTCGGCGATGAACCGGCGTTCCCGACCGAGCACTTCCTGGATCTGCGCAAGCATGCGGTTGAGTGCGGCTTGCATCGGTTCCAGTTCGCTGGGCAGCGGCGTCAGTTGCAGCGGTTCGAGAGCGCCACTGTGGCGGGCGCGCAGGGTCCCCGCCATATTGGCCAGCGGCTTGAGCCCCCAGCCGATGGCCAGCCAGATCATCGCCGCCAGGATCAGACTGCCGATTACGTTCGGCCACAGGGTATGGCGGACGATCCGGTCAACCAGATCCGCTCGCACGTCGCCACGTTCACCCACCCAGATGCGCAAACCGTTCTGTTTGTCTTCCAGGACAAACGCCCGCCAGTGGCGCTTGTTCAGATCCTCCACGTCGCTGAAGCCTGGCTGGATCGGCGGCGTGCTGAAGGAGGGTGCACTGGCGGTGTGTACCAACACCTCGCCTTGGGGATTCCACACCTGAAAGGCGAGTTTTCGTTCGTAGGGGTGGCCATCGCCCCGAGGCACGGCTTCAGCCAGTGCCGAGTTGAAGGCCTGATACAGGTTCGTGTGTTCCGGCGCTGACAACGGCATGCGCATCACGCCTTGCAGCAGACGCGCGTTCTGCGCCAGTTGCGCGTCGTAGACCTCGGCGATTTCGTGGTTGCTGTCGTGCAGGTTGAACAGGCTGAGCATAGTCAGACCAGCGAGCATCAGGCCGATGATCAGGGTCAGGGTGCGGCGCCGGATCGAGGTCATCGGCGCTCCTCCACCAGATAACCCACGCCGCGAATGGTGCGGATCAGGTCGGTGGAGAATTTCTTGCGCAGGTGATGAATGTGCACTTCCAGGGTGTTGCTTTCGGCTTCTTCGTTCCAGCCGTAAAGCAGTTGTGTGAGGTGGTCGCGGGTCATGACCCGACCCGGCGGCGAGAGCAGTTCGTGCAGCAACTGATATTCCTTGGGCGTGAGCACCACCGGCTGCCCCAGATAGCTGACTTGCTGGGTGCCGGGGTTGAGACTGATGCCGGCGTGCTCGATCAGCATCTGCGCGCGTCCGGCACTGCGTCGCAGCAGGGCGCGCAGGCGGGCCTTGAGCTCGGCCAGGTCAAAGGGCTTGATCAGGTAATCGTCGGCGCCGGCGTCCAGCCCCGCAATGCGGTCTTCGGTGGCATCGCGGGCGGTGAGGATCAGCACCGGCAGGTTAGAACCAGTGCTACGCAGACGGCGTAGTACTTCCAGGCCGTCCATGCGTGGCAGGCCGAGATCGAGCACCGCCAGATCAAAGGTTTCGCTGAGCAGGGCGTGCAGGGCGCTGCTGCCGTCCTTGAGCCAGTCGACGGTGTAGCCCTCGCGCCCCAGCGCCTGATGAATGCCCTCGCCGAGGGCCACGTCATCCTCGATCAGTAGTAAACGCACACGGACTCCTGTCAGTCGAGTTTCTTGTTTACGTCCACCAGTAACGCGGCGATTTCTTTGCGGCGCCCGGCATCGGCACTTTCCCGGCCCGGGCGCGGAGCGGCTTGCAGGGCTTTTTGCAGCGCTGCCCTGGCTTCAGCGTAGCGTTTTTGACGGTAAAGATGATCGCCCCAGAAGTACAGACTGTCGATGCCGTCGGGGTTGAGTTGCAGGGCTTGTTTGAGCAGTTGTTCAGCCTTGTCGCTGTCACCAAAACCGATCGGCCAGCCCGGTACCCGGTCGTACAGCGCGGCGAGGCTAGTGTAGGCCGAACCTTGCAATGCCTTCGGATCGAGAGTCAGTGATTTTTCCAGATCGGCTTTGGCGTCCTTGGCTTTGCCCAGCGCCCCGAGCCCGCCCTCGGCACCGGCCCAACTGCTGGTGACGATGCCTTTCCAGATCCAGGCCTCGGCGACGGCCGGCCGTTCGGTGGCGAAGTGCGTTGCCTGGACGGCCAACTGTTCAAATGCAGCGGCCCGCTGTTTTTCCGGTGTTTCGTACTGGATGTGTGCCCAGCTCTGCTGGATGCTGTTGAGGCGTTGTTGATCGGCAGCGTCCAGCGCCCAGACACTTTGACTGAGGGCGCCCAGCAGCACACAGGCGAGAAGTTTTTTCATGGTTTCGGCGTCTCGTTCTCGGGTTTTTCACTCAGGCGGCGGATCAATGGCAATTGCTTGCGCAGACCGCGATCCACCAGATTGGGCAGCAGGCTGTTGAGGCGTACGAAGAAGCGCTCCGGCCAGCCCAGATAGAGGTCGCGGCGATCACCGGCAATCGCATGGATCACGGCGGCAGCGACGGCTTGCGGATCGTCGACGCTGGCTCTGAGTGCGTCGTTCAATGCCTGGGCGGCGGGGCTGTTCATGGCGGTGCGTGTGGCGCGGGGCGCCACGTACAACACACCGACCCGGGTATCCGCCAACTCTCGGCGCAAGGCCTCGGAAAATCCGCGCAAGGCAAACTTGGTTGCGCAATAACTGGCATAACCGGGATAGCCGATCGACCCGTAGGTCGAGCCAACGTTGACCACCATGGCACTGTCGGCCTGCTTGAGCAGCGGCAGCAACAGTTTGGTCAGGCAGATCGGCGCACCGATGTTCACCGCCAGCATGGCGTTGATGTCGCTGTCGTCGAGCTGTTCCAGCATTGCGAAATGATTGACCCCGGCGGCGTTGATCAGCAGGTTGATGCCGCCGATCGCCTCGGCGGCGGCCAGCACCTTGCGCCGGTCGCTGAGGAATGTCAGGTCGGCAGCGACCCAGCACAGGTTCTGTGGGTAAAGATCGAGCAACGGGCGCAGCGATTCCTGATGCCGCGCGACTGCCAGGACCTGCGCACCGGCAGCGCACAGGGCACGCGTGATCGCTATCCCGATGCCGCCGCTGGCACCGGTCAGCACCACACGGGCTTCATGCAGCTGCATGTTGAGCCTCCGTGTCACGGGGCAGGACGCGGAACATGTCGGTGTAGAGCCGATAGACGACTTTCGAGGCATGGATCACCGCCGCCTGGTCGGCCGGATCTTCCAGCTGATTCATCAGCCGGTGATAGGTTTGCATGTGCTCGATGTCCAGCGAACCATGGGAACTGAGGTAGCTGAACGCCGTTTCCGGCAGGGCCAGACGTTCGCGGATGCTGCCCGCCGCATGGGTGGCCAGGGCGATGCTGGTGCCCTCCAGCACGTTGACCATGCCAAACAGACCCACCGGATTGCCTCGGGCGATCAGATCGTAAAGAAAGCTGACCATCAGCTCGATCGGCAGCGACGGCTGGCCATCACGCACAGCGTTACGGTCACCGCCACAGGCCTCGATGTCGTTGAGCACCCATTGCTCGTGGCCGTATTCGTCCTCGATGTATTCGCACACAGCTTTGCGCAGCCATTCCAGATGCGTCGGCAGGCGCGCACCACAAGCCATCATCAGCGGTACGGTGTGGCGCACGTGGTAGTAGGCCTGGGCGAGAAACGCGCGATAGCTTTCAAGGCTGACCTTGCCTTGCAACGCATCGAGGATGATCGGCAAATTGAACAGCTCGTGGCGTTCCTGGTGCGTGGCTTCTTGCAAGGTGTCAAAAAAGCTCATGGTGCGGATTCCTCGGAAAAGGCGGATTCGGTAAGCACGGCGCGGTACTGCGCGACGATTGCCTCGCGGCGGGGGCGACCGTTGGCGGTGAGCAGGCCGTTGGTGGCCGTGAAAGGTTGTTCGAGGCGTGTCCAGTGATGCACCTGGGCGTAATCGGGCAAGGCCTCGTTGGCAGCGGCGACGGCGGCTTCCAGTTGTGCATCGGTGCAATCAGGGCGATGTGGCCAGAGCAGGGCGTGGTTGTGCGGCAAGGCCTCGCCATACACAAAGGCCTGGGCGATGTGCTGGCGCTGAGTCAGTTCGGACTCGACCCATTCCGGGTTGACGTTGCGTCCGAAACTGGTAACGAACTGATGCTTCTTGCGGCCCTTGAGGTAGAGAAAACCTTCCGGGTCGAACTCGCCCAGATCGCCGCTGGGCCACCATTCATCGCTGTACGTCGGCTCGCCAAGGTAACCGAGCAAGGTCGAGCCTTTGATCAACACCTCTCCGTCTTCGGCAAGGCGCACGTCGACATGGGGCAGGGGCCGCCCGACACTGCCCGGACGACGTGCGCCGGGTCGGTTGAGGCAGACCACCGAGGCGCACTCTGACAGGCCGTAACCTTCGTAGACCGGCAGGCCGATTCGTTGCGCGCGGTGCAGCAGATCCTCGGAAACCCGTGCGCCACCAACGGCGGCAAAACGCAGCGATTGCGGATCGAAGGCTTTCTGTTCGGCAGCGCTGACCAACAGCAAAAGCAATTGCGGCACCAGGATCAGACTCTCGGGCGCCCGGTGGGCCAGGCAGCCCAGCAAGCGCGGCAGGTCGACGCCGCTGGCGCCCTGGATGCCCAGGGTTTTCTGGCTCGGCACGCTCAGCGTTGCGCCGGCGTACAGGGCCGCGTAACAGCCAAGGTTTTCCAGCAGGATTGCCAGCGGCAGCAACGCCACGTGATGTTGAGGGGCTGTGGGTTTGCTGGCCTCTTCCAGCTCCCGAGCGACCCGCAGCAGACTGTAGGCGCTCAGGCACACGCCTTTCGGTGTGCCGGTTGTGCCGGAGGTAAACGTCAGTTTGGCGGTACCGGCGGGCAGGCGGTTCGGGCCTTCAAAGGCGCGGCACCAGAATTCACCGCGTTGTTCATAACCGGCAGCGAGCAATTCTGGCTCCAGCTCCGGTTCGGCGATCACTCGTTCGGCCTGGCTTTGTTCCAGACAATGGGCACGTTGTGCCGGACTGAAGAACGGCGGCAGGGTCACGCACGTCAAGCCTTCAAACAACGCCGCCAGATCCCAGAGTATGGCTTCGACGCCGTTGTCCAGCGCCAGGGCGATGACTGTCACCTGCTCATCGCGCAGGCGCTGCTGGCGGTACATCACCTCGGCGTACAGCGTCGTGTAACTGATTTTCAGCGTGTCGCCCCACAATGCCAAAGCGTTGTCATTGCGCCCTGCATGGCTGCGCAGGGTTTCCTGGAATCGTTGACGTTCAAGCGACATGGCAGGCTCCTTCGATAGACGTCGGCAATCCCAGCCGGCTGAACAGACCGATGTTGCGCAGATGGATGAAACCGGCGCGGATGTTGCCGACATGCACCCAGGGTTTGCTTTCGTAGTAACTGCCCCAGTGGTGACGGTCATCGCCCAGGCGTTCCGGGTCGGCGGCGCACAGCGTCACGGGTTTCAGACCCAGGCGATGGAAGCTGTTGACCAGCCCGATATTGCCGGTAAACGTCACCCACTCCAGACCGCCCATGGCCAGCAGGTAAGTGATGGCAATGATGCTCAGGCGCGCGCTGCCGGTGTCGTTGGCGGCAAGGTTGCCGACTTCGACAATCGCGCTGCGCTCCACCGGATGGTCTGCCGCCGCGCTGATCAACGGCTCGATCGGTTCATCCAGGTAACGTTCGAGAAAAAGTGGTTCAAGGTGCGCACGACGTACTCCGGCAACCGCGCAAAGGTCGCCGGAGTCGTTGTGCACACCAAACAGTTCGGGCATGAAATGGCGGATATCGGCGCCGTGGGCCTTGCGAAAACGTTGTTGAATAAACGCTTCGAACGCCGCTCGTTGAGCGTCGCCGGGTGGGGCGCTCGACAGTTGCATCTGCGGTGTTTCGCCTTGGCCGAAACGCAGGGGCAGGGGGATGTTCCAGTCAGAATCGGGCATGGGCTGAACGCCTCCCTCGATAGTTTGAGTGGAGTATCCGGACCATTTCTTAACGAAGTCTGAAGGTGAAAAAAGGTTAACGAACGACGGATCTTCAGATTGTCTTAAGACTGTCACGGCAGTGTGACGCCGTCGGGTCGCCCGGCAACCGGATCGAGACAGCCGAACGAATCGGCCTTCGCTTACAACAATCACGAGGCAACTATGACCCGCGACCTGGCCGCACCCCGTTATGGAAAACTGTCGATCACCTTGCACTGGCTGATGCTGGCGCTGTTCGTGGGCGTGTATGCCTGCGTTGAAATAAAAGGCTTCATGCCCCGAGGCAGCGAAGCGCGAGGCCTGTTAATGGGCCTGCACGGAATGTTCGGCGCGAGCATTTTTGTTCTGGTATGGGTGCGCCTGTTTGGCCGCCTGACGCCACGTCCGCCGATTATCCCCAAACCGCCTGCCTGGCAGACGGCAATCGCGCACCTGATGCACCTGGCCCTGTATGGGCTGATGATTGTCACGCCAGTGCTGGCCTGGCTGATGCTCGCGGCCGGCGACAAACCTTTTCCGTATTTCGGCTTTCCTGTGCCGGCGCCGGTGGCGGTCGATCCGGACCTGGCCAAGCAGATCAAGTACTGGCATGAACTGCTGGGCAGTACGGGCTATTGGCTGATCGGCCTGCACGCGGCGGCGGGACTGTTTCATCACTATTGGGTGCGGGACAACACGCTGCTGCGCATGCTGCCGTTGCGTCAGCGTTGAGTTCGTTATCAAAAAGCCAAAGGCAGTCTGCCGGGCAGGTTGCCGAACGCACGATCAGCGTCCAGTCTGTTGCCTGACAACAGGAAGTGAGGACATCTTCACGATGATCCGGCCAGCGGTTCGTTTTCCGCTGGTCAAACAGCGTATTGACATATCGAATAATCTCGATATTCTCGCGGCATGGACCTGATCGAAGTATTCAAAGCACTCTCAAACCCGGTACGGCTTGAAATCCTGAAAGGCTTGAAAGACCCCGTAAAGAACTTCCCCCCGCAGGATGAGGGCGACGTTCACACGGTGGGCGTGTGTGTGAGCAGTATTCAAGAGGGCATCGGACTCTCCCAGTCAACGGTGTCCGGTTATCTTGCAACGCTGCAGCGCGTGGGCCTGGTTGAAGTCAGGCGCATCGGTCAGTGGACCTACTACAAGCGCAATGAAGCCAATATCAGCGCTTTGGCCGAGGTCATAGGGAAAGAGCTGTAAAAAAATTTACTGCATGATATCGAGATATCTCGATATCCCTTATTGTCGATGCGAGGAATCACCATGAAAGCGATGCTGCTTGAATCATTTGGCAACCCGGAATCGTTCACACTCTGCGACTTACCCAAACCCGTGCCGGAGGCGGGGCAAGTGCTCGTTCGGGTACACGCCACCTCGATCAATCCACTGGATTACCAGGTCCGACGCGGCGACTATCAGGATCTGGTGCAACTGCCGGCCATCACCGGACATGACGTCTCCGGCGTAGTCGAAGCGGTTGGCCCCGGCGTGACGGCTTTCGCGCCCGGCGATGAAGTCTGGTACACGCCGCAAATCTTCGACGGCCCCGGCAGTTATGCCGAGTACCACGTGGCGTCCGCCAGCATCATCGGCAAAAAGCCGCGCTCGCTGAGCCATCTCGAAGCGGCCAGCCTGAGCCTGGTCGGCGGGACGGCGTGGGAAGCGCTGATCGTGCGGGCGGCGCTCAGAGTGGGGGAGAGCATTCTGATCCACGGCGGCGCGGGAGGCGTCGGACACGTCGCCATCCAGCTCGCCAAAGCGATGGGCGCCAAAGTGTTCACCACCGCGCGCGAAGCAAACGCCGAGTTCGTCCGTCGCATGGGCGCCGATGTG
Source organism: Pseudomonas sp. 22082 (assembly GCF_052046055.1). NCBI lineage: Bacteria > Pseudomonadati > Pseudomonadota > Gammaproteobacteria > Pseudomonadales > Pseudomonadaceae > Pseudomonas > Pseudomonas sp. 22082. Next base: position 131,035 of record NZ_JBQEQB010000002.1, read on the forward strand.
ATCATCGACTACGAAAAGGACGACTACGTCGACGCCATCCTGCGAGAAACCAATGGCCTGGGAGTGGACGTGGTATTCGACACCATTGGCGGCGACACCCTCTCGCGCAGCCCCGACGTCCTCGCACAACTTGGCCGCGTGGTCTCGATCGTCGACATCGCCAAACCACAAAACCTCGTCCAGGCGTGGGGCAAGAACGCGAGCTATCACTTCGTTTTCACTCGCCAGAACCGCGGCAAGCTCGATGAATTGAGTGCCCTGGTGGAGCGCGGTCAACTGCGGCCACATGTTGGCGCGGTGTATTCGCTTGCGGAGATTCCGCTGGCGCATGCGCGGCTGGAAAGTCCTAACAATGGTCTTCAAGGGAAGATTGCGATTGCGGTCGTGCCGTCGCTTCGGGCGGGTTCCGTGGGGGATGCGTCATGATTTATGAGATCGCTTTGCTGCCTGTTCACGCAGAACGTGTTGATGAGTTCCGGCGTGCATTTGCCGAGGTTGCGCCTTTGCTCCGCCGCGCGAATGGGTATGGCGGGCACATGCTTGCGCAGGGGATTGAAACGCCGGAGCGGCTCAATTTGATCGTGCGGTGGGAGTCGCTTGAGGCTCACACGCAGTTTGAAGCAGGGGAAGACCACAGGGTCTTTATGCTGGGATTGGAGGGGTATTTTTCGGAGGAGCCGCAGGTTTATCACATTGAGGGGGCGGCTTTTACTGCTGGCGAAGGTGATGGGGCTCTTTGGTCCGGAAACTGAAACAGGAGCCCTTCAGAAAAAGGGAGCAGATTCACTACCTGAATCTGCTCCCTTTTTTGTTCGTTAAGCTCAACCGTTGGCGTTTGCTCTCTTTTCCGCCGTCACGATGCAAGCCTTGTAGAAATTGGAATGGAAATCGCTGATCGCTTTCTGTTGCAAACTCTCGCTTGAGTATTGAGGAATCTCGTACGCCTCGCGGATCAACGTCTTGAACAACTCACCCACATACTCGCTCTGCTTGCCTGCCGCTTCGGCCAGTTCCGACAGCGAAGCCATGGGCACGCCTTGCTGCCTGCTCTTCATGACCTGTTTGGCTGAATTTTCTATTCGTTGGCACTCTTCGAGCTCTTCCTGTGGCACAGGGGAGGCAAGAGCGGAAAGGCTGATGGTGAAGGTTATCGCTGCTGCAAGACATTGTTTGTGCACGAGGTGTCGTCCCTGGTTTTGAGGCTGAACCTTATCATTCGTGGCTCGGCGCCACCATTGCAGGCAGGGAGAAAGAGCGCCAGGTGCTGGCACGCGGCCACGCCTTGCGCCCCCCGGTTTCGGCTGTCACCCTTCGGCCCGTTCTTCAAGGATCAGAAGAAGGAATCAAGGATTGAGTGGCTACATTCCCAACCCGCCTAAAAACTATCGCAACAAAGGAACCGACCCCGTCGACATTCATGCCCAGCGTTGGGCTGAATATGAGCAACACGGGAAGGAACCGGCATCGGCACGTGAAAAAATTGGCATAGCCCTGCGGATCGGAGTGTTCTTCGATGGGACGGGGAATAATGCCAATAATGCTGCGGCCGGGCTTCTGTGTGGTGCTCATCATCCGATTGCGGCTAAAGATATCGATGCGAGTTGCAAGCCGTATATGAGTGATCCGGACAGTAGTTATGGCAACGATGTCAGCAATATCAAAAAGCTGAGTGAGCTGTATGACACGCCTGAGGCAGCCGAAGGTGAGGGCACGCGAAAACGTGCTTTTCGCATGGTGTATGTCGAAGGGATCGGCACCCGTTCAGGTGAAAAAGACAGCACCTTGGGGGCCGGTACTGGGCGCGGCGAAACCGGGGTTGCCGGTCGTGTTCAATCTTCGTTCGTATTGATCAAGCAGCGGATCAAGGAGGCGCTGGACGAAAATCCGGGCTGTGAAATTGTCTCCCTGACATTCGACACCTTCGGCTTCAGCCGTGGTGCGGCAGCCGCTCGGCATTTTGCAAATGAAGTCGTGCGCGGCAAACAGGGTCCTCTAGGAGAAATCCTTCGAAGTAACGCAGCTTCCTTGAGTTCTACTTTCAGCGATCAATATAAAAGCGATATCAATATGGGCTTTATAGGCCTGTTTGATACCGTTCCTTCCATTGCTGGCTGGTCCAATCTGGGCAACATCAAAAGCCCCGTTGCAACAGGCATCAAGCTTTATCTGGATCCACGCTATTTCATGGATGTCCTCCAATTGGTCGCGCGTGATGAGTGCAGGGGAAATTTCGCGCTCAGCTGTGTAACGCCAGATCACCAGGAGATTATTTTGCCCGGTGTTCATTCCGATATTGGTGGGGGTTACCTCGAGGAAGCGGATGAGTGCGTACTCGTCAGCCCGATGCAAACACTTGAGGTGTCGCTTGGCACCGATGTCGTGACCACCTCGATTTATCAAGACGCTTTAACCGTGAAAAGTCAGTGGCTCGCCAATGGCTGGCCTTCTGAGATGCTGGAAATCGTCACGCCACCGCCACTCCTTATGCCAAATAATCCGCAGGATCGGCCTAGTCCACAAATCAAGCGCGTCTATGCCGCCGTGCAGCTCAAACGTCCAGTGAGCGGGATGCTTTCCAGAGTGTGTTTACGCGTGATGCATCAACAGGCCAAAGCCAAGGGAGTTCGCTTCAACGATATTCCTGAGACTCCCGAGTTTTCCATTCCTACAGAGCTTCAAGCTTTATGTGATCGTTTTGTCTCTGGCGACTACAGCACCACCCCACAAGAAGAGCAAATCCTCAAACTCAAGTACATTCATACATCAGCCAACTGGAACCACCCACTCGGCCGAAGGGATGGAAGTGGCGTGAAAGCGGTTTACATCAACGCTCCCACGTCAGATGCAATTCGAGTAAAACACCCGCACGTACCTGACTGGACGCTTTGGTAATGAAGCTACTTGTAACCCTGCTCTGTGCACTGCTCACGACCGGTTGTTCCGCAGACCCGCTTTCAGCGAAAAACGACCCAAAATCCCCATGGTGGGAGCTGGGGTTCACAGAGCCTCACTACATGAAGGTATGGGTGGAAGATACTTCGGTGGAAGACATCAAAGGAAGAACGTTCCTGCACACCGGCGGAGGATCCGCCTCGGGCGGGCAACCAGAGGATGGAACAGAGTCAGCCCGAGGTTGGCATGGCGTAGGCGGCTCTGCAAAAGCAGTGGTAGGTGCGGATCTTCCCAAACGAATCTTCGTTCGTTGGCAATCTATTGTGGAGCCTCAGACCTATCGTGCTTGGGTGGATATACCGGAAGAAGCCAGGCAGCTAATGCTGACGTCGGTCAACCAGCGATGTGCGAAAACTCCGGAGGAAACGGCCACCTATATTTCTTCCGTTTATTTAGGGTTGGCGCCGGGCGGAGTTGTGCAAGTGTGGGTTAGGGACTCTTGTCATCACCCGGTCAAAGTGGCTAGGGCGCAAGCTGAGATTGAACCGCTGGGTCCAAGCCAAGGCAAAAACCAGGGGCGTTACGCATATCCGGTCAGTGAAAAATCCAAGCGTTATATCGACCAATTCGGCATTCCATATGGCAGTTGGTAATTCTTGGAAAACGGGAGCGAGTCGGAAAAAATAGGGCGGCTCTTTTGATAGCTAGATGCGTCCCATTTTTTACATTTCTTTGAAACGATCCTTCTATGGTGATCGAATACTGGATGCCACTTTGAAGATAATAAAAACTACTCGCTTTGATGACGTCGACCACGACCTCGGGTATGAGTATCGTGGTTATAACTACGAAATACAGAGCGAAGAGGATACGTTTCTGATCAGAATTTACGATGACGAACCCGGAGAGGCAACGGTGGTACGTCCGGCTTCGATGTCTAAAAACAAGAACCTCAGAAAGCTTGTCGAACTCTTACAGTCCGAGCTGGGAGTGTCCAGGGTCTCGCTTTACAAGGGGGATATGGGGTGTGACGCCGAGATCAATCTTGATAGTTTGACATTCCTTCCAGCCTGAAGCCTGCCGCGAGAAAGTGCCACGCGTGCTTACAGGATCTAGGCCAAAAGCAGTCCGAAAGTAAATCTATCCGCATTCCTCCCTGACTTATTGAACAAGCTGCCGGATCCCCAGAGACAAAATCAAACCACCGCATAATTGATCAATAGCTTTTTTCCTCCTTCGATACGCTGACGCGATGTCAGGTTGCGAAAGAGCGATTGCGACCATTCCATACCAAGTCATTGAAACCACCACTACGACTGCCAGCATTGACAAAAACGTGCTTGTTGACACGTGGGCGGGGGCTGCCGCTGAGAAAATAGCGGCGTAGAAGGCCATGGATTTAGGGTTGCCGATGTTCGTGATGACTCCTTGAATGAATGACTGCCGAAAGTTTCCGACGGCAGCCTCATTACTGTGGAAATGCGTCTTCCCGGCATTTAGCAGCAGGCGCAGTCCAAACCACATCAGATAGGCTGCCCCCAGAACTTTTACGAATAGCGCCGCCCAAGGGAACGTAGCAAATACAACGCCGATACCCGCGATTGCACAGGTGGCCCAGAGTAAGTTGACCAATACAATGCCTGCCACCAAGGCCAAAGCTTCTGACCGCGACGCAGCGACCGCTTTGTGGACTACCGCAACGAAATTGGGTCCTGGAATAACGACACCGGCCAGGTAAACCAAAAAGACTGTCAAAACAGCGGGGCCATCGATCATGTGCATTCCTTTGCGAGCTCAGTGGTTGGAGAGGTCATCATTCGGTTCAAGATCCAACGTACCTGCTACTTTCGGTTGTCATCCGATGAGCAGACCATTTTTGACGCTTATTAAGTGATGATGTCAACGGCAGTACTCCCCAACCGCTCCCCATTAACCACCACATGTACCGCATGCACCCCCGCATAGTGCTTGCGCGTAGTGAAATCCTTGATCACCTGCCGCCGCACCACAACCTCACGCTCAAACCCCGCCAACTCCAACGTCTTCAACTTGAAAACCTTGGCCGAAGTCCCGCCATTCGCCTTCACATAGTCAATCGCATAATCAATCACCAACCGCTGTTCAACTGGTACCAACGACTTCACCGTAAACGACAAGGTGATCGTCTCCCCAAGCCGCACCACCGCCGGTTCCACCTTCACATCCAGCAATTCAACCTCAGCCTTCGCCCCAGCGCCTATAACCGTGAGCGCCCGAGAATTCCCCTGTTTGATCAAACTCCGTAGCGCATGTTTGGCAATCCACGCGGTGTGTTTGTTCTCCAGCGACCACCCCTCAACCGTATCCAGCACCCACTCCGGATGCTCTTTGGTCACGTCATTCAAATGATTCGCCACGGACTTGCGCACGTACAAACTTTCATCGGCCTTCAACCGATCAATAATCCCGGCAGCCAACAGCGGATCCGCCTGCACCGTTTCCAGCCGAAACGACCACGGCAGGCGAGGGCGGCTGCCTTCGCTGGCGAGTCTTCGGACGTGGTGGTTTTCGTCTCGGGTCCAGTCGTGCATCAGTTCCAGCGAGCGTTCCAGGTCGCTGCGCAGGAAGTGGCGGATGGCGAATTCGGAGGAGCCGAAGGTGGTGAAGTATTTCAGGGCTTCCATCGAAGTGTCGAACGCGTGCGCGCCGTAGCACGCGACGTAGTGCGGCAGGCACATGCTGACGAAGCCGCTGTTCAGTCGCGGGGCAAGTTCGCGCAGCACAGCGAGGGAATCTGCGTAATCCAGCGGCAGCACCGCGTGCAGGCTTTCGCTGACGCGGGCCATGCGTTGCATGACGGAGAGGTCGGCGAGGCCGTCGTTGGCATGCTTGAGAAATGCCTTGGCCTTGAATGCCGGGTACACGGCGCTCATTTCTGTGGCGATGTGTTGCAGGCGTTCGGCGTTGAAGATTTCTTTGAGGGCCGGAGCGGCGGTTTCGGTGGTGCTCATGGTCAGGTCATCGGGGTGTTGATGAACGCCTGGGTGCTTTCGGCGTACGCGGTGTATTGGGCTATGCGCGGGAAACGTTGAGCGTCGATCTGGTCGGGGACGACGAGGCCGGTGAAGCTCCAAGCGACGGCGAGAGTGATGCCGTCCTGCTGGAGAGGGCCGTCGGTGGGCAATGGGTGATTTTCGAGTTCATGTTCAAGGGCGGTGAAGGCGGCGGCGAGTTGACCTTCGACGCGTTCGACCCACGGCTGGTATTGAATGTCGGCCGGGCGCAGGTTGCGTTCGTAGTAGAGCTGCACGGCTTTTTCGCAGGCGGCAAGACCGAGGCCGATCAGGCGCAGGGCTTTGGCGCGTTGCGGCAGGTCGGCGGGCAGCAGGGTTTTCCCGGACAGGGCTTCGAGGTAGTCGAGGATCAGGGTCGAGTCGATCAGCACTTCGCCGTCATCAAGCACCAGGGTCGGCGCCTTGACCACGGGGTTGATCTGCTGGAAACGTTCGAAGTGGCGGAACACCGAGACCGGGTCGTGTTCCAGTTCGACCCCCAGGCATTTGGCAGAGATCGCCACGCGGCGCACGTAAGGGGAGTCCAACATGCCGATCAGTTTCATGACGCGTTCCTTCTAGTCGAACCGGGGAGGGCATAACGTAGCCGAGATTGGGGGGATTTGTCAGTCTTTGGGAAGGGCTGGTGTCGCGGTTAACGACTGTAACGAATTGCGACAAAGCGCCGCTCGTCTGACGTTTGTCTTCTATATACAGCCGCTCGACTGAATTTCTTGCTATAAACGCACTCCGATGAGCGCTGTGAAGCCTGTGTCAGAGCAGTTTCCGGGCCTTGTCGGACAAATTCCCGGTATTTACAGTTGCTGAGGCCTCAAACGGGCCTTAGACTGCCGCCCCTTCGTAAATTGAGTGCCGGGTGGCGTTTGCAATAAACGATGCCTTTCCGATGACCGCAGGCGGTTCGCCGGAACGCTCCCTAATTCGCCTTAATGCACGTTTTTTATAGAGATATCAATGACAAAGGACAAGTTGCTGGCCATGCCGGCAGATGACTACATGAATGCCGAGCAACATGCTTTCTTTCGAGAGCTGTTGCAGAACATGAAAGTCGAAACCCATGAGCGCATTGAGCAGAACCGTATTGCCATCGAGAGCCTGGACACCCCGGCTGACCCGGCGGACGCCGCATCGGTGGAAGAAGAGCGCACCTGGCTGGTAAACGCGATCGATCGCGACCAGCGCATGCTGCCGCAACTCGAGCAGGCCCTTGAGCGTATCAAGGAAGACAGCTTTGGCTGGTGCGACGACAGCGGCGAGCCGATCGGGCTGAAACGCCTGCTGATCAGCCCGACCACCAAGTACTGCATCGAAGCTCAAGAGCGTCACGAGCAGATCGACAAGCACCAGCGTCAGGCCTGATTCCTGAGGCGACCCCTTCAATGCGGGTCGTCGCGAAAAGATCGCAGCCTTTTGCAGTTTCTCCGGGAACTGCAAAAGGCTGCGATCTTTGCTTTTTCTCGTCTGCCGGAAAGTCTCCCCGCTATTCCATTGACCTGCCACAGACCCACGACTAACGGACCATGGATAATGGCGTTGTAGTGGCGTTTAATGCAGTCACAACAATGAGAACAAGCGTGGGGTAACAAAATGACGAGAGATGGATCTCTGGTTGCGGCTCTGCCTGCACCAGTTGTTTTGCCGAAGAATCGCTGGCTGACGCCGACCCTGCAAAGCATCGCCCTGATGCTGTTGCTGGCCGGGATGAGCCTGGGCGAATGGCCCTTGTACATCGGCATGCCGCTGGCGGTGCTGATCGTCTGGCTGCCGCGCCTGCGTTCCCGGGCGGCTCCCGACGCGCAACCGGTCGACAGCAGCAACGCGATGTCCGAGCTGACTCGCGACCTTTCCTACACCACCAGTCATAACGCGCTATCAGCTGCTGGCATGGCGTTTTCCGTCAAGGAGCTGGCCGGCAAGCTTCAATCGCAACTCGACGCCGCCGCGCAGATCGTCAACAACGCTGAAGTGATGATCGCCACTGAGCAAGCCACTTCGCAGCTCAGCCGTGAAGCCTTGGGCGCTGCCAGCGAAGCCCATCACTGCAGCGCGGCGGGGCGCACCGAACTGGTGGATTCGATCTCGCGCATGCATCAGCTCAGCCAGCGCGCCAATGCCAGCCGCGAACTGATCGAAGCCTTGAGCCAGCGCAGCGATGACATTCAGCGCGTGACGCTGGTGATTCAATCCATCGCCAGCCAGACCAACCTCCTGGCATTGAACGCCGCCATCGAAGCGGCCCGGGCCGGCGAGCACGGTCGTGGATTTGCAGTGGTTGCGGACGAGGTACGCGGCTTGGCAGCGCGTACCGCGACGGCCACTGGCGAAGTGGGCGAGATGGTCGCCGACATCCAGCAACGCACGGCGCAGGTGGTGGAACAGATTCGGCAGCTCTCCGACGATTTGCACACGGGTGTCGAGCAGGTCGAACACACCGGTCAGCACCTGGAAAACATCGCGCGACTGGCAGCCGGGGTGGAAACCCAGGTTGGCGAAATCGCCCGAGGCGCGGAAACCAATCGTGAGCAGCTCGACAGTCTGTTCACCGCCATCGAACAGATGCGCAGCGATCTGGCGATCAGCGACCAACAGACCCGGCGTCTGGCCGAGGCCGCCGTGCAGATGGAAGGGCAGGCGGAAACCATCAGCGAACGTCTGGCCGAAGTCGGGCTGGATGACTATCACCAACGCATCTACGACCTCGCCCGCGAAGGGGCCAGCCAGATTGCCGCGCGGTTCGAGGCCGATGTCGAGCAGGGACGCATCAGTCTTGAAGACCTGTTCGACCGCCAGTATCAACCGATTCCCGACACCCAGCCGGCCAAGTTCCAGACTCGTTTTGATCGCTACACCGATCAGGTGCTGCCGGCCATTCAGGAGCCGTTGCTGCCGCGCCACGAAGGTCTGGTGTTTGCCATCGCCTGCACGCAGCAGGGTTATGTTCCGACCCACAATCAGGCGTTCAGCCAGCCACTGACCGGGGATGTGCAGGTCGATACCGTCAATAATCGCACCAAACGCAAATTCGCCGACCGCACCGGCATCCGCTGCGGCAGCCATCAGCAACCCGTACTGTTGCAGACCTACACCCGCGATACCGGCGAGCTGATGCATGACCTGTCGGTGCCGATCATGGTCAAGGGCCGGCATTGGGGCGGGTTGCGTCTGGGCTATAAACCGGAGAAGCCGCGCTGAGCCATTATTGCCGGAACTGCAATTAAGCTGTGCAGCGGCGTTGCTGTTTCCTCTTGTTCCAAATCATTAACATGCCCACATAGTTAGGTTGCTAATGAAGTTGGGAGGTCAACATGCAATGCAGAGTCGATGTCGCGGTGATGATCGGCAGCGGTGTACCCGCCGGTCTGCGCGCGATGGGGCAAAGTGTCTGCTGGGTGGTGCTGCTCAATGGCGAGCAGCGCGGCACCGCTTTTGCCAGTCGCGACGAAGCCGAGGAGTGCAGGGCGGCGTGGCTCGCGCAATTGAGCGCCAGTGCCGGAGGCAGCCTGCACTGATTGAGATCATTTGCCCCGGTGCAGGCGCACGTTCAGTTCATCGACCATCACCGCTTCTTCGCCATCGGCACGCAGCCATTCCTTGAGCAATTGCGCCTGCTGCGGGCTCCAGAATTTGGCGTCGATCAGCTTGGTATCGGCATCCAGCGGATGGGCTTCGATGAAGTCGTCGATCGCCGTTTCCTCCGAAGGCAGTCCTAATTGGTCGAACAGGGTTGTCAGATTGTACGCAGGCAGTTCCATGGTTTACTCCTTGAAGGATGGTGGGGGCGATCGCTCTCTTTATCTGAGGTGCTCGCTGGCCAGGAGTTCGATCCGTGATTCCAGTGAACGGGCGAGGGCGCAAGCGGCGTTGTGATTCTCACGGAAACCTCTGACAAGCCCTGTCGACTTTTCCCTGATATGGAAAAAGCCGTTGCCCGCCGGGATTACCTGAAACAACGGTGCCTGACCGCAAGACTCGATTGCAGGAACAGTCTCGAAGGCTGGAGTGTTCAAGGCAAAGGCGGGTTCGTGAGTCCCGGCAAAATGCGTCATAGTGCACATATGAAGTCCTTTTCATGGATTGACCCGCATTTACAGGGTGTTGCGGGTAGTCGCGAACAGCATCGCTGCTCTAGAATCGCCAACACCTGTTGACGGCATGGCGCTATCTAAAGCAATTTTTTGCGTGCGATATGTCGGAAAAGTGCTTTTGTTGGTGAGTTTTTTCCCTAAAGTTCGTAGTCAGTTTTCCTGGCCGGCCGTGATGCGTTTTCCGTCAACATTTGGAGAACGTCTTTGCAGGTTTCGCGAGTGGCATTCCAGTAGTCTTGTGCAACTCGCGTTGAATGAGCACTTCGCTCGCTCAGGCGTATATTCGAGTCATCGCGCAACACCTTCGGCCCGGCCGACTTTTTCTGCTGTGCGCGCTTTCGCGTATGGCACTCTTTTCAAGTGTGGGGATGTTTCTTTGGCAGTCAGTAACCTCGATATGCATGCTTTGTTCGTGCTGGGTGATTTGCGGGCAAAGCTGGTCAAGCAGTTTCAATCACGTTTTGTTTACATCACCGAGCAAAACGCCGAAGGCATTTACGTTGCCGAGATCGACACCGAAAGCGCATTGGTGGTCGATGACAAACCTGGCCTCAAGCTCAAGGTCGGCGATCATTTCAGCGCGTCGGTACTGCCCAGCCGTGAAGGCGGCAAGATGGACATCCGCTTTCGCGAAATCAAAATGACCGTGTACGGTCTGGGCGACTACGCGTTCGTCACCACGGCCGATGGCCACGCCATCGTGTTCAAGGAAGGCCACAGCGCGGTTACCGTGTTTGCCGCCAATGAACAACTGCAGGAAGGCCTGACCAAAACCCTGAAAGCCGTCACCGCCAAAGCCGCCAAGTGGCGCAAGGGCGAACTGGTGACGTTCAAGGCAAGCGAGTGAGCCGCGCCGATTTCCATTTGCAGAACCTCGACAGCGCCCGTGAAGAAGCACGTCGACTGTTCACTGCGAAGGCCGAGTTGAAGGGCGCCTGGCTGGGTTGGGTCGCCTCGCAAATCTACGCCTTGCAGCCTTCGGAATACGCCAGCATGGTCAGACGCGAGCTGAAGAGCCTGCAGGAAATGTCTGAAAAGTAGCCTCGTGCGTGTCATGCCCCTGAAAAAGCAGGAACCTCGTCTACAGTCAGTTGACTGAGTATTCAGAGGCTTGCGGTCTTCTGTCAGGCCATCCTGCTATTGCTGTGAACGGCACGAGGTGCAAAAGCATGAACGGATTTCGACGGTTGCTGGCTGCTGGGTTGACCACATTCGGCCTGATGACGGTGGTGCCTTCGGTGGGCGCGGCACAGGCGCCGATTCACTTTGCCGATCTGAACTGGGAAAGCGGCAGCCTGATCACCGACGTCCTGCGGATCATTGTCGAGAAGGGCTATGGCCTGCCGACCGACACCTTGCCGGGCACCACCATCACCCTTGAGACTGCGCTGGCCAACAATGACATTCAGGTCATCGGCGAAGAGTGGGCCGGGCGCAGTCCGGTATGGGTCAAGGCGGAGGCCGAGGGCAAGGTCGTCAGCCTGGGCGACACGGTCAAAGGCGCTACCGAAGGCTGGTGGGTGCCGGAATACGTGATCAAAGGCGATCCGGCCAAGGGCATCAAGCCACTGGCGCCGGACCTGCGAAGCGTCAGCGATCTGAAGAAGTACAAGGACGTGTTCAAGGATCCGGAAACCCCGAGCAAGGGCCGATTCCTCAACAGCCCGATCGGCTGGACATCGGAGGTAGTGAACAAGCAGAAGCTCACGGCGTATGGCTTGCAGAATGACTTCACCAATTTCCGCAGTGGTTCCGGTGCTGCGCTGGATGCCGAGATCAGTTCATCGATCCGCCGGGGCAAGCCGGTGCTGTTCTATTACTGGTCGCCGACGCCGTTGCTCGGCAAGTTCAAGCTGATCCAACTCGAAGAGCCGCCGTTCGATGCCGAGGCCTGGAAGACCCTGACCGACGCCGACAACCCCAATCCGAAACCGACCCGGTCACTGGCCTCGAAGCTGTCGATCGGGGTGTCTACGCCGTTCCAGAAGCAGTATCCGCAGATCGCCGAGTTCTTCAGCAAGGTCGACTTTCCGATTGATGATCTGAACAAGGCGCTGGCCGAGATGAGTGAAAAACACACACCACCTCGGGATGCGGCGACAGCGTTCATGAAGGCGCATCCGGATGTGTGGCAGGCGTGGCTGCCGAAGGATGTGGCAGATAAGGTTTCAGCTGATTTGAAATAGAGGTTGAATCAACGGACCTCATCGCGGGCAAGCCCGCTCCCACAGGTTTTTCGGTGTGCTCTGAGCTTTGAAAACACATCGATTCCTGTGGGAACGGGCTTGCCCGCGAAGCTTTTAGAAGCGGGTTTGCACAGCCAGCTCAAAGGTGCGCGGTGTGCCGAGGTAATACGCCGGCGATACATGGGCGAACTCGGCATACACCTCATTCGTCAGGTTGCGCACCCGCCCGGTCACGGTGGTGTGCGAGTCCACCTTGTAGCTGAGAAAGCTGCCAAACAACGTGTACGACGGCACGGTCATGGTGTTGGCCGTGTCGGCGAACACCGACGCCACGTACCGCGCATCGACCCCGCCTTGCCACTGCGGCGAGAAATCATAGGTCAGCCACAGATTGCCCACCCGGTCCGGCACGTTGGTCGGTGTATTGCCCTTGCGCGAGACCACTACGCCGGCGGCGTTCTTCTCGTTGAACTCATCGTATTGCGCATCGACCCAGGCGAAGTTGCCTTCGGCCAGCAGCTTGTCGGTGATCCGCAGCGAACTGGCAATCTCGATGCCCTTCGAAGTCTGCTGGCCGACCGGAATGCTGCTGGTCGGGTCCAGTGGATCCGTCACTGCGAAGTCCTTGCGCTCGATGGTGTAGGCGGCCACCGTCGCCGAGCCGCGTCCGTTCAGGTAGTCGAACTTGCTGCCGATTTCCCATTGTTTGCCGGTCGAGACATCGAAGTCCTGCGTGCCATTGGGTTGCTCGGCGGCGGTGCTGTATTGCACGTACACATTGGCTGACGATATGAACTGGTATGTCATGCCGACACGCCCTGTGACCGGTTCCCACCTGCGCTTCAAATGACGCGGGTTGCTCGCGGTCACAGTGCGATGGTTGGTCACGTCGAGGTCGATGTCGTCATAGCGCAGACCGGTTAACAGCGAGAGCTTGTCGGTCAGTGCCAGGCGGTTTTCGGCAAACAGCGCTTTGGTCGTGACTTCGTTGGTCTTGTCGCTGACGAAACCCGGCATCGTTCCGGGGATGTCATAGAAATGCCCCGGTCGGTAGTTGTTCGGGTCCACCGCGCTGGCGCCTTTGACGTTCAGCGGCGAGTTGGTGGTCTGGTTGACCTTGTACTCGAATCCGCCGGACCAGGTGGTGTCGAGGCCGAACAGGGTGTTGTCGTGGCGCAGTTCGAACTGGTTGCCGTTCTGCTCGCCCTGATGTCGCACCTGATACGCAGTGGAGCGGTTCACCGCGCTGTTGTCGGCGTTGTATTGATAGGTTTCCAGGTTGCGGTAATCACGCTGACTGTCGAGGTGATAGAGGGTATTGCGCAGGGTGGTGCTGTCGTTGATCCGGTAATCGATGATCGAGCGCACCCAGATCGTCCGCTGCTCGTAGCGGCCGTCCTCGACGTTGTAGTTGTTGAAGCGGTTGTGCTTGTCGATCTTCAACTCGCCGGCCTTGGGGTTGAGCACCGGCGTGCCCCAGTACGGGCTGTCCTCGTGTTCGTCCTGATATTCCAGGGCCAGGGTGTGCGAAAGGTTTGGCGTCAGGTCGCTGAGCAACGAGAACGCCACGCTCCAGGCATCGCGTTCCTGGCGGTCAATGTAGCCGTTGCTGGTGTTGTGGCTGACGTCGAGTCGCGCGTAATGCTGAACGTCGGCACCGGGTTCGGTCAGCGCGTGATTGAGGCCGAACGCGGTTTCGGTGGTGTCGTAGGTGCCATAGCTGACCCGGCCTTCAATGGCTTGCTCGTCGCGGGTGGCCAGTTTGGTCACGTAGTTCAGCGAACCACCGACCGAGCCGGCGCCGTTGATCAACGATGACGGGCCGCCGACCAGTTCCACCCGGTCATAGATCCACGAATCCACGGGCCGTGCCAGTCCGCCGGAAACGTTGACCCCGTTGAACATCTGGGTGATCTGGCTGCTGGTGAAACCGCGATAGGAGACGAACCCGCCAAAGCCCGGCGGCGCACTGGCGTTCACCCCCGGCAAGGTGTTGGCCGCGTCCTGAAAGTTTTGCGAACCGCGACGTTCGATGTCACTGCGGTTGGCAATGGCCACCGAGGCCGGGGTGTCGCGCACGCTGAGGCCGAGGCGCGAGGCCATGCCGCTGGACTGGTCGAGGCTCAGGCCGGGTTCGGCGCCGGACTCGCCGTCAATAGTGATCGGCGCCAGATCCACGGTGGATTGCGCCCAGACGTTGACGGACAGGCAGCCGCACAGGCTCGCCAGCAAGGTAAGTTGTTTCATTGATTGAATCCTGAATGCTTGTTCTCGGAGTCAGCGCACAGGCGAACGCCGCGCGTTGGCGCAGTGGGCTGACAGATCAAAAAGGCAAGGGCACTCAGGCGAGCGGCGGGGCGCGGGGATTGGCCGAAGGCCAGATGAAGCGGGCAGGAAGGTCGGCGCTGACGATGGCCGGCAGCGGCGGGCTGTGTTGTTCCGGCAGGATCGCCAGGGTCAGGCTGGAGTTGAACGCCGGGCCCATGCCGCCGGTGGAGCACAGTGGACAGCCGAACGCCTTGGCCAGGGTCGGCAGTTTTTCTTCGGTGGGACTCGAGGCGAGCGGCGCCTGGGTGCTCGGGTCGACGGCACAGAACTGGCCGCCGATACCGTTGAGCTGCATGCCGACCATTTGTCCGTGACCGATGCTGCAGGCGAACACGTTGAACAGGACGCAGCAATAGAGCATCCAGGCCAGCAGCGAGCGATCGGTACGGGTGAATTTCATGGGGCGGCACTTTACCGCACCGCCGATCGGTCGTGCACATGGAAAAATGCCGACTAGGATGTTTTGTTCAAATCCCTTTCAAGGATTCTCGACCATGACCTTTGTGTTGGCTCAATGGCTGGTGACGATATTCGCGGTGATCAGCCTGATGCATGTGTATTGGGCGATGGGTGGGCAGTGGGCGGCCGTGGCGGTGGTGCCGCAGGTTCCGGTGGATAACGGCGGGCTGACCCTCAGGCCTGCGTTCAAGCCGTCAGGCTGGATCACGCTGGTGGTGGCGGCAGCTCTGCTACTGATTGCCGCACTGGTGTGCATGCGAGTGGGGTGGTGCCTGCCCGCCGTGCATCACTGGGCACTGCAGTGGGTGATCAGCGCGATTGCGCTGCTGATGTTTGCGCGGGCGATCGGCGATTCGGAGCTGGTGGGTTTTTTCAAGGAAGTGAAGGGATCGCGGTTCGCCCGGCTCGACACTTGGGTTTACTCGCCGCTGTGTCTGATTTTGGGAGCCGGGCTGTTGGCTGTTGCCTGGATCTAGCTGCCGGTTTCAGTACGCCGGCTGCTGACCTCGGCCGGCACGTCATCCCCGGCCATGCGCTTGCGGAACAATGCCGCCCGCGCCAGCAGCAGGGTGGTCACCGGCACGGTGATCGACAGCAGAATCGGGATCAGCCATGCGTGCAGCACCGGCCCGGACTTGAGTGCGGAAAAACAGATGATCGAGGCCAGCGCCACGCACCACGCGCCCAGCGTCGAGGCCAGCGCCGGGGGGTGCATGCGCTGGAAGTAATCCTTCATCCGCAGCAGGCCGGTCGCACCGATCAGGGCGAAAATACCGCTGAGCACCAGCAGAATCGCCACCGGGATTTCCACCCACAAAGACAGTTCAGCGTTCATTCGATCACCTCGCCACGCAGGAGGAATTTCGCCAGGGCAAACGAGCCGACGAAGCCGAACAGCGCGATCAGCAGCGCCGCTTCGAAGTAGGTGTCACTGGCATAACGAATCCCCAAGGTCAGCATCATCAGCATGGCGACGATGTACAGGTAATCCAGCGCCAGTACCCGGTCCTGCGCCGACGGGCCTTTGAACAGGCGCACCAGTGTGAGGACCATGGCCAGGGAAAACAGGAACAGCGTCAGCAGAATCGCGTTCGACAGCAGCGGGCTCATTCGAAAATCTCCATCAACGGTCGCTCGTAAGTGACCTTGAAGTGCTGGATGAACTGCGCCTCGTCATCCAGATCCCAGACGTGCAGCAACAGAATGCTGCGATCCAGCGCCAGTTCTGACCAGACTGTGCCGGGAATCACCGTGGTGATCATCGACAATGCTGCCAGGCCGTTGGCGTCGCGCAGATCCAGCGGCACCTTGATGAAGCGCGAGCGAGGCGGGCGGCGACCGGCGTTGAGCACGCCCCAGGCCACCTGCAGGTTCGAGACGATCACGTCACGCCCGACCAGCAGAAACAATCGCAGGATCGTGCCCGGGCGGCGGATGTGAATCCGCTGCGGGCGCAATTTGCGCATCATCAGCGGGGCGCAGAAACCGAGTACGGCACCCAGCAGCAGGTTGCCCGGGCTGACCGACAGGTTCAGTACCAGCCACAGCAACCACAGCGCAAGCGACAACCACGGAGCCGGAAACAGACGTTTCATGGTTGCACCTCCAGCAGCGTAGCCTTGGCTTCCGGGCTCGGCACGGCGCGAGTGCCAAGCACCGCCATCACGTATTGCTGCGGATTGTTCAGGGCATCGGCCGCTGCCTGGGTGTAACGCAGCAGCGGTTCAGCCTTGAAGGTCAGCGCGATGCTCAGGCCGAGCAGCAGGAAAATCGGCGTGCATTCCAGTTTGCGCAGCAGCGGCGACGGTCGCTCTTCAGGCGACCAGAAGCGCTGGATCCCCAGGCGCGAGAACGCCATCAGCGAGCCGAGTCCGGTAAGAATCAGCAAGGCCAGCAACGCCCAGGCAGCATTCGAGATCGGCTCGCCGGCGCCGAGGCCAAGCGGATTGAGCAGGGCACCGATCAGGCTGAGCTTGCCGATGAAGCCGGACAGCGGCGGCATGCCGATAATCAACAGCGCGCAGGCAATGAAGCTCAGACCGAGGAAGGCCATGGTCCACGGGATCACCTGACCGACCACGGCTTTCTGATCGTCGTCGAGGTTGATGCCCTTGATCGGACGCTGCCATTCCTGCGGACGCGGCAGCAGTTCGTTCTCGTCTTCCAGCGGCACTTCGATGGCGGTGCGCGAACGTTCGATCAATTCGGCCAGCAGGAACAGCGCACTCAGCGCCAGGGTCGAGCTGACCAGATAGAACAGCGCGGCGCCGATCAGGTTTGGCTGGGCGAAGCCCACGGCCGATAGCAGGATTCCCGCGGATACCAGAATGCTCAGGCTGGCCATGCGTTCCAGGCGTTGCGCGGCGATGATCGCCACACCCGCGCCGGCCATGGTGGCCATGCCTCCGTAGATCAGCCAGTCGCCGCCAAAGTACGCCGAAGCGCCGGCCTGGCCCGAGAACAGCAGCGTCCACAGACGCAGCAGGGTGTAGACACCGACCTTGGTCATGATCGCGAACATCGCCGCCACCGGTGCGCTGGCCGACGAGTAGGCCGGCACCAGCCAGAAGTTCAGCGGCCACATGCCGGCCTTGGCCAGGAACGCCACGGCCAGAATTCCCGCGCCGGCGTGCAGCAGGCCACGGTCGGCTTCCGGCACCAGCGGGATCTTCAGGGCCAGATCCGCCATGTTCAGCGTGCCGGTCACACCGTAGATCAGCGCCGCGCCGATCAGGAACAGCGACGACGCCAGCAGGTTGATCGAGATGTAATGCAGCCCCGACGACACCCGCGCCCGGCCCGAGCCGTGTAGCAGCAGGCCGTAAGATGCGGCGAGCAGCACCTCGAAGAATACGAACAGGTTGAACAGGTCCGCCGTCAGGAATGCGCCGTAAAGGCCCATCAACTGAATCTGGAACAAGGCGTGGAAGCTCGACCCGGCGCCGTCCCAGCGGGCCATGGCAAACAGCAGGGCGCTGACGCCAATGATTCCGGTCAGCACCAGCATCAATGCCGACAGACGATCGACCACCAGCACGATGCCGAACGGCACCTGCCAGTTGCCCGGCAGATAAACCCCAATCGAACCGGGCACGCCGGTGGTCTGGGTCCATTGCAGCAGCATCACCGAGATGCCGAGGCCGAGGAGGCTGGAGAACAGGTTGATTTTCGCCTTCAGCGGACGGTGCTTCTCGCCGAGCATTAGCATGATGGCGGCGGTCAGCAGCGGCAGCAGGATCGGTGCGGCGATCAGGTGAGTCATCGCCGTCATTCCTTGGGCTCCCTTCCGTCAACGTGGTCGGTGCCGGTCAGGCCTCGTGAGGCCAGCAGTACCACCAGAAACAACGCGGTCATGGCGAAGCTGATGACGATGGCCGTCAGCACCAGCGCCTGGGGCAACGGGTCGGTGTAATTGAGCAGATCCTGTGGCACGCCGTCCTTGATGATCGGCTCCTTGCCGATGAACAGGCTGCCCATGCTGAAGATGAACAGGTTGACGCCGTAGGACAGCAGGCACAGGCCCATCACCACCTGGAATGTCCGTGGCCGCAGGATCAGCCAGACCCCGGACGCGGCGAGTACGCCGATGGCGATTGCGATGACTTCTTCCATCAGGCGGCTCCTTTGGCGGCAGCGGTTTTATGGCCCCGGACCGATTGGTGGGCGAGGGCGGTGAGGATCAGCAAGGTCGAGCCGACCACCACGGCGTAGACGCCGATATCGAAGAACAGCGCGCTGGCGATATGGATATCACCCAGCAGCGGCAGGCTGAAGTGCCAGGTGTGGGTGGTCAGGAACGGATAACCGACCGCCATCGCCCCGAGGCCGGTGACGGTGGCGAACAGCAGGCCGGTGCCCATCCAGCGCAGTGGGCGCAGGCTCATTTGCGCCTCGACCCACTGAGTGCCGGCGACCATGTATTGCAGGATGAACGCCACCGACATCACCAGACCGGCGACGAAGCCGCCACCCGGCTGGTTGTGCCCGCGCATGAACAGGTAGAACGACACCACCAGCGCAATCGGCAGCAGCAGGCGCACCAGTACCGCCGGCACCATCATGAAACCGAGCGCGGTGTCGCTGGCCGAGCGCGGGTTGACCAGATCGGTCACCACGTCGGGGGCGAGCAGGCGCTGCTGGGCCGGCAGTTGCAGGCTTTCTTTCGGCGGGCGGAAGCGACGCAGCAGGGCAAATACGGTCAGTGCCACGGCGGCGAGCACTGTGATCTCACCAAGGGTGTCGAAACCACGGAAATCCACCAGCATCACGTTGACCACGTTGCTGCCGCCGCCTTCGGGCAGGGCGCGACTCAGATAGAACGAGGAAATGTCGTTCGGCGTCTGCCGGGTCAGCATCGCGTAGGACAGCAGCGCCATGCCGCCACCGACGGCAATCGACAGCAGCAAGTCGCGCAGACGCCGTACCCGCGCCTTGCGCAGGCTGCTTGGCAGCGGCGAAACCTCTTCGATTCGCCGTGGCAGCCAGCGCAGGCCGAGCAGGATCAGCACAGTGGTCACCACTTCAACCACCAGTTGCGTCAGGGCCAGATCCGGCGCCGAGAACCAGACGAAGGTCACGCAGGTCATCAGGCCGCAGACACTGACCATGGTCAGGGCGGCGAGACGGTGATACTTGGCTTGCCACGCGGCGCCGAGGGCGCAGGCGATTGCCAGCAGCCACAGGGTCACGAACACGATCGAGCCTGGGATCTTCGGCCGGTCACCCCAGCTCAGGCTGCTGTGCAGCATCGGGATCAGCCCGGCCAGCACCGCCGCCGATACCATCAAGAACAGCTGGGTTTGCAGACGCTTGGTGCCGATCCGCCGCTCCAGCCGTCGGGCCAGACGCATCATCGCCACCAGACTGCGCTCGAACATTCGCTTGCCGTTGAGGCGGCCCGCCAGCGGCGGATACTTGAAGCGGCCGCGCTTGAGCTGGTTGCGCAGCAGCAGATACAGCACGATGCCGCCGGACATGGCGATCAGGCTCATGATCATCGGTGCATTGAGGCCGTGCCAGATCGCCAGGCTGTATTCCGGCAGCACGCCGCCCACCACCGGCAACGCGGCAGCGGCCAGCAACGGGCCGACCACTTGGGCCGGGAAAATCCCCACCAGCAGGCAGGTGAACACCAGCAGTTCCACCGGCGCACGCATCCAGCGCGGTGGTTCATGCGGGGTGTGCGGCAGGTCGGTGGCGGTCGGGCCGAAGAACACATCAACGGTGAATCTCAGCGAGTAGGCAACGCTGAACATACCGGCAATGGTCGCGACGATCGGCAGGCTGGTTTCAACCCACGCGGTGGCGTTGATGAACACGGTTTCGGCAAAGAACATTTCTTTCGACAGGAAACCGTTGAGCAGCGGCACACCGGCCATGGACGCACTGGCGACCATCGCCAGGGTGGCGGTGAACGGAATCAGTTTGAACAGGCCGTTGAGCTTGCGGATGTCGCGGGTGCCACTTTCGTGGTCGATGATCCCGGCGGCCATGAACAGCGAGGCCTTGAAGGTCGCATGGT
The DNA here is from genome assembly GCF_052046055.1 of Pseudomonas sp. 22082. NCBI lineage: Bacteria > Pseudomonadati > Pseudomonadota > Gammaproteobacteria > Pseudomonadales > Pseudomonadaceae > Pseudomonas > Pseudomonas sp. 22082. Next base: position 151,559 of record NZ_JBQEQB010000002.1, read on the forward strand.
TGAGGATGTGGAACACGGCTGCCACAGCGGCCAGCGGACTGTTCAAACCCAGCAGCAGGGTGATCAGGCCGAGGTGGCTGATGGTCGAATAGGCCAGCAGCCCTTTGAGATCGTTCTGAAACATCGCGCAGTACGCGCCGAGCAACAGCGTGGCGGCACCGGCGCCGCTGACGATGTAGAACCATTCTTCGCTGCCGGACAGCGACGGCCACAGGCGGGCCAGCAGGAAAACCCCGGCCTTGACCATGGTTGCCGAGTGCAGGTACGCCGAAACCGGTGTGGGTGCCGCCATCGCGTGGGGCAGCCAGAAGTGGAAGGGGAACTGGGCGCTTTTGCTGAGGGCGCCGATAAGAATGAGGGGAAGCAGGATGGGGTAGAGGGCATGTGCGCGAATCAGATCGCCGGCGGCCAGGACCTTGTCCAGGTCATAGCTGCCGACCACATGGCCGAGGATCATGACCCCCGCCAGCAGGCATAATCCTCCCGCACCGGTGACCATCAACGCCATGTACGCACCACGGCGCGCGTCGTGGCGGTGGTGCCAATAGCCGATCAACAGGAACGAGAAAAGGCTGGTCAGCTCCCAGAAGAACACGATCTGTATCAGGTTGCCGGAGATCACCAGCCCGAGCATGGCGCCCATGAACGCCAGAAAGAACGCGAAGAAACGCGGCACCGGATCGTCCGGCGACATGTAATAGCGGGCATATAAGGAAACGAGGGTGCCGATGCCCAGCACCAGCATCGAGAACAGCCAGGCGAAGCCGTCCATGCGCAGGACGAAGTTCAGGCCCAGGCTGGGCAGCCAGGTGAATTCTTCGCGGATCACGCCGCCGTGGGCGATCTGCGGATACAGCATCGCGACCGAGACAGTGCCGATCAGTGCGACCAGACCTGCCAGCAGGGATTCGGCGTTACGTGCGTTGTGCGGCAGCACGGCTGCCAGACAGCTGCCCAGAAAAGGCAGAAGCAGTAGAACTATCAGGGACATAGGCTTCTAATCTGCGGAAGTTTGTGAAGCATCATACGTGCCAGCTCCCGGATCGCCAAACGCGAGGATGTCTCTGAATCCTACAAAGTAGCCGTAAAACCCCCGTTTAGCCTTCGGTCTCGTGTTCCAATTCTTCCGTGACTGTTTGTGTCTCTTTGCCTTTGGTCTTCAATTCACTGACGATCACCGCCGCCACGATCAAGCCTGCACCCACCAATGCAATCGCTGGCAGACGCTCTCCCGCGATGCGCCCGACGATTCCGGCCCACACCGGCTCACCGGCGTAAATCAAGGTCGCACGGGTCGGCGAAACACTTTTCTGCGCCCAGTTCATCGCCACCTGAATCGCCGCACTCATCGCGCCCAGGCCCAAAGCGGTGCTCAGCAACAGCCACGAGAAATCCGGAATCGCCTCGCCGGTCGGCACCACCATCAAGAACGACAGCACTGAGGTCGTTGCCAACTGCACAACGGTTACCCGGCGCACATCGACCTGGCCGGCATAGTTACTGATCAGGATGATTTCGGCCGCTATCGCAATGGCGCTGATCAGCGTGGCGATTTCACCGGGGCTGAAATTCAGCGAAGCCCCGGATGGCCCGGAAAGCAGCATCAGCCCGGTAAACGCCAGCATGATGCCGATGCTCGGCATCAAACCCGGGCGCCGGCCCAGCACCAGCCATTGCAACAGCGGCACGAACGGCACGTACAGCGCGGTGATGAACGCCGACTGACTGCTTGGGATACTCTGCAACCCAACGGTCTGCAAGCCATAACCGAGCAGGATCGCCACGCCGATAAAGGCGCCAGCCTTGAATTCGAACAGGGTCAGTTCCCGCAGGTGTTTCCAGGAGAACAGCGCAACAATGCCAGCTGCGGCGGCAAAGCGCAGGCCGACGAAAAACATCGGGCCGCTGACGGTCATCGCGTGCTGCACCAGCAGAAAGGTGCCGCCCCAAAGCATGGTGATCAACACCAGCACGCACTCGGCTTTGCTGAACCGGGAAAACCGCAGGGGAGTTTGAGGGGAGTTGGCTGACGTCATGACCTTGCGCACTTTTAAGGAGGAGACGCACAATGCGCCAAATGTTGCGCAGTATACTGCCCAGCCCCAGCCAGTGAGCAATATAGTGCACAGAGATTCCGTTCAGCGGGCTTCGGTCCTGCAACACGTCAGCCAGAACGTCCGGCGCCTGCGCCACGCCGCCGACATGAGCCAGACGGCCCTCGCGGAAAAGTCCGGGGTCAGCCGGCGAATGCTGGTGGCCATCGAGGCGGGCGAGAAGAATGTCAGCCTGACCACCCTCGACCGCGTCGCCGAAGCCCTCGAAGTGGCCTTCAGCGATCTTATCCAGGCCCCGGACAATCGCGATCCGGGCCGCATCAACGAACTCGCCTGGGCCGGCAGCATCCCCGGCAGCAAAGCCGTTCTACTGTCCAAGGCCAACGCCACCCGCGCGGTGGAACAGTGGGAATGGTGCCTGCAACCGGGCGAGGTCTATCCCTCGCAACCGGACGCTGACGGCTGGAGCGAACAGATCTTTGTGTTCGAAGGCTGCCTGACGCTGATGCTCGACGATCAACCCCAGCAAATCGCGGCCGGCGAGTTTTTCATGTTCGCCAGCAATCAGCCGCACACCTACCGCAATGACGGGGAAGTGGCCGCGCGCTTCGTGCGCAATGTGGTGATCTGACTGTTGCTGCGCCGACAGCCAATAAACAGTTTGCTCCCTACCGTTTGCAGACTACTTTAGGTTGTTATCCCAATGCATTGATAAATATAGAAAATATATTCAGGCATGACTCCTGCTAAGGGTTGTGGATCCTCATCCGGAAACCACGGAGTCGCCTTGCATGACCGCTTCAAACCAAATCGTTAAACGCCTCCTGAACATCGGGAGTGCCATCTGATGCCCCGCGAAATCCGCCTCAACGCCTTCGACATGAACTGCGTCGGCCATCAGTCGCCGGGCCTATGGGCTCACCCTCGGGATCGCTCCTGGCAGTACAAGGATCTGGAGTACTGGACCGATCTGGCGAAAATCCTCGAGCGCGGCAAGTTCGATGGTTTGTTCATCGCCGACGTGCTGGGCATCTACGACGTCTACAACGGCAATGGCGAAGCGGCGATCCGGCAGGCGGCGCAGGTGCCGGTCAACGATCCGTTGCAACTGATCCCGCCAATGGCCCTGGTCACCGAGCACCTGGGGTTTGGCCTGACCGCCTCGTTATCCTTCGAACATCCATATCCATTCGCTCGACGCCTGTCGACCCTCGATCACCTGACCAAGGGCCGTGCCGGCTGGAACATCGTCACCTCTTATCTGGAGAGCGGCGCGAAGAACATCGGCCAGCAAGCCCAGACCGAACACGACGCGCGCTACGACTTCGCCGAGGAATACCTGGAGGTCTGCTACAAACTGTGGGAAGGCAGTTGGGAAGAGGGCGCTATCCTGCGGGATCGCGAGCGGCGGATTTTCAGTGACCCGAGCAAGATCCACGAGATCCGCCACCACGGGAAACACTTCCAGGTGCCGGGCATTCACCTCTGCGAACCGTCGCCGCAACGCACGCCAGTTCTCTATCAGGCCGGCGCTTCCAGCCGGGGCAAGCAGTTTGCCGCCGAGCATGCCGAATGCGTTTTTGTCGCGGCACCGTCGAAAGTGCTGCTGAAGAAAACGGTGGCCGACATCCGCCGCCGCGCCGCCGAGGCCGGGCGCGATCCGTCGAAGATCCTGATCTTCAACCTGCAAACCGTGATCCTCGGCGAGACCGACGCCAAGGCCAAAGCCAAGTTCGAAGAATACAAATCCTGGGTCAGCTACGAGGGCGCGATGGCGCTGATTTCCGGCTGGACCGGCATCGACTTCAGCCGCTTCAAACCGGACGAACCGCTCAAACACGTGCACACCAACGCGATTCAATCGGCGGTCGAAGCGTTTTCCACGGCGGATCCGAACAAGGTCTGGACGCCCAGCGAACTGGCCGATTGGGTCGGCATCGGCGGCTTCGGTCCGCTGTTTGTCGGCAGCCCGGAAACGGTGGCGGACCTGTTGCAGGAATGGGTCGATGAAACCGACGTCGACGGCTTCAACCTGGCCTACGCGCTGACCCACGAAACGTTCATCGACGCCGTGGAATTGCTGGTGCCGGAGTTGCAGAAGCGCGGTGTCTACAAGACCGAGTACGCGCCGGGGACCTTGCGCGAGAAGCTGTTTGGCGAAGGGCCGAGACTGCCGGAGATCCATCCGGGCAGCGGCTATCGAAACCTCGGCGAGCTGCATCGGCAGGAGAAAAAGGTCGCGTCTGTCTAGACGTCTTCGCGGCGTCTGAATGACACTGGCCCGAGCATATCCTCAGCTGCGAGAACGGCATGACTCAAATCGATACAACCGCCACCCGTCACGCCGACATCCTGATTGTCGGCGGCGGCCTCAGCGGTACGATGCTGGCTGTGCAATTGCTGCGTTTGCCGGGGTGCAGAACGATTCTGGTGATCGAGCCCCGGGCCGAACTGGGCCGGGGCGAAGCGTACAGCGCGGTGGAACTGGGCCACACGCTCAACGGCAATGCGGCGCGGATGAGCGTCGATCCGGACAATGCCGATGACCTGACTCAATGGCTGACCGATCACATCGCTGGCGGTGGCTGGCCGGAGTCGGATCAGCAACATGTACCGGTCAGCGAACTGTTTCCACCTCGGGGTTTGTTCGGCGTGTATGTGCAGCAGCGTCTGGCCGAAGCGCAGCAGGTGGGCGCACAACACGGGTCGACGGTCGAGCATGTACGGGCCGAAGTGGTCGATGTGCAGGCTTCCAACGATTCCGTACAGCTCACTTTGAGTGACGGCCAGCAACTGCGGGGCGCTTATGCGGTGCTGGCGACCGGCATGTTCCCGGCTGCCCGCACACCGCAAAAAGACTCCAGCGGCCTCAACGCGGCGGCGCTCGATCCGTGGGATGTCGCGGCCATGCGCCAGCTCGATCCACAATCCACGGTGCTGATCATCGGCTCCGGCCTGACCATGGTCGATGCCGTGGTGTCGCTGGAGCAGGCCGGGCATCGCGGGCCGATCGAGGTGTTTTCCCGGCACGGGCTGTTGCCCCATGTGCGTCGGCAGCCGCCTGCGTGGGTGGACTTCCTCGCCGAAGATCACAGCATCCGCACGCCGCGCCAGTTACTGCGCGGATTGCGCCGGCATTGCCGCGACGCCATCGCCCAAGGCATCGACTGGCAGGCGCCGCTCGACACCGTGCGGGCGCACATCGGTCATTTGTGGAGCCAGGCCAGCGATGCGCAGCGCCGGCAGTTCGTGCGCCATGTGCGACCGTGGTGGGAAAGTCATCACCATCGTTCACCGCCGCTGAGCGCGGAACTGGTCGAGCGACTGCATCGGGAAGGGCGATTGCGCATTCATGCGGCGTCTTACAAGGGGCTTGAGCCGGTATCGGGCGACGGCGTGGGTATCCGCATTCGCCCTCGCGGTGAGGCTGAAACCCGCGTGGTGCAGGGCGCGGCGTTGATCAACTCAAGCGGCATCGAATACGACTGGCGCCGGGTCGCGCGACCTTTGCCACAGCAATTGCTGGCGCGCGGTCTGGTTCGCCCGGGGCCGTTGGCGCTGGGCATCGCGGCGGCGGTGGACGGTGCGGTGATGGATGAAGAGGGTCGGGTCTCGAACCGCCTGTTCGCCATGGGCCCGCCGCTGCGTGGCATGTGGTGGGAAAGCACCGCTGTCACCGACGTGGCGTTGCAGGCCAAGGCGCTGGCCGCGCGACTGGTGCGCTGACGCCCGAATGCAAGAAACCCCGCTTCGGCGGGGTTTCCTGTTTCTGGCAGCTCAAACCGATCACTCAGTAGCGCTGATATTTGGAACCGAATTCCGGGCGGTTTTCCGCGACGTACAGTTTGGTCTGTTCGGCGTTCTGTTGGAGTTTGAGGCCTTGGTGTTCGACGTCGTTGCTGACGGTGTCGACGTTCAGGGTGCCGGACTGGCCAACGGTCGCAGCCGCGACAACTGGAGTGCTGGCGTGTGGGGCAGCGATGGCGGAAGTGGCGCCGATCAGGGAAACAATGAAGCCGAGTGCGATGATGTCTTTCATGATGTTGCTCCAGAGAGTGGGGAGAAGATGGGGCCCACTGTAGTGCTGGAGGGTTTTGATGTGAAAACACCCTTGCGCATAGTTGTTATCGAAGGTGTTGATGCGCGATCAGCGCGGTAGGGTATTGCTCAGCCAGCGCTGGCGCAGCTGCTCCAGACGGCCATCGGCCCGCAATGTATCCAGCGCCTGCTGCCAGCGTGCGACCTGTTTCGGATCGGTTTGCGGCGAAAAGGCAATGTAGGTGTTCTGTTTCATCAACGGGATCTGGTACTGCAAGCGTCCCGGCTCCATGCCTTGTTCGCGGGCGAGGGCGGCTTTGGACCAGGTATCGGAGACCACGAAATCGGTACGCCCCAGGCTGAACAGCCGCATCATCTGCTCCGGGGTTTCCACGCCGTAGAGGTTGTTCAGGTCTTGCCCTTGCAGGTAGCTGTAGACCAGCCATTTGCGCGGCACGGTGATCCGGCCCAGGTGATCGGCTTCACGCAGGCTGTGCACGGGAGGCTGGAGATTGTCGCGGGCGTACAGCGCGGTTTCGACTTCGATCAGCGGCCCGACCCATTGATAGCGATCGTCGCGTTCGTCGGTACGCAGCACGGTGAATACGCCGGTGTCGGGGGTATCGCTGGCCATGCGCAGGGCGCGCAGCAGCGGGACTTGTTGCAGATGGATACGATCGCCGGTCTGGGTCGCCAGGGCCTGCACCACGTCCACACCGAATCCTGCGAGCTGATTGCCTTGCATGAAATGCAGGGGCGGGTGGTTGTCGGTGAGCAGTTGCAGGTCCGCCGCAGTGGCCGTCAGGGCCAGCATTGACAGCAGACAGGCGGCAAATCGTTTCATGGATCGTCCCTGAACAAAACAATCGCGCAGCTTAGTACGAGCCATGACGGCTGTCGTGGGGAAACAGCGGGGCTTTTGTGTCAGAGAACAAGGCTTATCGGTAGTAGCGAGGGGCCCAGGCTACCTGATTAATGACTGATAGTAGTTATCCTGTGGTTCTTGCTCAAAGTGCACGTTCCGCAGGAACGTGTGTAGAGAACCGAAGTTTCGTTCCCCAGCTAGGCACCGGGCTTGCTCAAAATGAAGCTCAATGGTCTTGAAACTGTCTTCCATGATGTTCATCGCTCGGGTGAAAACTCCGGCATCACCCCAGTCAGAAATGATTCTGCGCTTCTGCAAGTCCGTTCTTTTACTTTTGATTAATGGACTGTTGGCCAGGATCATGAGAAACGTTTTCGGACCTCCTTCCAAATCAGGGGCAAAGCCTTTTTTCTTGAAGTGGGGCGTGTGATTTATATCGCAGTAGTCATTGATGTAGCGGTAATAGACGGCAAGTTCCAGCATCAAGTCCTGCAATGCCAAATAAACTGCTACCGGCATCGGATTGAGGCTTTGGCATGAGTCCAGGATAAACATGAAAAAGCATCCGGTATTGGCTTGTGCAATAAAACGATATTGATCCAGCGTCGGCAGGCTGTCGCCTGCACTCAACTGCGTGTCGAGGTGCTGACCGATGTGCAACGCCTCGAGACTTCCCAGGGCTGCGTGAATAAGATTCGGATCCCCCAAAGCGTTCAACTTTTGCAGGCCTTCAATGTAGCCATGCATACCGGATACCAGTGCGCTGGCGATACCGAATTTCACCCAGACGGACGGGGCACCACGACGTGTAGGGTCTTCGTCAATGATGTCATCGTGTACCAGAGACGCCGTGTTGAAGAGCTCGACAATCTGGCAAAGCGTTTGCGCATGCATCGGCGCTAATTGGTAAATGTCCGCAAGCGCGAGCGTCAGTGCTGTCCTGACTTTCATGCCGGCGTGCTGTTCTTGATAGTTAAAGGCCAACGTCCAGAGTTCTCTGGCTTGCGCGTAGGTTGAGCTGGTTGATTGCAACATTGCAGAAGACTCTTTGGGCGGGTTGCCAACAGCGTACTTCTGGCAAGGGCGGGTTATACGGGAGTGACAGTTGAAACGTAGCGTATTTTTTGTGGCGATTCATGCTCAAGTAAAAACCGATTGGTTATCGACTGTAGAATTTTCAGATATATCCAGATGTTGTCTAAAGAGAGGTTGAGTGCCGAACTTGTCACTTGCTCAAATTTGTCTAGTTTTAGAATGAAGTTTTAACCCCACATGCAAAGTGAAGCCTGGTCCGACGTATCGTCCAGTCTTGAAGGGCGACGGTGACGAGAATGGAAGAGCTGATTCTTGTAGATGAATACGATCGGGAAACCGGAACTGCCGAAAAAATGCAGGTTCACCGCGACGGACTTTTGCATCGCGCCTTCTCCATCTTCATTTTCGATTTGAAAGGCCGACTGCTCCTGCAAAAACGGGCGCTGGGCAAATATCACTCTCAAGGATTATGGACTAATACGTGTTGTGGTCATCCTCGAGCCGGCGAACCGATCCTTGCGGCAGCCAGACGACGATTGTTCGAAGAAATGGGACTGGACTGCCCAGCGCTGATCGAGGTCGAGGCCTTCGTTTATCGGACACCGGTTTCGAATGGTTTGATCGAGAACGAGTATGACCACGTCTTTGTCGGGCTCAGTCGAGTGGATCCCAAGGTGAATTCCGATGAAGCGATGGATTGGAGATGGTCAAGTCTGCATGCGGTTTTTGGCGAAATCAGGCGAGATGCGGCACAGTTCACCGTCTGGCTGCAGTTAATTTTCAGGCAGCACGACATCTCGACCGTACGCGGGTGGCACAAGCAGCTTCGTGACCGTGACGCGTTAATCAAACAGCATCGAAAAGACTTCGCTCTTCCACCTCGGCTGCAACGGCTTTCATTTGCGCTAAGCCCCCATGCTCAGGCAGCGGAACTGCATACTCGCCAATGGCTGATTCGACTGGGGCTGGAGGATGGGCCGCATGCGCGTCATCAACTTGATATATACCAGCCAGGGCTCTACGCCGGTTATATGTGGCCCGATGCAGGCTGTGAGGACCTTCTGTTGTTTGCTCACCTCACCGGGTGGTTCAGTTGTCAAGACGATCTGGCCGATGAGGATTTGAGTCAGGCACCTGAGTTACTGGAGCAGAGCATCCGTGACGTGCATGAGATGGCAAGCCGCGATGGACAACCGTTTTGCACCGGTCTGGCGGGCGGTCTGGCGGACATCATTCAGCAGGCGGGGGCGCAGATGCCCGCGCAGTGGCGACAACGAACGCTTGAGCAATATGAAAGTTATCTCTATCCCTGTTTGCGCGCAGCGATGCATCGGCTTGAAGGTTCGCAGCCGGCCGAACAGGATTTTGAAAGTGTCTGGCGCAATGCCGGCGGGTTTCAGGTGTGTGTGGAATTCAATTACTTCGCCGATCGTGTACACCTGCCATCTCGTGTTTATTACAGCGACATCTGGCAGGCGCTACGCAGGCTGAGCTTGAACCTGCTGAAGGCTGTTAATGACTTGTTGTCTTTCTCCATCATGAAAAACCCCATGGAGGACGTGTACAACCTGCTGACTCATCTCATTCATCATCGACAATGTTCCCCGCGTGAAGCTGCCAGCGAGGTTCGCCGTCGAATCGATGTGTGGGCCGGTGAGTTTTTCAAGCTGCAACGGCGCTTGCCGCGCGAGCTGGATCGACTTGAGTGCGACGATGTTTTACGCGAACAAGTCTTGCGCAGTGCCCGGACGCTCGAGGTGCAATGGCACGGCAATATTGCATGGCATCTGACAGTGCCTCGTTACCGGGAAGTCGTGATCGCTGCGGGGGTGTGACACCCCCGGCAGGAATCGAGTACGACGGGTACAGCCGATCAGTAGCGCTGATACTTGGAACCGAACTCGGGACGGTTCTCGGCGACCAGTACGCTGCGGGCCGAGCGCTCGCGCAGTTCCTGCAAGCGGTCGGCGCCACCTTCAGCGACGCGTTCGCGCAAATCTTGCAAACGGTCAGCACCGCCTTCAGCCACGCGTTCACGCAGTTCCTGCAAGCGATCCGCGCCACCTTCGGCAACGCGATCCTTCTGCAGGTTTTCCGAACCGTATTCGGCAACCAGTGGTTGGGAGCTGGCGGACGCCAGGTCGGCCATGGCCAGGCCGCCGAGCAGGCTGAGTGCGAGTACCAGGGATTTCGAGGACTTGAACATGGTGCTTCTCCTTGCGTTTGATGATGAGTGAACCAGTGCTTTCTGGTGGGTTCATTCAAACGCGAGGGTGTATCGCTGATATGTGGTGTTACGGCCCAAAAACACCGGTTACGTATCTGCGCGGCGAATTTATACAGAGCGATACAAATCCGTCAGGATTCGGCGAGCATCTCCACGGCGAAGGAGAACACATAACCCTCGTTGCGCACGGTCTTGATGTAGGTCGGCTCGCGGGAGTCGTCCAGCAGCCGCTGACGCAGGCGGCTGACCAGCAAATCGATGGAGCGGTCGAACAGGTCGGCGTCACGGCCCTGAGTCAGATTGAGCAACTGGTCGCGGCTGAGCACCCGTTGCGGATGATCGAGAAACACCCGCAGCAAACGATACTCGGCGCCGCTGAGGGCGACCATGGTGTCGTCTTCATCGAGCAGGTGGCGGGCGGTGGTGTCCAGGCGCCAGCGGCCGAACGCGAGCAGCCGCCCGGTTTCGGTGATCAGCAGATTGGGCGGCAGCATTCGCGTGCGGCGCAGCACGGCGTTGATCCGCGCCAGCAGCTCGCGGGCGGCGAAGGGTTTGGTCAGGTAATCGTCGGCGCCCATTTCCAGGCCGAGGATGCGGTCTGTCTGGTCGTCGCGGGCGGTGAGCATCAGGATCGGGATCGCCTTGTGCTTGCCGGCGCGCAACTCGCGGCACAGCACCAGCCCGTCATCGCCGGGGAGCATGATGTCGAGCACGATCAGGTCGACCGTGTTGGCTTCCAGAAAGCTGCGCATCTGCCGGCCATCGGCGACCACGGTGCTGCGCAGGCCGTTTTTTGTCAGGTAATTGCCGACCAGTTCGCGGATCTCGCGGTCATCGTCGACGATCAGGATGTGGTTGATGTGATCCATGGTTCACACTCTTTTTGTGGGAGCGAGCTTGCTCGCGAAGGCGGTCCGTCAGTCAACAAAGATGCTGAATTCGATGGCCCCTTCGCGGGCAAGCCGGCTCCCACAGTGTTATGGGATGCCCTGAAGAATGGGTCTTCAGGCTTATTCATAGGCGGTGTCAGGACACCACGCGATAGCACGGCACATACGCCGCGCCACCCGGCAGTTTCATCCGGTGCTGGGCGACGAAGGCTTTGAGCAGCAGATCGAGCGGCTGCATGATCGCGGCGTCGCCACGGATCTGATACGGCCCGTGTTCCTCGATCAGACGAATGCCCTTGTCCTTGACGTTGCCGGCGACAATCCCGGAGAACGCGCGGCGCAGGTTGGCCGCCAGTTCATGAGGCGGCTGATCGCGGTGCAGCTTGAGGTTGGCCATGTTTTCGTGGGTCGGGTCGAACGGGCGCTGGAAGCCTTCGTCGATTTTCAGCAGCCAGTTGAAGTGGAACGCATCGTTGCGTTCGCGGCGGAACTGCTTCACCGCTTTGAGGCCCGCGGTCATCTGCCGCGCCACTTCGGCCGGGTCGTCGATGATGATTTCGTAGTGCTTTTTCGCCGCCTCGCCGAGGGTGGCGGTGACAAAGGCGTCCAGTTGTTCCAGGTACGGCGCGGCGTGTTTCGGCCCGGTCAAAATCACCGGGAACGGCAGCCCGGCGTTGTCCGGGTGCATCAGGATGCCCAGCAGGTACAAGAACTCTTCGGCAGTGCCGGCGCCGCCCGGGAAGATGATGATGCCGTGGCCGACGCGGACGAAGGCTTCCAGGCGTTTTTCGATGTCCGGCAGGATCACCAGTTCGTTGACGATCGGGTTCGGCGCCTCGGCAGCGATGATGCCCGGCTCGGTCAGACCGAGGTAACGGCCACCGTGAATCCGCTGTTTGGCGTGGGCGATGGTCGCGCCTTTCATCGGGCCCTTCATCACGCCGGGACCGCAGCCGGTGCAGATGTCGAGGCTGCGCAGGCCCAGTTCGTGGCCGACTTTCTTGGTGTATTTGTATTCTTCGGTGTTGATCGAGTGGCCGCCCCAGCACACGACGATTTTCGGCTCGACGCCCGGGCGCAGGGTGCGCGCGTTGCGCAGCAGGTGGAAGACGTAGTCGCTGATGCCCTGGGAGGTGCTGAGGTCGATGCTCAGGGCGTCGAGTTCGTTTTCGGTGTAGACGATGTCGCGCAGGGCGCTGAACAGCATTTCCCGGGTGCTGGCGATCATTTCGCCGTCGACGAAGGCGTCGGCCGGAGCGTTCAGCAATTCCAGGCGCACGCCGCGATCCTGCTGGTGGATGCGGATTTCGAAGTCTTTGTAGGCTTCAAGGATGGTCTTTGCGTTGTCGACATGGGCGCCGGTATTGAGGATTGCCAGGGCGCACTGGCGAAAGAGGGTGTAGGTGCTGCCGGTTCCGGCCTGGCTCAGTTGCTGAACTTCACGTTGGGAAAGGGTTTCGAGGCTGCCTTTCGGGCTGACCGAGGCATTGATTACGTGTCGTTGGGTCATGCAGTGATCCTTAAAACGATGTCATTGCCGGCCTGGCCAATGGCATCCGAATAGTGTGTATCCATGAATGAAGATGGCACGATCTGCGTGGTATCGCCATGTCCCCGTTGGACGTAGAAAAGATGAAAAGGCGCTCCAGCATAGCTAAATCCGCCTCAGAGGCGATAATGCGCCGGCCTCTTTTTATTTCAAGCCATGGAAGCCTGTCGCGATGTTCGAGATTCAACCGATCGATGCCATCAGTTATCGCCAGCAGACCCGGCGCAGCACGCTGATCATCGCGTTGCTGTTTCTGGTGCTGGCGATGGCGTTTTCGACGGCGGCGGTGGCGCTGTTCGGCGAGCCGGGCGGGGATAATCTGCGGTTCAATGTTGGCGGGGTGTTTGGCGCATTTCTGCTGACGGCGGCGTTGTTGCGCGGGCGTTTCTGGAACCAGACCTGGATGGCTCCGGCAGTGTACGGCTGGCGGCTCAAGCGCAGCCTGATGAGCGTCACCAATGTGATGCATCAGGTGACGGCGGCGGTGGAGAAGGGTGATCCGGTGGCGATGAAGGTGCTGCGTTTCTATCACCTGGGCCTGACTCAGATGCATGAACTGGATGGCAACGCCAGCGATCACGCGCAATTGCACCGGGAAGTCGAAGCGCACAAGGCGCGGATGGAGGCGCTCGGTCTGGACACCGATCAGACGCGCCTCGATCCGGCCTGGCTGGAAACCTTGAAAGCGCGCTAAAACGGAATGCGCGCGGCGCGTCTGAGTTTCCAGCGGCGAATCAGGCGCCCGTAGACCAGCAGGTTGACCGCCAGCACCACGCTGCCCAGTACCAGCTGAATCTGCGTGGTCAGCCCGGCCGGGTAGATGATCGGCCAGACGTAATGTTCGATGAAGCCGCCGGCATACTCTGTTTGCCCGGCGGCGTGGCGCATCAGGTTTTCCCAATAGGTCAGCGGACAGGTCAGGTGCAACACCTCGACCGCCACGCCCCAGGCCGCCGCCGGCAAATGCAGCCACATCAGCCGCGGCCACTTGAGCACCAGCAGTCCGCCGAACAGCACGAACAGAATGAACAGCAAATGAAACAGCACCAGCCCGTCGGCGGCTATTCGATACAGCATGTCGTCTCCCTGACGCGTGTGTGAATGGTTGCCATGTTACGCCCGTAAACGACTGACGGAAGGAAGGATTTGCGCCAACTGCGCAAGATTGTTCAAGCCATGAAAGGGCGTTTGCTGGCAGAGTCCGGGGCCTTGTCTCACGGTTGAAGCGTGTTATGTCTGACTCATTAATGCCGCGCAGTGCCTTCCTTCGCGGCGCCGCGGCGATCATGCCGTTATCCCTGGCGACCGCCCCTTGGGGGCTGCTGGCCGGCTCAATGGCGATTGAAGCCAACCTCACGCCGCTGCAAGGGCAGGGCCTGTCGAGCATCGTGTTTGCCGGCGCTGCGCAATTGGTGGCGATCGGCATGCTCAAGGGCGGCGCCGGGATTTTCTCGATTCTGCTGACCACGCTGCTGCTGACCTCGCAGCACTTGCTTTACGGCATGAGCTTGCGCCAGGTGATTTCGCCGTTGCCGGGACGTTGGCGCATCGGCCTGGGCTTTTTGCTCACCGACGAGTTGTTCGCCCTGACCAGTCAGCACGATCGTCAGCAGTTCAACCGCTGGTACGCCCTGGGCGTCGGCCTGACGTTCTACATCGCCTGGAACCTCTTTACCCTGGCCGGCATCGTGCTCGGCAGCAGCATTCCGGGGCTTGAACACCTTGGGCTGGACTTCTCGATTGCCGCCACCTTCATCGCTCTGATCACACCGGTGGTGCGCAATGTGCCGACGGTGGTCTGCGTGGCAGTGTCGCTGTTCTGCTCGTTGTTGTTCAGTTATTGGCAATGGGGTTCGGCGCTGGTGCTGTCGGGGCTGGCCGGCATGACGGCCGGGTTTATCTGCAACAAGTTGTATCGGGAGCGCACATGATGGTCTGGGCTGTGATTTTCGGCATGGGGATTCTGGTGTTCCTCAACCGTTACGTGTTTCTCGAACCGCGCTTGCCGGTGCGATTAAGCAGTAACGCACGGCAATTTCTCGGTTTTGCCGTGCCGGGCATGTTGACCGCGATTTGCGGGCCGATTGTGTTCATGCCGGACAAACAACTGAATCTGCAGTGGGATAACCCTTATCTGCTGAGTTCGTTAGTGGCAATCGCACTGGTGATCTACACGCGCAACACGTTGCTCAGCATGCTATTGAGCATGGCGTTTTTCTTTGCATTGCGCTGGTGGCTTTAAGTTCTACGCTTAATGGATCAATTTCATGAGCGAGGTGAACATGGCAACCGAGCAGAAACGTCCTGAAGAAGATGACGAACCGAGCGAAGAAGAAATCGAACGGGAGAAACACAAGGAGCAGACCTGGAAGCATGACGACAGCCGCGAGTTGTCCGACCGTGATCAGGAACGCCCGCTGAAACCCTGAACGCCACAACGAAAAGCCCCGCGATTGCGGGGCTTTTCGTTCATCAAAGATCGTCCAAGTGCGTGAAATCGGGGTGGGAGGCCCGATAACCCAAGGTCTTGTCGATCCAGGCATTCAACTCGTTGACCATCACCGGCGGGTGGCAGGGATAGCTTTCGAGGGTGGCGCGCAGGATGCGGTCGATATCGGGTACATCACGCAGGTTTCGAGTCTTTATGTAATGGCCGATAAAACAGTCGAGTTGAAAGCGTTCTGTCGGGGACAGATGAATACACTCCAGGCCTGTGACCTGTTTGATTGCAAAATCGTCGCGCAACTTAATTCTCTGCAAGGCTTGTAAGTTTGTGGGGGATTCCTGGTTTTGCTGACTCTTTGGTCAACTGGTATGCCAAAAGGAAATGCGGCGCGCATGCTATCCGTAGTGTTTGTAAATGTATGTATGACGGTTGAAATGTCAGACAGGCGGTTAGTTCAATCAAACGACTGTTTAGGTTGAATGTTTCGCGTTTGAAACACCGCGTGTAACAGGCAGGATTCGATTCGTGAGTTCCTGCTTTTGATAACGCACCGCGTCGACATTTATTTACGGTACGGCATCAATCAATTCCGCGCCCTGATTGCGGGAGTTGCCCACCGCTTTGCCGACTTTGTGCCATTGGAACGCTTCGCTGGATTCGGCTTCGAACAACAGCATCTGCTCGGCACGCTCTGTGGGCGTGGCGGGATCGAGCCATTCCTGAACCCGGTCAGGGCGCAGCACAATCGGGCGACGGTCATGCACATCGAGCAAGCCGCCTTCGCTGTTGGCGGTAATGATGACGAAGCCGTCGTCTTCCCGTGAAGGTTCGCCGGGTATCGGAAACTGGCCGATGGCGGCGCAGAAAACCGGCTGGTGATCGGTCCGACGAATCAGCCACGGTTGTCGGCTCTTGTCGGGTGCATCGACCCACTCGAACCAGTTGTCGACCGGCACGATCAGTCGATGACGCCAGATCGCTCGAAAGAACGGCCCGTGGGCGACTTTTTCCAGCCGCGCGTTGATCGGTGCGGCGCGATCCCTGGCCCAGTGCGGGCGCCAGCCCCAGCGCAGATTGTCGGCGTATAGCCGTTGTTGGTGCTGATGAAGGATCGCCAGTGACGTTGTGGGCGCGGCGTTGTAATGCGCCAGCGGGGCGTCGCCGACGTGATTGATCAGCGCATCGGGAATACTCAGCACCGCGACGAAATCGTGGATACCCCGGTATTGCGACAGTCTTCCGCACATCGGCCGACCCTCCGGCGAACACCTGCCTGAAGGTTTCAGCTTAGTTGCACGGTTCAATCTTTGCTGCCCTGGCCGGTGAACGCGTCGCGCCAGACCAGCCAGCGACGTTCCAGCACGGCCAGCAAACCGTCGCTGAGTTTGCCCAGCAGCGCCAGGACGATGATCGCAGCCAGCACGATGTCCGGCCGCGACGTTTCGCGACCGTCACTGAGCAGGTATCCCAGACCTTTGGTCGCGGCGATCAGTTCGGCCGCCACCAGAAACATCCACGACAGGCTCATACCGCTGCGCAATCCCGTGAACAGGCCGGGCAGGGCGGCGGGCAACAGAATCCGTTGCACCAGTTGCAGCGGGCTGAAGCCGTAGATGTGCCCGACTTCCACCATTTTGCGGTCGATGTTGCGGATCGCCGCGACCACGTTGACGTACACCGGGAAGAACGCGCCGATGGCGATCAGAACGATTTTCGAGGTCTCGTCGATCCCCAGCCATAGCAGCAACAGCGGCACCCAGGCCAGGCTGGGAATCGACCGCAGTGCGGCGAACGTCGGTTCCAGATAAGCCTCGGCTTCACGGCTCAGGCCGACCCACGCGGCAAACACCAGCGCCAGACTCGCGCCGATGGCGAACCCCAGCAGTACGCGAATCAGGCTGGCGCCGATGTGCTTCCACAAGGCGCCTTCGGCCAAATCGGTAAGGGTCAGGGCGATCTCGCTTGGCGCGGGCATCTGGTAGGACGGCAACCAGCCGATGCGTACGATGAATTCGAGGGCGATCACGATCAGCAGTGGCAGGGCCAGGCCTTTAAGGCGTCGACGCCAGAGCGGATTCAGCAGTGGGCCTTTGCGGCGTGGTGCCGGCACGGCGAGGCGGGCGGGCAAGTCGTTGCTCATGGACGGTTCTCCGCTCACGACAAATCCGCGACGGGCGCGGACTTGTTGTGAGCCTGGTGGGTTACTGGGCGGCGACTTGCTGGAAACCGGTGTCGATCAACTGATCGATGACCTGATCGACATTCACCCCACGGCGCACCAGTTCTTCGGAGACCAGAATCGGCGCGGCGGCTTTCGAGGCCAGCACGTCCCTGGCGGTCAGCTGCGGGCTGCTCAGGTCGGTGCGCGACAATTGCAGTTTGGCCACGTCCAGCGGCAGGCCGGATTCGCTGGCGAGCAATTTGGCCAATTCGTCGGGGTTCTTCACCGACCACTCGCGGGCCTGCTCATAGGCCTTGATCACGGTGTCGATGGTTTGCGGGTGTTGCTTGGCGTATTGCTCGGTGACGCTGACCACGCCGTAGCTGTTGAAGTCGCGATTGCGGTACAGCAGGCGCGAACCGGCCTGCACCTGACTGGCGGCCATGTGCGGATCGAGGCCGGCCCAGGCGTCGACATCGCCTTTCTCCAGCGCGGTGCGGCCGTCCGGGTGCTGCAGGTGTACCAGTTCCACGTCGTCCTTTTTCAGCCCGGCCTGTTGCAGGGTGCGCAGGGTGAACAGATAAGGATCGGTGCCTTTGGTGGCGGCGATTTTCTTGCCCTTGAGGTCGGCGACAGACTGGATCGGCGAGTCCTTGCGCACCACCAGCGCGGTCCATTCGGCGCGGCTATAGACGTAGACCGATTTGATCGGACTGCCATTGGCGCGGCTGAGCACGGCGGCGAGGCTGGCCGACGAGGCGAAATCCACGCCGCCGCTGTTGAGGTATTCCAGCGAGCGGTTACTGCCCTGGCTCAGCACCCAGCTGACTTTGCTCTGGGGCAAGGCTTTTTCCAGGTAGCCCAGATGTTTCAGCGCCAGGCTGACCGGCGAGTAATAGGCGTAATCCAGATGCACTTCAGCCGGCGGCGCTTCGGCAGCGTGGGCCAGAGGATGCAGACTCAGGGCTACTGCGCAGGCCGCGAGCAGCGTTTTGATGCGGGAAAACGGTAAGAGGGGTTTCATGGGCACGCTCCGGCAAGGCAACAGATTCTTATGTCAAAAAAGATATTTTTATCGAATGCTTCCTGCATGAATGGAATATTGCAGGCTCTGTGCCATGTGCGCGTTGTCCCGCATTTATTGGGCTTAACGCCGGTTTTGCAGGTTCGAAGTGTTGCAGGGAAAACACTCTGACGAGCCACTGTTGCTCGGCCAACAGTGCGGAGGGAAGGTGCTGAGCTTATGCGTTAATCGAATTTCAAATCTGATTTGTAAGAGCGTTATGGTCTATAAAAATCCCTCTGCAGGACTCGCCATGAAGCTCTCACGTTTCCTACGCGCCGCGTTGACCAGCGCACTGTTTGCCACGCCATTGACCTACGCTGCCGAACCCTTGGTACTGCACGTCGGCGACCAGAATTACTACAACATCCGCGCTTCGATAGAAGCGTCCGGCGTGTTGAAGGACGCGCCTTACACGGTTGACTGGAAACACTTCCAGGCTGCCGCGCCGTTGGCCGAAGCGTTGCAGACCGGGTCGCTGGATCTGGGTTTCCTGGGGGATTCGGGTTTTCTGTTTCTGGCCGCTAAACAAGCGCCGGTGAAGCTGATCGGTGTGTCGCGACAGAATCCGGATACCATCGCCCTGTTGGTGCCCAAGGATTCTCCGGTGAAAACCATCGAGGATCTGAAGGGCAAGAAAGTCGCCTACTGGCCGGGCGCCTGGAGTCAGCAGCTGACTCTTCGCGCACTGGAGCAGGGTGGTTTGCCGGAGAATTACGTCGACTTCGTCAAACTGATGCCGATCGATGCGGCGGCCGCGCTACCGCAAGGCAGCATCGACGCGTTCCCGGTGTGGGAGCCGTATATTTCCCAGCAGATCGTGTTCTCCGGCGCCCGGCCGATTCTCACCGCGAAAAACCTGATGCCGGGCTTGAGCGCCATCGCCGCGTCTGCGCCGTCCATCGACAGCAAGCGTGAAGCGATCGCCGATTTCCTTGGGCGCCTGAAGCAGGCCCGGGCCTGGGTTGACAGTCACACCGACGAGTACGCCGACCTGTGGGCGAAGAAGGCCAACCTCGATCAACAGGTTTCGCGGCACTGGTTGCGCCAGGCGCACATTACGGTCGGCCCGGTGGATCAGCAGGCCGCCGCTGACCTGCAAAGCACCGCCGATTTTCTGTTCAAGGTCAAGGCGCTACCGGCTCCGCTGGCCACGGCCGGTATCATCGACAGCTCGTTTCAACAGGCGCTGGCGCGCTGAGCGAGCGCTGGA
Source organism: Pseudomonas sp. 22082 (assembly GCF_052046055.1). Classification (NCBI taxonomy): domain Bacteria; kingdom Pseudomonadati; phylum Pseudomonadota; class Gammaproteobacteria; order Pseudomonadales; family Pseudomonadaceae; genus Pseudomonas; species Pseudomonas sp. 22082. Next base: position 171,100 of record NZ_JBQEQB010000002.1, read on the forward strand.
ACCAAACCCTGTGTATCTTTATCCAACCTCGGCCCATCTCAATGGGTCGCAGGGAGGCAGCAGCGGCGAAGGAGTTTTGCCAATCGACAACATGACCGCAACGGTCGGGCTCAAGGCAAAACATGACACAGTGGTTCAAGCTTTTCTGCGCGATGGCGATGGTCGTCGGGTTGGCCGGATGCATCGCCGCTCCCATCGAAATGTCCGCGCAGACCGAAGCCCGGCTCAAAGAGCAGGCGCCTGTGCGCTTTCTGTTGACCTTCGATGACGGCCCCAGCGCTTCGAGTCTTTTCAATCCTACCGACACCGTGCTCGACAGCCTCAAGGACAACCCGCTGCAACCGGGGATCAAAGCGGTGTTTTTCGTCCAGACCCGCGCACCCCGAGCGGGCAACAGCGAGATCGGTCGGCGAGTCATGCGCCGCGAGTATGACGAAGGGCACATTCTGGGCTTTCACACCGCCACCCATTGGCACACCAATCATCGATTGCTCGACCCGGATGAGCTCGAAACTTCGCTGACCAACGGCTCGGCAGACATCGCGGCGATCACCGGCGCGCCGCCGACGTTATTGCGTCCGCCGTTCTGGAACTACGACAAACGTACCTTCGCCGCCTATCAACAGCACCATATGCAAGTGTTGCTGACCGACCTGAGCGCCAACGACGGCAAGATCTGGGGCTTCAACGCCAGCCCCCGGCGGCGGGCGAACATGCTGCGACAACTGTCGGAGGTCCGCGAACGGATTGCCCTCGGCGAATTGCCAACGGTGGACGGAGTGATTCCGGTGGTAGTGACCTTCCATGACCTCAACCGCTACACCGCCCGTCACACCCGCGAGTACTTGCAGATACTGCTCGACAGTGCCGCCGCCACCGGCGTGCGACTGGCAGGCAAACCGTTCTATGACGATCGCGCGGCGCTGGAAAAGGCTGCGCTGGCGCGCACGGTGCGCGAGTCGTCGAAACCGGTGAATCTGCCGGGAATATGGAACTGGATCTGGGACCATGACGCCCATTGAGAGCCGCGATTTGAAGTTGTGAAGCGGTTGGCAATTTTTACACTGGGCGGCAGGGGCGGGGCAGTGAAAGCTCATCTATGCTCATCGGGTCGCCCGAGCCAACGCCTGTGAGGCGTGCCCACCATGATTGCCATTGCCGATATTTGCCGCATCGTCGAATCCGGCTTTTCGCCGTTGTATTGCGACTGCACCGAAACGGCGCAAGGCCTCTTGCAGATCAAGGTTTACGAACCCGACAGCGGGCGTGTCGAGTTGCTGCTCAATGGTGTTTCTCCTGAACATCTGGTCACTATTCGTGACATCTCCAATTTCATCGGTGAATTGCGCACGGAAATGAGCGCCGGACGCCGGGCGTTTGCCGGCTGAGGGTCAAAGGCGTCGCTGAAAGGCGCGGACGATGCTCAGCGTGGCGTCACTGACGTTCAGATTCTGCACCGCATCGAGCGGGTGCCAGAGACAGTCGACGATTTCATTCAGCGGGCGAACCTGATCGATGTTCAGCACCGATGCCTCGTAGACGTGGTGGCGGGTGCTGCCGTTCTGCAATTCCATCAGATAAAGCATGTCATCGCTGTCCAGCCCGGTTTCCTCTTTGAGTTCTCGGACGGCGGCTTGCGCGCGGGTTTCTCCCGGTTCGACGGTGCCCCCCGGAAGCGTCCAGCGGCACCTGGGTTTGCGCACCAGGAGAATGTGTCGATCCTGCTCGCAGATGACGGTTGCTCGTACTTTCATGTGTTACCCGATTGCCGGTTGTCATAAATCTGTCATGAATTAGCAATATTTGGGCCGCTACCGGTTTAGAGCTTCTGAGTGCCTGGAAGCGGCAAAAGTGCCGGAGACTTGACGCGGCCACGGTGCGACGTCCGGTCGGCACGGCAGCGCGTTGCGGGTGTAAGGTGGAAAAGTTCGTCAGCAGACAGGAGGTGCCTATGAGCATGGCGATGCTGAACAAAATGCACATGAATGGCTACGACGTACTCAGCGTGAACAACGGCCCGTGGCGGGTCTGCACGCAGGGTGACCGGCTCGCATCGTTTGCCAGTCGCGAGGAAGCGCTGGCGTATGCCGCTGCGCTGCCGAGGTACAAAAGCCGCGCACGCGGCCGCAAGACAGACTGAAGGTCTGTGAAGAAAAAGCCCCGGTTGTCCGGGGCTTTTTGCTGTGGGCTGAGTGAGGTTCAGTGGACTTTGGTTCGGCTGATGGCGCGGGCTTTCACTTCGCGGGCATACAGTTGCAGGCGTTCTTCATCGCTTTGCAGCACTTCGCAGGATCGCAGTACCGCCTGGGCGTCCGCCTCGTTGCCCGACTGACGCAGTTGCTCGGCGATGCGCTTGAGGTCCACCGCCGACCATCTCAGGTCCGATGCCACGCTTTGCAGGTCACGCTGAAGTTCGTGTTCGTATTCATTGAGCCGCATGATCACCTCCGGAACATTCTCGGTAAAACAGAGTAGCCGCATTTTTCCGGTGTGGGGCATGGTCTTCTGTCGGTGAGCTGAATGGCCCGGTTTTCGGGGAGTACCGGCAGAGCGCTACGATGGATGTCCGAACAGTTACAGGGTACATTTGCGTTTTTTCAGATGAAGGAATCACTATGCGGATGTTGATCGGAGGGATGCTGATGGCGGCATTGGCCGGTTGTTCGTTGCCTGCGTCACTGGTGCCGGGCGAGCCGAATGTCAGCAAGACCAGCGACAAGACTCCCAAGGACTACGCCGCGTGTGTATTGCCGCTATGGCAGCAGGACGTTGCCAAGACGTCCCAGACAGCGATTTCCAATGGCTACCGGATCACCGCGCCGAGCATCGTCACCGCCGACGAGATTCTCGATGTGGTCAAGTACAAGGACGGCAGCCGCGTTTCCCTGTACCAGGGGCCGCCGTGGGCGAAGTCCGGGTCGTTGCGCAAAGCGGTGCGCGACTGCCTGTAATGGCGAAATAAAAAAAGCAGAAACCGGAGATCGGTTTCTGCTTTTTTTTGCCTGCTGATCGGGCTCAGTCCGAGATGTCGGTGAGCGGAATGCCGGCGCCACCGGTCTTCTTTTCCCGGCGATCCTGCATCCAGTCTTCCACCTGGCTGTTGAACCCTGCCGGTGCCTTGCGCCCGACCTTTCTGGCGATGTCGAGGATGGTCTGCTGGGCGAGGGCTTCTTCCATGCGCTTTTGCGCGGTCATCATCGCGGCGTGAATCGAGCAGGTGCCGTCCAGCGCCCAGTCCGGCGGGGAGCCGTCGAACAGTGCACAACGTCCGCGTATCTCCCGGCACTCGAAAATGTTCTTGCGACCATCGATGGCATTGACGATGTCGAGCAGGGTGATTTCATCCGCCGGACGCGCCAGGGTAAAGCCGCCGCGCACACCGCCGGTGGATTCCACCAGTTTGCCTTTGGCCAGTTTGGTGAAGATCTTCGCCAGATAATCCAGCGGCACCCCTTGCAGCTCTGCCAGATCGCGCACGCTGGCTTCACGACTGTCACCGCCGCTGCCTACCAGAAAGGCCAGGCAGTGAATGCCGTACTCGACCCCCGCACTGTAAAGCGACATAACTATCTCCGACTGTATTTGTCGCCGATGTTATCAGGGTTGTTCGTGGCAAACAAATCGGGAGCGCCTTGAGTGTTTGGCTATGAGGATCCCGGATTTATTGGTTTTTAGCTAAATCAATGAGTTAAGGGAGGTGGCTACGTTCGATCTGAGCTATCGAAGTTTTCGATGCTAATCATCACAAAATCTGACTTTTCGGATTTAAAGGCGACCAATACAGTCGCCGTTGTCAGGTGAGCAGCCTTCCGCGTTTTTGAAAAATACAACCGAGTCCGCTCCCGATGATGTGAATCCTTCAACCTCATTCAGTGACTTGGCTTCGTGCCTGGAGAGAACAATGAAACAGCACATTCTGGTAATCGGCGCAGGTTTCGGTGGCATGTGGACGGCATTGAGCGCCACGCGTCTGGTCGACATTCACAATCGGGACAACATCGACGTCACCGTACTGGCGCCGCAGGCCGAGCTGCGCGTTCGTCCGCGTTTCTACGAGCCGAACGCCCACACGCTGGCCGCGCCGCTGGGCGATCTGTTCGATGCGGTTGGCGTCAACTTCATCAAAGGCGCGGCGAACACCATCGACGTACAGGCGAAAACCGTGGGCTACACCGACGCAGCCGGTACGCAACAGGTGTTCAACTACGACAAACTGGTGCTGGCCGCCGGCAGCGGCCTGGCCCTGCCGGACACCCCGGGCGTGGCGCAGTATGCGTTTGACGTCGACCAGATCGAAGCCGCCATCCGCCTGGAACATCATCTGAAATCCCTGATCGACCAGCCTGAAAGCCAGGCGCGCAATACTGTGGTCGTCGCCGGCGGTGGTTTCACCGGTATCGAAACCGCCACGGAAATGCCGGCGCGTCTGCGAGCCGTGCTGGGCGATGATGCCAACATCCAAGTGATCATCGTTGACCGTGGGCAGAAAGTCGGCGCTGCCATGGGCGAAGCGATCAGCGTGTCGATTGCCGAAGCGAGCGAAGAGTTGGGCGTCGAATGGCGACTGGGTGTGTCGGTGCTGTCGGTCGATGAAAACGGCGTGACCCTGTCGGACGGCCAGCGCATCGAGGCAAAAACCGTGGTCTGGACCACCGGTGTACGCGCCAGCTCCCTGACCGAGCAGATTCCTGCCGAGCGCGATCGCCAAGGTCGGCTGCACGTTGATACCCATTTGAAAGTCATCGGCCAAGACGACATCTTCGCCACTGGCGACGTGGCTTACGCGGCCACCGACGATATCGGCAACTTCGCCCTGATGACCTGTCAACACGCGATTTCCCTCGGTCGTCACGCCGGCAACAACGTTGCGGCGCAGATTCTGGGGGTCGACCCGACGCCGTACAGCCAGCCGAAATACGTGACCTGCCTCGACCTCGGCGCCTGGGGCGCGGTGTACAGCGAAGGCTGGGATCGTCAGGTAAAACTGGTCAAGGAGGAGGGCAAGTCGCTCAAGACCCAGATCAACACCCAGTGGATCTACCCGCCGGTGGCTGACCGTGCCATCGCGCTGGCGGCTGCGGATCCGATGATCCCTGTCGTCGCGTAAAACGGCGTGTCACAGAAAATCTCGCCCGGTTGATGCCGGGCGGGATTTTTTTGTTCAGATTCCGCAAACTCCTCCGGCAAGGATCACTCGACCGAACTCGGCGTTGGCCTCCTGAGGTGTGATCGCGAGCAACTGGTCGAGGCGAATTTCCTGTCGCGCGGCTTGTTGCTCGATCACCAGGAACTCTTCCTTGTCACTGCTGGTTCGCGTGGTCACGGCCCGGGCCATCAGACGCTGACCGTCGACCAACTCAATGTCCAGCTGATAGCCGCGCAGGCAGGCTATTTCCAGGTAGTCGTGCAGATCACAGTTCAACGGCTGATAACGGGTCATGGCGTTACTCCTCGAAACCTTGCGCGATGATGAAACGATCCGGCTCGTGCATCAACCTTCATGCGGCGGTGCTGATGGCGGCAGGGAACGGTGCTGATCAGATTCTGCGGGATGTGTAATGCGCGGTGACAGTTGATTGCGGGCGTTTTTCCCGCGAGCACTAGGCTTTGAATGCCGGCCCGTTACGGGCCGGCATTGCTGTTTCTGGAGGATTGTTTTTGATTCAAGGAGCGACCGATCATGGATGATCTGGTGAAAGAAGTGATTCCGCTGTTGCAGTACCTGATTCCGGGGTTTGTCTCGACCTGGATTTTCTACACCCTGACGGCCTTCAAGCGGCCGGATACGTTCGGCCAGATTGTGCAGGCGCTGATTTTCACGTTTGTGATTCACGGGATGGTGCTGGGGGTTGGAGCGGTTTGTGTGTGGGTGGGGGAGAAGGGGTTTTCTGTAGGGAAGTGGGATGCGAAGGCTGAAGCGTGCTGGGCATTTTCTGCTTCGTTGTTGCTTGGGTTGATGGCTTGCTGTCTGGCAACCAATGACCGATTGCATGGGTGGTTACGCAGTAGAAACGTAACGAAACAATCTTCCTATCCGAGTGAATGGTTCAGCGCGTTTGCGCAAAATGATCAATTCATCACCCTGCATTTGAACGACGAAAGGCGCGTTCTAGGCTGGCCGGTCGAATGGCCTCCCGAATCCAGCACCGGGCAATTCTTGATGGGATCTCCGTACTGGCTCAATGAAGATGGCACCAAGTCGCCTTTGGGCGCGGAGTTTTTGCTGATAGATTCCGCAAAGGTTAAATGGGTTGAGTTCAACCCGACATCAGAGGGTTCAACATGACTGCTAGAGCACGACGACCTATGCCGGAGCATCTCAGACACCTGGTTTATGGGCCAGACGGTAAGCGATTGGAGAATCCACCGATTCAGGCTTCAAAGGCACCACCACCGCTGAAGTATCCCCCATCACCGCATACCCAATCCTAACCCCATCCATCCTTCACCGCCCGGCGAATGCCCTCCAGCAACATCGCAAACGCCGGGTTGTCGTTGTTCTCCCGCCAGATCAGATGCAGCTCGCTCTGCACCCCTTCGCCCAGATCGATCTCGCGAAACACCACATTCCTGAACACCACACTGGTCGCGCAACGCGGCACCAGCGCCAGGCCCATGCCTGCGTTGACCAGCGCCAGAATCGTCAGCGAAGACCCAAGCCATTGCACGTAATCCGGGGCGACCCGGGCCGAACGCAGCATGCCGGTGAGCAATTCGTTGAACGGCGGATAGGCCGCGTGGGAATACATCAGGAACGGCTGCCCATCCAGGTCCTTCACTGACACATCGTCTGCCTCGGCCAGTCGATGACCACTCGGCACCGCCAGCACAAACGGCTCGCGCACCAGACACTCGGTCGCGTAGCCCGGTTCCAGCAACGGCGCGCGGACGATCCCCAGGTCAATGCGTCGAGCGCGCAGGGCTTCGTGTTGCTGGTAGGTGTTCATTTCAGTCAGGTCGATCTTCACCTGCGGCTGCTTGAGGCGCGCCTCGGCGATGACCTTGGGCAGGAATTCATAAACCGCGCTGCCAACAAAACTGATGTTCACCGAACCGATATCGCCCTCGGCAAAACGCCGGGCGGTGACGGCGGCTTGCTGGGCGCGCTCGAGCAGGTTCTGCGCCTCGATGAAGAATGCGCGGCCGGCAGCGGTGAGCGCCACACTGCGTGTGCTGCGGGTAAACAGTTCGACGCCCAGGTGATGTTCCAGTAACTGGATCTGCCGGCTCAGTGGCGGCTGGGTCATGTTCAGCCGCTCGGCGGCACGCCGGAAGTTGAGTTCGGTGGCGACGGTGGTGAAGCAGCGCAGTTGGGTCAGCTCGAACATTGATCTAATCCAGGTATCAATCGAATGCCAAGTTAGATTAGACGGGATCAATCACCCCGTCCATGATCGCTCTACGCCTGAACAGGCCATCCCTACAAAAACAAAGATCGGGAGTCGCCCCTTGAAAACCCTCCAGAGTCCGCCGGACATCACGGTACTCGCCCGCGCCGCCGACAAGGTCAAGCGCCATGTGCTGCCGTTGTTCGTGGTGATGTTCATCGTCAACTACATCGACCGGGTCAACATCGGCTTCGTGCGCAGTCATCTGGAAACCGATCTGGGTATCGGCGCTGCTGCCTATGGCCTTGGTGCCGGTCTGTTTTTCATCGGTTACGCCTTGTTTGAAGTGCCATCCAACATGCTCCTGCAACGCTACGGCGCCCGCGCCTGGCTGACACGGATCATGTTCACTTGGGGCGCCGCCGCGATGGCCATGGCGTTCGTCAAGGGTGAAACCAGTTTCTATGTGCTGCGCTTCATTCTGGGCGCTGCCGAGGCCGGGTTCTTCCCGGGGATCATTTATTACTTCACCCAATGGCTGCCGGCCTCTGAGCGCGGTAAGACCATGGCGGTGTTTCTCAGCGGCTCGGCAATCGCTTCGGTAATTTCCGGTCCGGTGTCCGGCGCGCTGTTGCACATCAGCGGTCTGGGCCTGCACGGCTGGCAGTGGATGTTCCTGATCGAAGGTGCCGCGTCGGTAGTGCTCTGCGGGTTTGTCTGGTTCTGGCTGCAATCCCATCCGCGTCAGGCCAAGTGGCTGAGCGAGGAGGAGCGTGAAGCGCTGGTGACGGCAATCGCTGAAGAGCAGCGCGCCCGCGAAGCAACTCACGTCGCCAGACCATCGATGTTCAAACTGTTGGCGGACCGGCAGATCGCGCTGTTCTGTTTCATCTACTTCTCCATCGCCCTGACCATCTACGGCGCCACTTTCTGGCTGCCGAGCATGATCAAGAAGATGGGCAATCTCGGCGACTTCCAGGTCGGGTTGCTCAACTCCGTGCCGTGGATCATTTCCATCGTTGCGATGTACAGCTTTGCGGCGCTGGCCGGCAAGTGGAAATTCCAACAGGCGTGGGTCGCGCTGACCCTGGTGATCGCCGCGTTCGGCATGTTCATGTCCACCACCGGCGGGCCGATTTTCGCCTTCGTCGCGATCTGTTTTGCGGCCATCGGTTTCAAGGCGGCTTCGGCACTGTTCTGGCCGATTCCGCAAAGCTATCTGGATGCGCGCATCGCGGCGGCGGTGATCGCGCTGATCAACTCCATCGGCAATCTGGGTGGCTTCGTTGCGCCGACCGCGTTCGGTTTCCTGGAACAGACCACCGGCTCCATAGAAGGCGGCCTGTATGGCCTGGCCGCAACTTCGCTGGTGGCAGCAGTGGTGATCTTCTTTGCCCGCATGGCGCCCGGCGCCAAAGGCAAAACCCCGGCAAAGCCTGAACCCGAAACCGCCGTCGCGCCGACGGCCAATCCGGTGGCGAGCCACTGATTCCGACTCAACAGGAGCGTCATTTTGAAAATCACTCGCGTAACCGTCACTCCGATTGCCTTCCGTGATCCGCCGCTGCTCAACGCCAGTGGCATCCACGAACCGTTCGCCCTGCGCTCGATCATCGAGATCGAAAGCGACAACGGCTACATCGGCCTCGGCGAAAGCTATGGGGATGCCCCGGCACTGGCGATCCAGCAACAGTTGCAATCGCAGTTGATCGGCCTCGATCCGTTCAACCTCAATCAGCTGCGTCGGATTGTCCAAGCGACGGTCGCTGCCAACAAACCGGCCAGTCTGGCCGGTGCTGAACTCGCCCCTGGTTCCCATGCCAGTAAAGCGGTGAGCAACGCGTATTCGGCGTTTGAAGTGGCGTTCCTCGATTTGCAGGCCCGCTACTTGAATGTGCCGCTGGTGGATCTGCTGGGCGGTGCGGTGCGCGATGAAGTACCGTTCAGCGCCTATCTGTTTTTCAAGTACGCGCAACACGTCGATTCACCGTACAAGCCGGACAACTGGGGCGAGGCGCTGAACGAGCAGCAGATCGTCGCCCAGGCCGCGCGGATGATCGAGGCGTATGGTTTCAAGAGCATCAAGCTCAAGGCCGGCACGCTGCCGCCGGAACACGAAGTGGCGTGCATCAAGGCGCTGAAAAAGGCCTTTCCCGGTTATCCGCTGCGCATCGATCCCAACGGCAACTGGTCGCTGGAAACCTCGATCCGCATGGCCGAGTTGCTGGGCGATGATCTGCAGTATTACGAAGACCCGACCCCGGGCCTCGAAGGGATGGCCGAACTGCACAAACGCACCGGGCTGCCGCTGGCGACCAACATGGTGGTCACCGATTTCGATGAGTTCCGCCGCAGTGTTGCGCTGAACAGCGTGCAGATTGTCCTCGCCGATCACCATTACTGGGGCGGCCTGCGCGACACCCAGACCCTGGCGAAAATGTGCGATACCTTCGGCCTCGGCGTGTCGATGCATTCCAATTCACACCTGGGCATCAGCTTGATGGCGATGGCTCACGTAGCGGCTGCCGTACCGAATCTGGACTACGCCTGCGACACCCATTACCCGTGGCAGGAGCCGGATGAAGAAGTGATCAAGGGCGGCAAGCTGCCGATTGTCGATGGCTGCGTGAAGGTTACTCGTGCACCGGGTCTGGGGCTGGAACTGGATCACGATCAACTGGGCAAGCTGCATGACCAGTACCTGACTTGCGGCATTCGCCAGCGCGATGATGTGCGGCAGATGCAGCGCTATAAACCGGACTGGAAAGCGCTGAAGCCGCGGTTCTGAGTTCACGGGGCTGCTCGCGATGGCAATTGATCTGGCGATGTAGAGATTCAGAGCGTACGCATCAACCAGTCGCGAAACGCCTTCAGCGACGCCAGCGACTCATTGCGCGCCGGGTACACCAGGTAATAGCTGCGCCGGCTGCTGATCGGTTGGCCCAGTTGCAGCAGCTCGCCGTTGTGCAATTCATCTTCGACCAGAATCCTCGGCACCAGTCCGATGCCGATATTGGCGCGCACCGCCTGGATCAGGTGCGAGGTCATCTCGAAACTCGGGCCGATGCGCATGCTGCGATGGGGCAGGGCGTGATGACTGAACCACTCGGACCAGGCCTGAGCATTGCTGCTGACGTTGAGCAGCAATTGCCCGGCGATATCCTTGTCGGCCGCACGGCGTTCGGCATCGGTCAGCTGCGCACTGGCGATCACCACCAGTTCCTCGGTGTGCAGGCGGTGGGCAGTCAGCCCCGGCCAGTCCCCGCCACCGACGCAAATCGCCGCGTCGATTTCGCTGGTGTCGAAGTCGATCGTCTCGATGCGTGAATGCAGGTGCACGGTCATGCCTGGGTGCGCGGTGTAGAAATCCTTCAAGCGCGGCAGCAGCCATTTCGAGCCGAAGGTCGGCAAGGTCGCCAGGCGCAGGCTGTGGATGCCCGAGCCAAACGCCATGGCCTGCAACGTCGCACTGCGGATCTGGCCGAGGGCTTCGGACAGTTCGCGCTGATACATGCGCCCGACGTCAGTGAGGATCACTCGCCGGCCTTCGCGGCTGAACAGGCGCATGCCGAGCATCTTTTCCAGAATCTGCACCTGCCGGCTGACCGCGCTTTGGGTCAGCGACAGTTCGTGGGCGGCGCGGGTGTAGCTTTCATGGCGTGCGGCGGCTTCAAATGCCAGCAGCAACGACATCGAGGGAGTGAGGGTTCGCGGATTCATTCGTTTTAGTCATGGATTGCGGGTCGATTTTACGGTTGTCCCGGCATCGGTCTGCAATGAACATAAGGCCTATGAGATGGCGGGAGCGTGACGCAATCATTCCTTGCGCACAACTGTTCACCGCCACACGGCCCGTTTTTGACCGAGATTGCACTTCCGATGATTGCTCAGCTGTCGCCTTCCACCACGTTGAACACTGACTACCAACAGTTTCTCAAAGCCCTTGAAACCAGCGGTTTTCGCGGCGAAATCAGTGCCGACTACGCCAGCCGCGTGGTGCTGGCCACCGACAACTCGATCTATCAGCGCTTGCCGCAAGCAGCAGTATTCCCGCGTGACGCCGACGACGTGGCGCTGCTGGCCCGTCTGATCGCCGAACCGGCCTACCAGAAAGTGGTGATCACCCCTCGCGGTGGCGGCACCGGCACCAACGGCCAGTCATTGACCGACGGTATCGTCGTCGACCTGTCGCGGCACATGAACCGCATTCTCGAAATCAACGTTGAACAGCGTTGGGTGCGGGTGCAGGCAGGTGTGGTGAAAGATCAATTGAACGCGGCGCTGAAATCCGCCGGGCTGTTTTTCGCCCCGGAACTGTCGACCTCTAACCGCGCTACTGTCGGCGGTATGATCAACACCGACGCCAGCGGCCAGGGCAGTTGCACCTACGGCAAGACCCGCGACCACGTGCTGGAACTGCACATGGTCCTGCGCGGTGGCGAGCGCTTGCACGGTCGCCCGCTGGAAGAAAGCGAGCTGACAGCGGAGTGCGCCCGCGAGGGCCGGGCCGGTGAGGTGTATCGCTGTGCGCGGCAGATCATTGATGAGCAGGGCGAGCTGATCCGGGAAACCTTCCCCGATCTCAATCGCTGCCTGACCGGCTACGACCTGGCGCACCTGCGCGAGGCCGACAACCGTTTCAACCTCAACAGCGTGCTGTGCGGCGCCGAGGGTTCGCTGGGGTTTGTGGTCGAGGCCAAACTCAACGTGTTGCCGATTCCCAAGCACACGATGCTGGTGAACATACGCTACGCCGGCTTCATGGATGCCTTGCGCGATGCCCGTGCGCTGATGGCGCTCAAGCCGCTGTCGATTGAAACCGTCGACTCCAAAGTGCTGTTGCTGGCGATGCAGGACATCGTCTGGCATGGCGTCGCCGAGTACTTTCCGGAAAGCGCCGAGCGGCCGACGCTGGGGATCAACCTGGTGGAGTTCTGCGGCGACGATCCCGAGGAGCTGCAGCGCCGGGTCGAAGTCTTCGTCCAGCACTTGGGCAACGACGCCACGGTCGAGCGCCTGGGGCATACGCTGGCCGTCGGGCATGCGGCGGTGAATCGCGTCTACGGCATGCGCAAACGCGCGGTGGGCCTGCTCGGCAACGTCGCCGGTGAAGCGCGGCCGCAGCCATTTGTCGAAGACACCGCCGTGCCGCCACAACACCTGGCCGAGTACATCGCCGAACTGCGCGACCTGCTCGACAGCCACCAATTGCAATACGGCATGTTCGGCCACGTTGATGCCGGCGTGCTGCACGTACGGCCGATTCTCGACATGAAAGACCCACAGCAAGCCGCACTGGTGCGTCCCGTTTCGGACGGCGTCGCCGCGCTGACCCAGCGTTACGGCGGCCTGCTGTGGGGCGAACACGGCAAGGGCCTGCGCTCGGAATATGCGCCGGCCTTCTTCGGCGACTTGTACCCGGCGCTGCAGGCCCTGAAGGCGGCGTTCGATCCGTTTAACCAGTTCAATCCGGGCAAGATCGCCACACCGAATATTCCCGGCGCGGCATTGCTGAAGATCGATGAAGTGACCCTGCGCGGCGAACTGGATCGGCAGATCGACGAGAAAGTCTGGCAGGACTACGGCGCAGCGATGCACTGCAACGGCAACGGCGCCTGCTACAACTTCGATCCCGACGACGCCATGTGCCCGTCGTGGAAAGCCACCCGCCAGCGTGCGCAATCGCCCAAGGGCCGCGCCTCGCTGATTCGCGAATGGCTGCGGTTGCAGGGCGAGGCGGGGGTCGACGTGTTGGCCGATGCCAGTCGCCGTCCGCCATTTTTCAGCACGTTGCTGCAGCGCTGGCGTAACAGCCGTGCGCAGGAACAGGACTTCTCCCACGAGGTGTACGACGCCATGGCCGGCTGCCTGGCGTGTAAATCCTGCGCGGGGCAGTGCCCGGTGAAGGTCAACGTGCCGGACTTCCGTTCGCGGTTCCTCGAGCTGTACCACACGCGCTATCTGCGACCGGCGCGGGATTACCTGATCGCCTCGCTGGAGTACACGATTCCGTACATGGCGCGGATTCCGTTTCTCTATAACGGCTTGATGGGCGTCTCGTTCAGCCGACGCTTGATCGAGCGTCTTGGCGGCATGGTCGATGTGCCGCTGCTCAGTCGTTTTGATTTTTATGCGGCGATGCGCCGCTGGCAGGTTCAGCCGGCGTCGGTCGAGGTGTTGTCGGCGCTGACTGCAGCCCAGCGCGAGCGCAGTGTGGTGCTGGTGCAGGATGCGTTCACAAGGTATTTCGAGGCGCCGTTGCTGGCGGATCTGATCGAGCTGATTTCGCGTCTCGGCTATCAGGTCTACCTGGCACCGTTCAGTGCCAACGGCAAGCCGCTGCATGTGCAGGGTTTTCTCTCGGCGTTCAACCGCGCGGCGTTGCGCAATGCCGGGCAATTGCGCGCGCTGGCCGAGGTTGGTGTGTCGTTGGTAGGGCTCGACCCGGCCATGACTCTGGTGTATCGCCAGGAATATCTGAAAGTACCGGGAATGGAGAAATGCCCGGAGGTGGCGCTGGTGCAGGAGTGGCTGCTCAAGGTCATGCCGGAGCAAATCGGAAAGCGCCGCGATGAAACCTTCCGCCTGCTGGCGCACTGCACCGAAAAAACCAACGCTCCGGCCGCCACTCGGCAATGGGAGCAGGTGTTCGAGCGTGTCGGCCTGAAGCTCGCGACCCAGGCCACCGGTTGCTGCGGCATGTCCGGCACTTACGGACACGAAGCGCGTAATCGCGAGACCTCGGCGGTGATCTACGAGCAATCCTGGGCGAAGCAGATCGAGGCGCCGGTGGAGAAGGGCGAGGCGCTGGCCACCGGGTATTCCTGCCGCAGTCAGGTCAAGCGCCAGGCCGATCGACAGTTGCGCCATCCGTTGCAGGTTGTGCTGGAAACCCTGCGCACCGCGTGATCGCCGTTTGAGAACCGCTAGCGATTGGATCGGTTTTTCATGTTATAAGGTAACGAAAATTTTACGGCCGCTTTCGGGCGGCCGCATTGATCAACCTTTCGATTGCGATACTTCCATGACGATTGCGGTTCCCCGTTCTGCCCCCTCGGCCACTGGCCGGTTGCTGTCCATTGATGCGCTGCGTGGCCTGGTGATTCTGTTCATGTTGCTGGACCACGTGCGCGAAACCTTTCTGCTGCATCGTCAGGTCAGCGACCCGATGGACATCGCCAGCACCGAGCCGGTGCTGTTCTTCAGCCGTACCCTGGCGCATCTGTGCGCGCCGGTGTTCGTGCTGCTGACCGGCTTATCAGCGTGGTTGTTCGGGGAAAAGTACGCCGGCAAGGCTGACGTCAGTGCCTTTCTGTTCAAGCGCGGTTTGTTTCTGGTGGCGCTCGAATTCACCCTGGTGAATTTTGCCTGGACGTTCCAGCTGCCACCGACTGTGATCTACCTGCAAGTGATCTGGGCGATCGGCCTGAGCATGATCGCGCTGTCGCTGCTGGTCTGGCTGCCACGCTGGCTGTTGTTGACGCTGAGCCTGGCGATCATCGCCGGGCACAATCTGCTCGACGGACTGCACTTCGCAGCGGAGTCGGCGCTGCACGTACCGTGGGCGATCCTGCATGATCGCGGCTGGATCGAGGCGGGCGAGACCTTGCGTCTGCGCACCTCGTACCCGTTGTTGCCGTGGATCGGCGTGATCGGGTTGGGTTACGCGCTGGGGCCGTGGTTCGCTCGCGCCGCCGATGCAGCCGTGCGTCAGCGCCGCTTGTTGATCGGTGGCATCGCCGGGCTGCTGGGGTTCGTGGTCCTGCGGCTGGTCAACGGTTACGGCGAGAAACCCTGGGCCTTCGGTGACAGCGGTGTGCAAACCCTGATGAGTTTTTTCAACATCACCAAATACCCGCCGTCGCTGTTGTTCATCACATTGACGGTGAGTGTCGGACTGTTGCTGTTGCTGGTGTTCGAACGCGCACAGGATCGACGCTGGATTCGCTGGCTGACGGTGTTCGGTTCGGCACCGATGTTTTTTTACCTGCTGCACCTGTATGCGCTGAAGGTGCTGTACCTGATCGGTGTGGCGCTGTTCGGGCTCAATCAGGGCACGTATTTCGGTTTCTCGTCGGTGACGGCGGTGTGGCTGGCGGCGATGGTGCTGGCGGTCGCGTTGTTCCCGGCCGTGCGCTGGTTTTCGGCATTGAAGGCCCGGCGTCGCGACATTGCCTGGTTGAAGTATCTGTAAAACGGCTCAGCCCGTTTTGCCATCGCGGGCAAGGCGGGCGAAGTCGATAAACGCCTTGAGCGGCGCCGGCACATGGCGCCGGCTCGGGTAATACAGGTGCAGACCCGGATAGTACGGGCACCAGTCCGCCAAGACCTGCACCAGACGCCCGGCCGCGAGGTGCTCGCTGACCATGTCTTCGAACACATAGGCCAATCCCAGACCTTGCAACGCCGGGCCGACCATCAGGCTGACATCGCCCAGGGTCAGCGGGCCGTTGACTTCGATTTCCTGATCGATGCCACCGCGTTCGAATTCCCAGCGATACAGCGCGCCGCTGGGAAAGCGGTGACGGATGCAGGGCAGGGTGTGCAGATCCTCCGGTTTTTGCGGCGCGGCGTGCCGTTCCAGAAACGCCGGTGAAGCGACCACCACCGAGCGCAAGGTCGGGCCGATCGGCAGCGACACCATGTCCGCCTCCAGCCGATTGCCGAACCGCACCCCGGCATCAAAACCGGCGGCGACGATATCCAGCAGCGCATCGCTTTCGACCACTTCCAGGCGGATGTCCGGGTAGGCCTGCAGGAACGCCCCGGCAATCGGCAGCAACACCAGTTCGCAGGCCTGACGCCCCGCAGTGATGCGCAGGTTGCCGGAAGGTTTGTCGCGAAAGTGATTGAGGTCTTCGAGCGCGTCGTCGATGTCGCGAAACGCCGGTTTCAGCCGCGCATATAACCGCTCGCCCGCTTCGGTCAGCGCCACACTGCGAGTGGTGCGATTGAACAGACGCACGCCCAGGCGATTTTCCAGAGTGCGCAATGAATGGCTCAGCGCGGACGGTGTCAGGCCCAGATCCACCGCCGCACGGCTGAAATTCAGGTGCTGGGCGATGCAGAGAAAGATCGACAGATCCGCCGTGGACGGGTTTTTCATTTGTGAGCACCTTTCACAAAGTCATGCAAATTTGCTGGGATTATCACATCAGTAGCACGGCTTTAAAGTCGACTCAACTCATCAAGAAGGCCCGGTAATCTCGCCAGGGTCACCGACAGGAGGAGTTGATATGCGTACTTGGCTGATTACCGGAGCTTCCCGTGGTTTTGGCATCCTTATCGCCGGACAGGCCCTGCGTGCCGGTGACGCGGTGATTGCCACCGCCCGCAACCCGCAAGACATCACCGACCGCCTCGGCGATCACCCGAACCTGCTGGCGGTGCGGCTGGACGTCACCCGTGAAGAGGAAGCCCATCAAGCGGTGGCGCAGGGCATCAAGCGCTTCGGCCGCATCGACGTGCTGATCAACAATGCCGGCTTTGGCGTGTTGGGCGCCGTCGAAGAAACCAGCGCCAGCGAAACCGAGCGCCTGTTCGCGACCAACGTGTTCGGCCTGCTCAACGTCACCCGTGCCGTGCTGCCACACATGCGCGCCCAGCGCAGCGGACGGGTCATCAACATCTCGTCGATTGGCGGTTATCAGGCCTACGTGGGCTGGGGTGTCTACGGCTCGACCAAGTTCGCAGTGGAAGGCATCAGCGAAGCGCTGCATCAGGAACTGGCGCCGCTGGGCATTCATGCCACGGTGGTCGAACCGGGCTTCTTCCGCACCGACTTCCTCGACGAGCAGTCGCTGCTCAAGACCGCGCTGGTGCTGCCGGACTACGACGAAACCGTTGGCAAGATGCGCACCTTTGCCGAAGCCGCCAACCATGCGCAACCGGGCGATCCGCTGAAGTTTGCCGAAGCGATGCTGGCGCTGGTCAACGCACCGAACCCGCCGCAGCGGCTGGCGCTGGGCAGCGACACGATTGCGCGGATCGAAGCGAAGAACCGCTTGGTGGCACAGGAGTTGGCCGAGTGGAATGAGCTGGCGCTGTCCACGGATTTCAAGGACTGACCTAGCCCCTCGTTGAAGCTATCGCAGGCTGCGCTCTATTGATCGCAGCCTGATTTTCTTTTCATTGGATGAAATCATGACAAACGTCTCCCAACACACTGGCGCGCGCGACAAGCTGCTGATCCTCGCGGCCATTTGCCTGTCGGCGCTGGTCCTTCCGTTAAGTTTTACCGGTGGCGCGGTGGCGACGCCGGCCATTGGCCGTGACCTGGGCGGCAGCCCGGTGGCGCTGACCTGGATCACCAATGCGTTCATGTTGTCGTTCGGCAGTCTGCTGATGGCGGCGGGGGCGTTGGCCGATGTCTATGGACGCAAGCGCCTGTTCACCGCCGGCATACTGTTGTTCACCGCAGCGTCGATTGCCCAGAGCCTGGCGCCTTCGGTGTTCTGGCTGGATGTGCTTCGGGCGATTCAGGGCGTGGCCGGTGCGGCGGCGCTGGCCAGCGGTTCGGCGGCGTTGGCGCAGGAGTTCGAAGGTCATGCGCGCACCCGTGCGTACAGCATGCTCGGCACCACGTTTGGTATCGGTCTCGCGTTCGGCCCGTTGGTGGCCGGGGCGTTGATCGAGGCGTTCAACTGGCGCGCGATCTTTGTGTTTACCGCGCTGATTGGTGTGATCGCGATGGTCTTCGGCCTGCCGCGCATGCGTGAAACCCGCGACCCCGACGCCAGCGGTCTCGACTGGCCGGGTACCGTGACGTTCAGCTCGATGCTGGCGCTGTTCACGTTCGGTGTGATCCAGGCGCCCGAAAGCGGTTGGGGCAGTCCGTTAGTGGTCGGTCTGTTGGGTGCTTCGGCGTTGTTGCTGGCGCTGTTCGTCTTCATCGAAATGCGCGTCAAACGTCCAATGCTCGATCTGACGCTGTTCCGCTTTCCGCGCTTCGTCGGCGTGCAGATGCTGCCGATCGGCACCTGCTATTGCTACATCGTGCTGGTGGTCATGCTGCCGCTGCGGTTTATCGGCGTCGAAGGCTTGAGTGAAATCGATGCCGGTCTGCTGTTGCTGGCGCTGTCAGCGCCGATGCTGGTGGTGCCGATGCTGGCGGCGTCCATGACACGGTTTGTCTCTGCCGGCATCCTGTCGGGCGTGGGCTTCCTGATTGCCGCCGTGGGGCTGCACTGGCTGAGCCTGTACAACGTCGGCGAGCCGAAATTCGCGCTGGTGGTGCCGATGGTGTTGATCGGGATCGGCGCGGGTCTGCCGTGGGGCTTGATGGATGGACTGTCGGTCAGCGTGGTGCCGAAAGAGCGCGCCGGCATGGCGGCCGGGATTTTCAACACGGTACGGGTGGCGGGTGAAGGGATTGCACTGGCGAGCGTGGCGGCGATTCTTGCCTCGCTGCTGCATACCGATCTGCAGTCAGTGGCCAGCGGTGCAGACGCCGCGCTGATTGCGCAGACCGCGCACCGGGTAACCACCGGTGACATGGCGCATGCGATCAACACGGTTCCGGACCTGGCCAATGAGCGTCTGGTTCAAGGTTACGCTTCGGCGTTCCAGTATCTGCTGCACATCCTGACGATCATCACCCTGGTGTCGGCGGCTGTGGTGCTGGGGCTATTAAGCAAAGATCGGACGGTGTCGGAACCCCAACAGGCTGCGGCATAAATGAAAAAGCCCGGAAGCGCAAAACGCTTCCGGGCTTTCTTTCATTGGATCAACGGCGATCCAGCCATACCGTCTGCGCATTGCAGAACTCGCGCACGCCGAAGTGCGACAGCTCACGACCGAAACCGCTTTTCTTCACGCCGCCGAAGGTCACGCGCGGGTCGCTGGCGGAGTAACCGTTGATGAACACGCCACCGGTTTCCAGTTCGCTGGTCAGTTGCTGGGCCAGGGCGACGTTGGCGGTGTAGATCGTGGCGGTCAGGCCGAACTCGCTGTCGTTGGCCAGCGCTACAGCGTGGGCGCAGTCGCGAGCGGTGATGATCGAGGCCACCGGGCCGAACAGTTCCTGCTTGAACGAAGTCATGCGGTCGGTGACGTCGGCCAGTACGGTCGGCTCGTAGTAGTTGCCCGAACCCTCTACTTTGCCGCCGCCGAGCAGCAGGGTGGCGCCTTCTTCCAGGGTGTCGCGCACTTGTTGATCGAGCTCGTCACGCAGATCGAAACGGGCCATCGGGCCGATGTAGTTGTCGGCGGACAATGGATCGCCCATCTTCAACTGGCGGGTGGCTTCGACGAATTTGCGGGTGAATTCTTCGACCACGCCTTCTTCGATGATCAGGCGTTTGGCGGCGGCGCAAACTTGCCCTGAGTTCTGGTAACGACCGATCACCGCCGCTTGCACGGCTTCGTCGATATCGGCGTCATTGAGCACGATGAACGGATCGGAGCCGCCCAGCTCCAGCACGCATTTCTTCAGCGCGGCACCGGCCTGTGCACCGATGGCCATGCCGGCGCGGACGCTGCCGGTCAGGGTTACGGCGGCAATGCGCGAATCGGCAATGGCGGTCGAAACGCCTTCCGGGGTGACGTTGATCACTTCAAACACGCCATCGGCAAAACCGGCGCGGGTGAAGGCGTCGCGCAACAGATAGGCGCTGCCCATCACGTTCGGCGCATGCTTGAGCACGTAAGTATTGCCGGCGATCAGCGCCGGGACGGCGCCACGCAGCACTTGCCAGATCGGGAAGTTCCACGGCATCACGGCGAGGATCGGGCCGAGTGGACGGTACTCGATGCGCGCCTTGCCGCCTTCGACCAGCGTCGCTTCGGCGTTGAGCATGGCCGGGCCGTGTTCGGCGTACCACTCGCAGAGTTTGGCGCATTTCTCGATTTCGCCACGGGCCTGGGCGATCGGCTTGCCCATTTCCTGGGTGATCATGGTGGCCATGGCTTCGCTGCTGTCACGCAGCGCACCGGCCAGCGCGGTCAGGGCGCGGGAGCGATCCTGCAGTGGCTTGCGTTTCCACTTGTTGAAGCCGAACGCCGCGCGGGTCAGCGCAGCATCGAGGGCTTCGGCGGATTCGAAAGCGTAGTGACCGATCTGCTCGCCGGTGGCGGGATTGATCGAGATGGCGTGGGTCTGGCTGGAAATCGGGCTCATGGCGTCGTCCTGCGAGGTCAGTGGATGCGCTCAGAGTAGGGTGGCGTTTGATTTCTGGAAACTGAATAATAAAGAGCGTTTCTTTCACGATTGGAGAATGACTGTGGATCTGGTGCAACTGGAAATCTTCAAGGCCGTTGCCGAACACGGCAGCATCAGCGCTGCGGCGGCGCAGATCCATCGCGTGCCGTCGAACCTGACGACGCGCATCAAGCAATTAGAGGAAGATCTGGGCGTCGATCTGTTCATCCGCGAGAAAAGCCGCTTGCGCCTGTCACCGGCCGGCTGGAGTTTTCTCGAGTACGCGCGGCGC
Organism: Pseudomonas sp. 22082; assembly: GCF_052046055.1. NCBI lineage: Bacteria > Pseudomonadati > Pseudomonadota > Gammaproteobacteria > Pseudomonadales > Pseudomonadaceae > Pseudomonas > Pseudomonas sp. 22082. The sequence continues at coordinate 191,858 of NZ_JBQEQB010000002.1, forward strand.
ATTCTCGATCTGGTCCAGGAAGCCCGCGCCACCGTCGCTGGCGAGGAACCGCAAGGCGCGTTCCCGCTGGGCTCGCTGGAAAGTACGGCGGCGGTGCGCATTCCCGGTTTGCTGGCGACCTACAACCAGCAACATCCGAAAGTCGATCTGGACCTGTCGACCGGTCCTTCCGGGACGATGATCGACGGTGTGCTTTCGGGGCGCCTGGCGGCCGCGTTCGTCGACGGCCCGGTCCTGCATCCGGCGCTGGAAGGCATCCCGGCATTCGAAGAAGAAATGGTCATCATCTCGCCGCTTCATCACGGGCCGATCCAGCGCGCAGCGGACGTGAACGGCGAGAACATCTATGCATTTCGTTCGAACTGCTCTTATCGCCATCACTTCGAAAAATGGTTCAGCACCGACGCTGCGGTGCCCGGCAAGATCTTCGAAATGGAGTCCTATCACGGCATGCTCGCCTGCGTCAGTGCGGGTGCCGGCCTGGCTTTGATGCCGCGCAGCATGCTGCAAAGCATGCCCGGCTGCGCGACGGTCAGCGTATGGCCGCTGGCGTCGGATTTCCGCTATTTGACGACGTGGCTGGTGTGGCGACGGGGCACGGTTTCGCGCAGTCTGAGTATGTTTGTGCGTTTGCTGGAGGAGCGCGGTGTGGTGCGTGCAGAAGAGAATTGACGCTCTGGGTTCGGGTCTTCTCCATGAAGACCTGCTCATTTGATTGAAAAGCGTGCCCGGTTCGGTGATCCGCCGAACCGGGCATTTTTTATTGGCCGTCGATGCTGCGGGGCAGGTTGAGTGGATTGGCGTCGCGCAACACCTCCGGCAACAACGCATCCGGAAACCCCTGATACGCCACCGGCCGCAAAAAGCGTTCGATCGAGGTCATGCCGACCGAGGTGAAGCGGCTGTCCGAGGTAGCCGGGAATGGGCCGCCGTGTACGGTGGCGAAGGTCACTTCCTGCGGGTGGGCGAAGGCGTTGACCACGATGCGTCCGGTGCGGCGCTCGAGGATCGGCAGCAGACGCCGGGCCAGATCCAGATCGCGGTCTTCAAGGTGAATGGCTGCGCTCAGTTGGCCCTTGAACGAACGGGCAACTGCCAGCAGTTCTTCCTCATCGCTGACCGTCACCAGCAGTGCAGCCGGGCCGAACACTTCATGGGCCAGTGCGGGTTCGTTGAGAAAGTGCTGGCCACTGACTTCCAGCAACGCCGAGCGGCCTTCAAACGGGCCATCCGTCGGCGCGCCAACCGCCACCAGATTCGCCCCCACGCTTTCCATTGCCACCAGCCCCTTGACGTATGAACCGTGAATCCCCGGCGTCAGCATCGTGCGCGCCGGCGCTTCGCTGACTCGCTTGATCATCGCGCTGCGCAACGCTTGCAGACCTTCGCCCTCGACCGCGATCAGGATCGATGGACACAGGCAGGCTTGGCCGACATTAACCAGCATCCGCTCGACAAAGCCATCGCCGATCTCACCGCCGCGCGCGGTCAGCGCTGTGGGCAAAATGAAGGTCGGGTTGACGCTGGTCATTTCGGTAAACACCGGGATCGGATCAGGCCGCAATTGAGCGCGGCGATAAAGCGCCATGCCGCCCACCTCTGAACCGGTGAAGGTCACCGCTTTAATCAAAGGATGATCGACCAGCGCTTCACCGATGGCGTTACCACCACCGCGCACCATGGAGAAAACCCCTTCATGCAAGCCATGCGACTGCACCGCTTTGCGGATAGCACGAGCCTGGATTTCCGAGGCTCCGGGATGCGCGTTATGCGCCTTGAGAATCACCGTCGCACCGGCCGCGAGTGCCGACGCAGTGTCGCCACCGGCCACCGAATAGGAGATCGGAAAATTGCTCGCACCGAAGATTGCCACCGGGCCGATGGCGATTTTCTGCAGGCGATGATCCATTCGGGGTCGCGGCTGACGCTCCGGCTGTGCCGGGTCGATTGCCAGCTGCAGGAAGCGCCCCTTGCGCACCACCTCGGCGAACTGGCGAAACTGGGTCGCGGCCCGGGCGGCTTCGCCTTCAAGCTGCGCCTGAGGCAGACCGGTTTCAAGTGCGGCGCGGGCTGCAAGCTCCTTGCGTACGGCGTCGAGATTGTCGGCGATGCTTTCCAGAAACGCCGCGCGTTCGGCCAGCGAGGTGTGGCTGTAGCTGTCGAATGCCGCGTCGGCGAGGGTTGCCGCCTGATCGACCTGGGCTGTGCCACCAAAGGCGAATTCCGGCTCGATCAGCATGTTGGTCGCCGGATTCAGCGCCTTCATCATGCCCTCAGTGGCGGGTACGTCAGCGGCGCCGATCAGCAGGTGGCCTGTCAGACTCATTTCGTTTCACCTTGCGACTGAAGAGTGGCGATCAGTTCGTCCGTGGTGGTGATGACATGGGCGAAGGTCGGGCCGTTGAGTTCGTGGGCGGCGTGCATCATTTCTTCCTTGAACGCGGCGGTCGCATCGCGCACCAGCGTGACGTGATAGCCGAGTTCCGATGCATAGCGCGCGGTGGCTTCGATGCAGGTGTTGGCCAGCAGGCCGACGATGATCACGTGGGTGACGCCTTGCTGTTTCAGGCGAAAGTCAAGGTCGGTATTGGCGAAACCGCTGGAGCCCCAGTGTTCCTGAACCACGATGTCGCCGTCCTTCGGTGCGAAATCCGGGTGCCATTCACCACCCCATTCGCCGCGCGCAAAGTGGTGCATGTGCATGATCTTTTGTTGGGTCGGGGTTGGATGATCCCAGTTCTCGTAGTCGCCTTTGACCCAGCGATGATGCGGTACGATGAACACCGGAATCGGCAGGGCCCGCACGGCGCGATCGAGTTTGCGCAGGTTGTCGAGCAGGCCGTTCTGCTCGGCCATCGGTTTGAGCAGCGGAAAGATCTTGCCGCCCTCGGAGAGAAAATCGTTGTACGGATCGACCAGCAGGTAGGCGGTTCTGTCGAGCGGATAAAGAGGTTTCGACATGACGATGTACTCCGGCAATGAGAGTGATCGATGCTCAGGGCTTGTTCCCGCATCGTGTTGATATGATAATCATAGTAACTGTGTAAGAGGCAAGCCCTGATGGCTGTAAACGATAGTCTTCCTGAGACCCTGTGCCCGATTTCCCGGGCCGAGGCGATCGTCGGCGACCGCTGGACAGTGCTGGTTTTGCGCGAATTGTTCATGGGCAGCCACCGCTATGACGAGATCCTGGCGCAGACCGGCGGCACGCCGCAGATGGTCGCCGCCCGTCTGAAAAGCCTGGAAGCGGACGGACTGGTCGAGCGCCGCTTGTACAACGAGCGGCCGAAACGCTACGAGTACCACCTCACCGCAAAGGGTGAGGCGTTTTACCCGGTGGTGATCGCGCTACGCGCCTGGGGCGAGACCTGGTGTAAATCGCCGGAGGAGGGGCTGGCGGTGAACATGACCCACAAGAACTGCAACCACAGCGCCGGCCTCGGACCGATGTGCGATCACTGCGGTGAAGTGTTGCGCCGTGAGGATTTGATCAGCCAGCCGCAAGAGGCGTACGCCGCGGAACGACAGGCGCGGCGTGAGGCGTTCAAAAACAAATGACTGAAATCACGGCGTGCCATTTCGTCCGTGCAATCGGTAAGCGGGGTGTTGGCTCAGGCGTTCGTAATAAGCGCTCACTGCGGGCAGGTGCGGATGCTCCAGCGGCGTCTCGAACCAGCGATTGACCGACAGGCCGATAGGGATGTCGGCGAGGGAAAACTGCTCGCCGCTGACATAGGCGCCGGTTTTTTGCAGCTGCCGGTCGAGGATCTCCATGTGCCTTGCCCACTCCCGGCAACCGGCCGCAAGAGCAACGCTGTCCTGATGCGCGGGTGACTTGCGCACCAGCGAAAGAAACGCGTACGACCACGACTTGTTCAGCTCCGAAGCCTGCCAGTCGATCCATTGATCCACCCGCGCGCGGGCACGCGCCTCGCTCGGGTAAAGTTGCTCGCCGCCGTAGCGCGACGCCAGGTAGCGAATGATCGAGTTCGATTCCCACAGCGTGAAGTCATCGTCCTGAATCACCGGCACCATCGCGCAGGGATTGAGTGCGAGAAACTGCGGCGTCAACGTTGATTGAAAACCTGAGCCCCAGTCTTCGCGTTCGAAGGGAAGATTCAGTTCAGCACAGGTCCACAGCACTTTGCGCACATTGATCGATGAGGCTTTGCCCAGAATTCGCAGCATTGGATTTCCATCTCCGGTTGTCGTCGGGCGTAAAGAAATAGCACAACGCAAAGCAGAAGGCCCGCGAATGGCGGGCCTTGTTGGTGCATCGAGTCAATCTCAGAGACTGCCCGCCAGTTTTCCGGAGGTCAGCCGCCGACGATAAGCACTGTCACGGGTCGCCAGCCAGAAATACAGCGGCGAAGTCACCAGCAAGCCAACCAGCCACGACAGGTCCGCGCCGTTGATGTGCGCCGACACCGGCCCGACGTACAGCGGCGTGTTCATGAATGGAATCTGCACCGCGATACCGATCGCATAGGCCAGCAAGGCCTGCGGGTTGTAACGGCCGTAGATGCCGCCGTCGACCTGGAAGATCGAGCCGATGTCGTACTGGCCTTTGTGGATGGCGTAGAAGTCGATCAGGTTGATCGCGGTCCACGGCACCAGTACGACCAACAACACCAGCACCATGTCGACGAAGTGGCCGATGAAGTCCGCCGAGGCGCCGACCGCAGCGAAACAGCAGGCCAGCAGCACGATGATCGAAATCACCGCGCGGCTCTTGGCGGTCGGGATCCAGCGGTAGGCAAAGGTCTGCACCAGGGTGATCAGCGACAGCACCGCGCCGTACAGGTTGAGGGCGTTGTGGCTGATGACGCTGAGCAGGAACAGCACCAGCATCAGCGGGCCGATGGCACCGGTGGCGAGTTTCACCGCGTCCATGGTGTCCATGCCCACCGGGGTTGCCAGCACCGCGACGGCGCCGAACACGAACGACAGGCTCGAGCCCAGCGCCGATCCCAGATAGGTCGTCCAGAAGGTCGCCGCCACCGGCACGTTCGCCGGCAGGTAACGCGAGTAGTCCGACACGTAAGGCGCAAACGCGATCTGCCACAGCGCCGCCAGCGACACCGTTGCCAGCCAGCCCGAGAGGTTAAAGCTGCCGCGAGTGAGGAAATCATCGGTCTGGATGTGGGTGAGGATGTAGCCGAAGCCGACCACGATGCCGATCCCCAGCACCCAGGTGCCAATGCGGTTGAGCACGTGGATGAAGCGGTAGCCGATGATGCCGATGATCCCCGAGCCCAGCGCACCGATGACGATGCCGACCGGCACCGGAACGCTGTCGACCACGCCATGCAGGGACTTGCCGGCCAGCACGATGTTGGAGGCGAAGAAGCCGATGTACATGACGCCGGCAATCAACACCACCAGCAGCGCGCCGAGGGAGCCGAATTGCGCGCGGCTCTGGATCATCTGCGGGATGCCCATCTGCGGGCCTTGCGCCGAGTGCAGCGCCATCAGCACACCGCCGACCAGATGGCCGACCAGAATGGCGACGATGCCCCACACCAGATTCAGGTGAAACAGTTGCACGCCGAGAGCGCCGGTGACGATGGGCAACGGCGCGATATTGCCGCCGAACCAGAGGGTGAACAGATCCCGAACCTTTCCGTGGCGATCTTCGGGCGGCACGTAGCCGATCGTGTGTTTTTCAATGAGCGGTGCAGACGTTGATGCAGAGGTGGTCATGACGAACTCCAAGGCAAGGACGAGTACGTGGACGTACTTCAATGAGCGCCGGCACGGACGGCGCATTTCTTGTTGGGGTTGATCATGGGCAAGGAAAGGGGAGAGATAAATTAGTAGTTTTGTTGCTTCAGGCGTTAAAAAAACGAGGCTCTCCGGTCAGTTGAAAACGCTCTGTTGCGGGCGTTTCAGCCCGGTGAACGACAACGCAGCTGACCTCCATCGGAGCAGCTGTCTGTCGGTGAGCCGGCGGCTTGGCTGCGGATTTCAATCCAGCAGCCAGGCGTTTTTTCAAAGACGAATCGCCACTAGCATCCGTTGCAGCATCGCATCGCAGGCCGTGAGCTGATCGACGCTGACGAACTCGTCCGGCTTGTGGCCCTGATCCATGCTGCCGGGGCCGCACACCACCGTGGGAATCCCCGCCGCGTCGAACAATCCGCCTTCGGTGCCAAAGGCCACGGTGCCGAAATCGTCCGAGCCACAGAACGTGGCGATCAGTTCCGCAGCCTGGCTCCGGGCATCTGTGGCCAGCCCCGGATACGCCGACAATTCACTGAACCGGATATCGCTTTGCTCGCTGACGGCCCGCATTCGCGGCAGCATTTGCTGCTCGGCGTAGGCCTTGAGTTGCTGCGCGACCAACGCCGGGTCCTGCGAGGGCAGGGCACGGATTTCGAAGTCGAAACGGCAATCGGCGGGGACGATGTTCAACGCCTTGCCACCGCCGATCACGCCGGTTTGCACCGTGGAGTACGGCGGGTCGAAACGCGGGTCGAGGTGTTCATCCTTGAGCTGTCGACCGATGCGTCCCAGCTCGCCGATCAGCTCGGCGGCGCATTCGATGGCGTTGACCCCAAGTGGCGCGTAAGCCGAGTGACAGGCGTGCCCCTGGACATCGCAGCGCATCGCCAGTTTGCCCTTGTGCCCGAGCACCGGTTTGAGTTCGGTCGGCTCGCCGATGATGCACAGCAGCGGTTTGACCGGACGTTGCTCCAGCACCTTGAGCAGCGAGCGCACACCGAGGCAGCCGACTTCTTCGTCGTACGACAGGGCAAAGTGCACCGGCAGGCGCAACGGTGCTTCGATCAACGACGGCACCAGCGCCAGCACGCAGGCGATGTAGCCCTTCATGTCCGCCGTGCCGCGACCGTAAAGCTTGCCGTCGCGCTCGCTCAGTTCGAACGGCGGCAGCGTCCACGGCTGGCCATCGACCGGCACCACATCGGTGTGCCCCGACAGCACGATGCCCGGCTGATCGGCCGGGCCGATCGTGGCAAACAGATTGGCCTTGCTGCGCTCATCGTTGTAGATCAGCTCGCACGGCACATCGAAACCTTCGAGGTAGCTGCGCACGAAGTCGATGAATTGCAGGTTGGACTCGCGGCTGGTGGTGTCGAACCCCACCAGCGTCTTGAGCAACGCGACGCTGTCGCTCATCGGTCGTCTCCGGCAACCCCGTAGCCCGGCGCCTTGGCCGGATCCAGGGCGCGGTCGATGTAGTCCTGCAACTGCGGGCGATAGGCGTCCCACAGTTTCTGCAATTGACCGATCGGGTCTTCATCGGCCCAGTCCACCCGCAGGTTGACGATGGGCCAGGTCAACTCGCCGACCACGACCACGGCCGCCGAATGCACCGGGCCCGCTTCACCGCCCAAGGCCTGGGCGGCGTGCAAGGCCTTGATCAGGCGATCGGCCAATTGACCTTCGCCTTCTTCGAACGCGCTGACCATGGCTTCGATCACCGAGCGCCCGGCGAGCATGTTGCCCGCCGCCACGCATTGCTCGCCCGACACGGCGTTGTGCACGCCGAGGGTCTGCGCGCCGCTGAAATGCGCGGTCTGGCCGAGGTGGTTGATGGCCGTGATCTGCCGGTACTGGCTGTAGCCGTTGCGGGTCAGCACCTTGTCCAGCGCCGCCTCGGGCGCCAGGCCTTGTTCCATCAGGGCAAGCACTTCCGGGCCGAGCGATGGCAGGGTGATGTTCTGGCTCGACACCGCGCCAACCCCCGGCAACAGCCACGGGCAGCGTGCGCCGACGGCAATGCTCGAGGAGCTGATGGCGATGCCGAACTGACCGGTTTCGGGGCAACGGGCGGCGATGGAAAATGTCATGTGTGGCCTCCTTCGCTAAGGTCGAATTACTCGGGGATCACCGCAACCACATCAATCTCCATCAGCCATTGCGGCTGACCCAAGGCCGACACCACCAGCCCCGTAGAGATCGGGAACACGCCCTTCAGCCACTTGCCGACTTCCTGATACACCGGCTCGCGGTAGCGCGGGTCGATCAGGTAGGTGGTGGTCTTGACGATATGGCTCAGGTCGCTGCCGGCCTCTTCGAGCAATTGCTTGACGTTGCGCATCGCCTGTTCGGTCTGCGCGCGCGGGTCGCCGAGGCCGACCAGTTCGCCATCGAAATTGGTCCCGACCTGACCACGCACATACACGGTGTTGCCGGCGCGCACAGCCTGGCACAGGTCGTTGTCCAGGGTCTGGTTCGGGTAGGTGTCCTTGGTGTTGAACATACGGATGCGGGTGTGGGTTGGCTGACTCATGTGAGGCTCCTGACGAAATCGAACCCGGCGCGACAGGCGCCGGTACTGAAGAGGGAAATCAAGCGTCGACGGTGTCGACAGCGTGGTTGTGCAGCGCGGCTTCGCGTTGTTCGGCATCGCGATAAGCCAGGTATTTGAGCTGGGTGGCGATGTGATCGGCCACGTGCTTGGCGTCGTGCCAAACGCCCCAGATGAACGACGAACCGCGTCGCGACTGCCACGGCAAGCCGAGGAAATACACACCCGACTCGCTGGACACACCGCGCTGATGTTGCGGCTTGCCGTTGTCGTCGAAAGCGGCGACTTTCAGCCACGAATAGTCCACGGCAAACCCGGTGGCCCAGATGATCGAGGTGATACCGGCGGCGGCCAGATCGAGATCGGTCAGCGGGTTTTTTACGCATTCAGGGTCCGGATACGTCTCGCGGGCTTCCGGTTCCAGCGGCAGGTCGAGGCCGTTGCGTTCGATATAGGCGTCGGCGGCATCCAGCAGCGCAAGGTAGTTCTCGTCGCCACGTTTGAGGTTGTCGCGCAGGTCCTGTTTGAAGGTCACCACGCCGTTGCTGAACGATTCGGTGACGCCGACCAAAGTCATGCCGCGATGGGCCAGACCACGGAAGTCGATGGTGCGGCCACCGTGGGCGCCGCTGACGGCGATGGTCACGTGCTCGCGGCCGGGTTTCATCGCGGCTTGATCCCATTCGCCGAGCACGCCCAGCCACCAGCAGAAATCACGGTTGCGGTAAGCGCGAGGAGGGCGGTCATGGGCGCCGACCGAGAGGTAAACCTGCTTGCCAGAGCGCTGCAATTCGTCTGCGATCTGCACGCCCGACGAACCGGCGCCGACCACCAGCACCGCGCCGGCCGGCAGTTGTTGCGGGTTGCGATAGTCGGCCGAGTGAATCTGCAGCAGACGCTCATCTTTCGGCGCAATCGCCGGGATCACCGGACGCTGGAACGGGCCGGTGGCGGCGACGACACGGGCCGCTTCGATCACGCCCTCCGAGGTCTCGACAGTGAAGCCCGGACGCCCGACATTGCGCACCACGCTTTTCACATCGACACCGGTGCGGATCGGCGCATTGAATTTCTTCGCATAGGCTTCGAAGTAATCGGCGACACGTTCCTTGTGGGCGAAACCGTCCGGATCGACATCATCGAATTCCATCCCCGGAAACCGGTCGTGCCACGCCGGACCGTTGGCCACCAGCGAGTCCCAGCGCCCGGTGCGCCAACGTTCGGCAATGCGGTTGCGCTCCAGAACGAGGTGCGGCACACCGAGTTTGCTCAGGTGTTCACTCATGGCCACACCCGCTTGACCGGCGCCGACAACAAGCGTGTCTGTTTTTATTATTTCAGTGGTCATCTCTGATCCCTTCTCACGAGGCCGTTGGATTCAGGTCGCTGTCGACCTGTTCTCTGTGCTTGGGATCAGACTAGGGAGGGGGTGGTTATCGGTAAAATATTATTAAGCTGGCATGTGAAGATAAAAACGTGATGCAGAGGCCTGAAAGGCCCGTAATCAAGGGGCTTCGCCCTGGCACCGGAATCCGGGACAACGAAAAAAAGGGCCGTCGACAGGTGTGTCGACGGCCCTTTTCAGTTGGCGCTTGAATTACATCAAATTCAACGATTGAGGAACGCCAGCAGGTCTTCGTTCAGTGCCTGCGCATGGGTCACGGCAAACCCGTGCGGCGCACCGGCGTAAACCTTCAGCTCGGCACCCTTGATTTGCTCGGCGGCGCGTTTGCCGGTGGTTTCGAACGGCACGATGACGTCGCCGTCACCATGGATTACCAGGGTCGGTACATCGATTTTCGCCATGTCAGGGCGGAAGTCGGTTTCCGAGAACGCAGTGACGCAATCCACGGTGCCTTTTAGCGAGGCCAGCAGCGCAATATTCAGGGTTTGTGTCAGCACGCCGTCCGAAACTTTCTGACCTTTATCGAGGCCATAGAACGGCGTGTTGAAGTCAGCGATGAACTGCGCGCGATCCTTCAAAAGACCCGCCTTGATCCCGTCGAATACCGGCTTGTCGACGCCCTCGGCGAAGTCCGGTTTCTTGCCGAACAGCGGCGTTACCGCGCCCAGCAACACCAGCCCGGCGACACGCTCGCTGCCGTGACGCGCGATGTAGCGGCTGACATCGCCGCCGCCCATGGAGAAGCCGACCAGGGTCACGTCACGCAGGTCGAGGTGCTCGATCAACTGCGCGATGTCATCGGCGAAGGTGTCGTAGTCGTAGCCGGTCCAAGGCTGCTCGGAGCGCCCGAATCCACGACGGTCGAAGGCGATGGTGCGGTAGCCGCGGCTGCTCAGGTATTCCATCTGGTATTCCCACATGTCGGCGTCCAGCGGCCAGCCGTGGCTGAACAGCACGGGCTTGCCGCTGCCCCAGTCCTTGAAATAGATCTCGGTGCCGTCTTGGGTCGTGAAGGTGCTCATGAAAACTCCTTGTGTCGGGGCGTGTGTGGTTGCCGGGATGGCATCGCTGACTATCGCGGTTAAGCGTCTGGTCTACTTGTACGCAGGTGCTAAGTTTCGCCAGCCGATCAGCGTAGACGCTCGCGGGCGCCAGAGTTGTAAGATGCAACCACGATTTGATGACCGTTTTGCTGGAGAGCGCTGAATGAAACGCAAAAGCCTGGAGGGCAACATCTGCCCGGTTGCCCGGACGCTGGACCTGATCGGCGACTGGTGGTCGTTGCTGATCATCCGCGACGCGCTGGAAGGCATCAGTCGTTTCAGCGATTTCGAGAAGAGCCTGGAAATCGCCAAGAACATGTTGAGCATGCGGCTCAAAGGGCTGGTGGAGCGGGGCATCCTGCGCCTGGTGCCGGCGTCCGACGGCAGCGCCTACAAGGAGTACGTGCTGACTGAAAAGGGCCGGGCCTTGCAAACCGTGATCGTTGCGTTGTCGCAGTGGGGTGGGGAGTTCATGTTCGAGCCGGGCGAGGCGGGGTCGGTGATGGTGGATGCGCAGAAGGGGCAACCGATTCGCAAGCTTGAGTTGCGGTCAGCCGATGGTCGATTGTTGGCACCGGACGATGTGGCGACGAAACGGGCTGTTGAGTACTGAGGTGAAGTGAGCGGGTCTGTCGGATATTTCGTTTTCGGAACGTTCTCTGATTTGGTGACCGTTTTTCCTTGGTTGATCTACGAAACATCCTGCATCTCTGTCGGAGTCGGACGATTTCACCGATGCCGCTCGTCGGCCACACTATTTCGGTGAATCCTTAAATTGACGTCAGAATAGTGGCTCTTTAACATGGTGCCACTATTCTGATATCGCTTTCCGTCTCGAGGGATCGAACATGTCCTCACCCGCCCTCGTGGCGAGGTTGTGCCTGGCTTTGCTATGCCTTTCTCCGCTCCAAACCGCACTTGCAGCACCTACCCCCGGTGAAACCGACCTGATTCGCGAACGTCAGAACCGTCTGCTCGAAGAGCAGCAGCGCCGGCTCGAAGAGCTCAAGGATCTACCTGGCAAAGAGGCCAAACCGGCTCAGCCGGAAGCCCCCACCGACACGCGTTGCTTTCAGATCAACGACATCGAGCTCAAAGGCGCCGACAGCCTGTCGGAGAGTGACAAGAGCCGTTTGCTCAAGCCCTACATCGGCCAGTGTCTCGGTGTGCCTCAGCTGAATGAAGTACTGAAGGTCATCACCGATCACTACATCGAGAAGGGTTGGGTGACCAGCCGTGCTTACCTGCCACAGCAGGATCTGTCCGGTGGACATCTCAAAGTACTGGTGGTCGAAGGCAAACTCGAGGGCTTGAAAGGCGCCGACAATAGCAAGCTTTCCGAGCGAGAGCTGTCGATGGCGTTTCCCGGCAAGGCCGGTGAGCTGGTGAACCTGCGCGAGATCGAGCAGATGGTCGATCAGCTCAATCGCCTCCCTTCCAACCAGGCCAAGATGGAGCTGTCGCCAGGCCAGAACGTCGGCGGCAGTGAGGTGCTGGTCACCAACACCCCGCAGAAACCATGGCGCGCCGGGCTGTCGCGTAGCAACGACGGTCAGCGCAGCACCGGTGAGCAGCAGTGGGGCACGACATTCGACTGGGACAGCCCGCTGGGCCTGGCCGACCAATTGAGTCTGCGCGGCGGTCATGACGCAATGACCGATCATCAGCACACCTCCAACAACGCCATGCTCAACTACAACCTGCCGTGGGGCTGGTGGAACTTCAGCTACACCTACAGCCAGAGTGAGTACCGCTCGCAGATCGCTGCCAACGGCTACAACTTCAAGCAGACCGGCGACAGCGAGAACCATCAGTTGCGCGCCGAGCGGGTGATCCATCGCGACTCGGTCAGCAAGACCTCCCTCAGCGCCGGTCTGTCGTATCTGCGCACCAACAATTTCATCGAAGACAGCAAGCTCAAGCTGAGCAGTAACCGCATTAGTGAAGCGCAGTTCGGCTTCAACCACGGGCGACGGATCGGCAGCGCCTTCGTCAACTTCGATGCCGGCATGCAGGAAGGTATCGGTGCATTCGACGCTCAGGGCAGCCACGATCCGGGTCCCGGCGAGCCCGACGCGCGCTATCGCAAGTACACCGCGACCCTGAGCTATCTGCAGCCATTCAAAGTGTGGGGCGAGTCCTTCAGCTTTAGCAGCCTGATGACCGGCCAGCGCAGTGAGGACGTGTTGTTCAGCCCGCAACGCACCAGCCTCGGCGGGTCGTCTTCGATCCGTGGCTACAAGGATCAATCGCTGTCTGGCGACAGCGGCGGCTATTGGCGCAACGACCTGCGCTGGTCGCGCCCGGTGAGTGCCGAATGGCTGCGCCCGGTGTTCGCCGAATACGGCACCAGCCTCGGTTACGACCAGGGCGTGATTCGTGGCGACCGTTACAACGGCGACCAGCACGGGCGGATGTCGAGCAACTCGCTCGAGCTGTTCGCCCGGGGCGAGCATGTGGCGGCAAGCGTGACCTTCGCTCATTCCCTGGAGCGGCCGGACGCACTGACCGAGCGCGAGGCACCGATCTACTTCCGTCTGGATTTTTTCATCTAATTACATTTACCCGAGACCACCAACATGGACGTTCGTCAGTACGCCTTTATTGCTCGACAGTCATCTGCAGATGTAGAAAAACACGAGCACTTCTGGGGCATGCCCAAGCGCGGACTGGCGTTCCTGCTGGCCAACGTCATGTTCTGGCAACCGATGTGGGCACAGGCGGACGGCATCGTGGTGGCCAATCCCGGCACAAGCCTGGGTCAGGCGGGCAACGGCGTGCCTATCGTCAACATCGCCACACCCAACGCTGTAGGCCTGTCGCACAACCAGTTCCATGACTACAACGTCGGTGCGCAGGGCGTCATCCTCAACAACGTGGCGGTGCAGACCGGGCAGACACAACTGGGCGGGATCATCGTCGGCAACCCCAACCTGACCAATCGGGTGGCGGCCCAGGCGATTCTCAACGAGGTAATCAGTGGCAATCCCAGTCAGTTGCGCGGTTACACCGAAGTCGCGGGGCAGTCGGCGCGGGTGATCGTCGCCAACCCTTACGGCATCACCTGTAACGGTTGCGGGTTCATCAACTCACCGCGGGTGACCCTGACCACCGGCAAGCCGGTGATCGATGGCATGGGGCGGCTGGACCGCTTTCAGGTCGATCAGGGCAGCGTCGCCATCGAAGGTGCGGGGCTCAATGCCAGTAACGTCGACCGCTTCGAGATCATCACCCGCAGCGCAAAAATCAACGCTGAAATCCAGGCACAGAACCTGACCATCGTGGCCGGTCGCAACGACGTCAACGCGCAAACCCTCGATGCTACGGAGCGAGCCGACGATGGCAGTTCCAGGCCGCAATTGGCGATCGACTCGTCCGCGCTCGGCGGGATGTACGCCGGGGCGATCAAACTGGTGGGTACCGAGGCCGGTGTCGGGGTGAAGCTGGCGGGCAACCTGGCGGCCAGTGGCGGTGATATCCGGATCGATGCCAACGGGCAACTGACCCTGGCGCAGGTTTCTGCGGCCAATGCCGTCAACATCAAGGCGTCCAGCCTCGATGCGCAAGGTCCGGTCTACGCCGGCACCAGTGCCAATGTGCAAACCCAGGGCAATCTGACCAACCAGCAGACCCTTGCGGCTCGCGACAGCATCAACCTCAGCGCCGGTGGGCAACTGACCAACAACGGCATCGTCGAGGCCGGTGTCAATGCGGATAACACTCGTAACAACGCGGGTGATGTAAACCTCAGCGCCGGCAGTCTCGGCAACGTCAACAAAAGTGTACTCGCCAGCCGCAACCTCACCGTCAACGTGGGGCAAACCCTGAACAACCAGGGCGGCACTTTGAGCTCGCAGAACACTCGGGTGTCGGCTTCGACACTGGACAACCAGAACAAGGGCCGGGTGCTGAGCACCGGCGCCCTCAGCCTCAACGTCGGCCAGGCGCTCAATGGCGGCGGCCTGATCAACAGCACCGGATCACTCGACGCAACCATCGGCCAGTTCAATAACCGTGGCGGCGAACTGTCGAGCCTGCAGGATGCGACGCTGCGCATGGGGAGCCTGGACAACGTGGCAGGTCTGGTAAATGCCGGCAGGGCGCTGAGCATCACTGCCACAGGCGCGATCAACAACCAGAACGGCAGACTGACGTCGCTCGACGGCCTCTCGCTCAAGGCCGGACACGTCGATAACAGCAACAAGGGGCGGATCGCCAGCAACAAGGCTTTGGCGATGAATGCCGCCAGCCTTGATCAACATGACGGCGGTCAACTCACCAGCGATACGTCACTTATGCTGGATCTGAACAACGGCGACTTGAATAACCAGAACGGCCTGATCAACGCACCGCTGCTGGTACTGAAAAACCTGCGACAGGTTGATAACCGTAACGGCGAAATTTCCAGCGCCCAGGCCTTCACACTGGCGGCTGCAAGCCTGGACAACAGCAACGGGAAACTGCTCGGCAATCAAGCCCTGACACTGCATGTGCAACAGGCGTTGACCAATATCAAGGGGCTCATCGCTGCTGCCGGCATTGATGCTCAAACCGGCAGCCTGAACAATAACGGCGGCACATTCACCAGTCGCGCAGATCTGAGTCTGCGGGCTGACGGCCGTCTGGACAATCAGGACAGGGGCCTGATCAACGCCACTCGGGTACTCGACATTACCGCTGCGAGCGTGAACAACCAGAATGGCGGTTCGCTGCTCGGCAGTGCCATTGCCATTGATTTCAGCGGTGCGATGGGCGATCTCGACAACAGCAAGGGACTGATTACCACCAAGGGACAGTTAAGCATCAGCCACCTGCGGGATCTGAACAACCAGGGTGGCGAGTTTTCCAGCGACCTCAGCTACACGCTTGCCGCACGCAACATGGACAACAGCGACGGCAAACTTTTCAGCCGTCAGCGGCTGGATTTGAACGCAGAGAGTACACGCAATCTCAACGGCCTGATTTCCGGCTGGCAGGGCTTGAGCCTGCTCGGCGGCAGCCTGGACAACCGTAACCACGGCACCCTGTCCAGCCGTGACGGCGACCTGCTGGTGGATCTCACGGGCGATATCCGTAACAGCAACACCGGCGCGCTGGTCAGTAAAGGCGCCTTGAAAGTCAATGCAGGCAGTCTAGACAACTCGGACAGCGGCGTTCTTTCCAGTGAGAGCGCGCAAACCCTGACCCTCACCGGCACTTTGAACAACGCACAGGGTGGTCTGATCGACAGTGGTGCCGATCTGGGCATTACAGCCAAACGCCTGGACAACACCAAGGCGACCATCAACGCCAAGCAGGACATCCGTTTCATCGGCACTGACCTGGATAATACCGAAGGCGTTCTGGCCAGTGATGCGGCTGTCAATCTCGACCTGCTTGGCACGCTGATCAATACCAAAGGTCAGGTGGTTGCAGCCGGCCCGCTGGCGATCACCCGTGCCGCGCAGATCAATAACCAGGGCGGCAAACTGGTGAGCCAGAAACTGCTCAGTCTGTCGACCGGCGGTCTCGACAACCGTAATGGCGGAACCGTAGCTGCAAACGATAACCTCACGCTCACTGCCAGTGGTGCGGTGCAAAACAGTGGCGGCCTGATCTACAGCGATGCGGCCGATCTGCAACTGAACGCCGCCAGCCTCGACAACGCCGGGGGATCGCTGCAAAGCGAAGGCGCACTTACCGTCAAGGTCGGTGGTGCGATCGATAACCAGAAGGGTCGACTCGTTGCCAAGTCCGGCAACCTCGACGTCACTGCCGCCAGTCTCGACAGCCGCGGCGGTGTGCTGTCCAGCCTCAAAAGCGCTTTCACTGCACAGATCGGCGGCTTGTTGCGCAATGGGCAGGGAGGGGTGATCCAGGCTCAGCATGTCACACTCAAGGCCCTGGCCGGTCTCGACAACGAGAGCGGACGGATCGCTGCGCAAAGCGGTGACACGACCCTTGATCTGGGCAACACCGGCAATTTCATCAACCGCAACGGTGTGCTGGTCGCCAGGCAGCGCGTCAGCGTCACCGGCAGGGATTTCGATAATAGTGGCGACACGGGTGGCCAGATCGCGGGCCAACAAATCGATCTCAGCCTGCGCGGCGCCCTGAACAACCGCAAAGGCATCATCGAAAGCGCCAGCACCCTGAGCGTCGGCGCCGCCAGCGTCGATAACCAGACCGGTCAGTTGCGCGCACTGGGCAACACCGGCAAAACCGCGTTCACCGTCGGCGGACTGTTCGACAACCGCAACGGCGCCGTTGAAAGCGCCAACAGTGACTTCAGCCTTGGGGCGGGTGGATTGTTGAACGCGGGCGGTAACGTGCTGCATGTCGGGAGCGGGATTTTCGACATTGCCACCGCTCAACTCGGTAGCGCCGGCGGCAGCTTCGTCACGCGTGGAGCCCTGACGCTGGCGGCGGATAGCTGGACCAACGCCAGCGTGATCCAGGCCGACCGCCTGACCGTCAACATCAACAACCTCAACCAGACCGCAAGTGGTCAATTGCTGGCGGCCAGCAAGCTGACAGGTAGCGGAGGTTACTGGAACAACGACGGGTTGATCGCCAGTGACGGATCGCTGGATCTGACCTTGTGGGGCAACTATTCCGGCAACGGTCGCACCAGCAGCCTTGGCGACCTGACGCTCAAGAGCAGTCAACTGACCCTCGGTGCCGGGACCAGCATTGGCGGTGGCGGCAACACCACGGTCAATATTAACGGCCTGTTGAGCAATCAGGGGCGGCTGACATCCAGCGGCGATCTGACCCTCACTGCCGCCACCGTCAACAACTACGGCACCCTCGGCGCCGGCAAAGACCTGACCCTGACCACTGGCGCACTCCTGAACGACAGAGGCCTGATCACCAGTGGCGGTGACATGCGTCTGCTGTTGTCCAGTTTCACCAATGCCTACGGCAACGTGTACGGTCTGAGCAATGTGCACATCGGCCGGGATCGCGACAGCGGCAAGGCAGACTTGCTGGACAACCGTTCTGGTGAGATCTACAGCGCGCAGGACCTGACCATCAATGCCCTGACCGTGAACAACGTAAGGGACATTCTCGAGTACACGGCACATGAAAAGAGCTCGGTAGTCATCACGCAAATCGACTGCAACCTGATCCCGATTGCCGGGTGTGATTTTCGCAGTGGCGGCCGACGCAACGGGCATTGGGAGATCGCCGAAACCGATCGACTGAAAGTCGACAACAGCAGTGCTGCCGCGAGCCTGACCAGCGGCGGCAATATGTCGATCAACGCTCAGGCGCTGAACAACGCCAGCAGCACCATCGCGGCCACCGGCAATATCAATGTGACTGCCGGCACCATCACCAACAAAGGCCTGCAAGAGCAGGAGATCATCACCAAGCGAACTTACTGGAACTACGTTGACCAGATCTTCGCCGCCGAGCCCGCCGCCAAAGCCTTCAACGACAAGAACGGCGGCACGCCTTCGGCCACCGTCGAAGCGGATTTGAGCCATTTCATCAGCCTTCTGGGCGGTGGCAAGCTGACCGAAAGCGTTTCCACCGTCACGGGTTCGGGCAGCTCCTACGACGCGGTGATACAGGCCGGCGGCAACATCCGACTGGATGCGGCTCAGACCATCGACAACAGCGTGGTACGGCCTTATTACAGCTACGTCGCGGCGGGCAAGACCAATACCGATACCGGCGTTGGCAACGGCTACTCCACCGTGGTCAAGATCAATCCGCAACTGCCCCCGGATCTGGCCCAGCAACAGGTCAGCCCGATCGACTTGCCGGGCTTCAGCCTGCCGACAGGTCAGAACGGACTTTTCCGTCTGAGCCAGGAGGGTGGCAGCGCGCCGGCCACTACCGGCCCGCAAAGCTGGACGCTCAGCGGCGGCAAAGTCACCGGCGGCGTGTCGACCACACCGGTGACCGTAAACCGCGTACAGGGTCTGCCAAGCAACGCCGGCAAATCCCAGCCGCACAAATACCTGATCGAAACCAATTCGGTGCTCACTGACCTCAAGCAGTTCATGAGTTCGGATTACCTGCTCCAGGGCCTGGGCTACGACGCCGATCAGAGCGCCAAGCGCCTGGGTGATGGCCTGTTCGAACAGAAACTGGTCCAGCAGGCTGTCGTCGCCCGGACGGGGCAGCGCTTCATCGACGGTCAGACCTCCGACGAGGGGGTCTTCAAGTACCTGATGGACAACGCCATCGCCAGCAAGAACACGTTGAACCTGAGTGTGGGCGTCAGTCTCAGTGCGCAGCAGGTCGCGGCGTTGACGCACGACATCGTCTGGCTCGAAGAGCGTGAAGTGAACGGCGAAAAAGTCCTGGTGCCGGTGCTGTACCTGGCCAACGCCAATAATCGCCTTGCGGCCACGGGCTCGTTGATCCAGGGCAAGGACGTCACGCTGATTGCCGGTGAAAACCTTGAAAACTCCGGCACGTTGCGCGCCAGCCAAAACCTCGATGCCACGGCCAAAAAGGATCTGGTGAGCAGTGGTCTGGTCGAGGCCGGCAACCTCTTGAAGCTGACGGCGACCGACAACCTGACGAACAAGGCCGGGGGGATCATTTCCGGTCGCGATGTCACGCTCACCGCCGAACGCGGCGACGTGATCAACGAACGCACCGTGACCACCCACCGCAGCAGTGACGGCCGGCTCAGCGAAGAAACCGACTTCGTCGATAACGCGGCGCGGATCGAAGCGGCGAACGCACTGGTTATTGGCGCCGGTCGGGACATCAACAACAGTGGCAGTGTGCTGAAAAGTGGTGGCGATACCACGCTGACGGCCGGGCGCGATGTACACATCGACTCGACCGAGCAGACGACTGATCGCAGCAATACCAACTATCAGTATTCGACGGTCAAGCAGCATGGCTCGGACGTCAACGTCGGCGGCACACTCAAGGTTACGGCCCAGCGTGACGTCAGCGTTGTGGCGAGTAATGTCGAGGCCAAAGGCAATGTCGATATCAATGCCAAAGGCGACCTGACGATCAGCTCGGCGGCTGACGAATCCCATGCCAGCGGCTGGAACAAGAAGTTCCGTGCGGAGGAGGATCACGTCGCCCAGCAATCGAGTGTGATCAAGGCAGGTGGAAGCCTGACGCTCAATGCCGACAAGGATCTCAACCTGATCGCCAGCCATGTCAAGTCGGGTGGCGAGGCTTTTGTTTATGCCGGCGACGACCTGAACCTGCTGACCGCTGACAACCTCGATCACTCGTTCTATACCAAGACGAAGAAGGGCGACTTCGGCAAGAAAAAGTCCGTGATGACCGAGAGCGAAAGCATCACGTCGGTCAGTTCGAGTATCGAGTCGGGAAGCAAACTGGTGATGTCTGCGGGTCAAGACATCAATGCACAAGGGGCCAAAGTCAGAGCCGATGGAACACTGCTGGCCACTGCCGGCCATGACATCAACCTCGATGTAGCCGAGGACTATGCCAGCCAGGCCAGTGCCTCTTCGAAGAAGAACTGGAAATCCAGCAAATCCAATAGTGCCGAGGCCACTCAAACCCGCTTGAACAGCACCGAGTGGGTTGCCAAGAGCATGGAGCTCAAAGCCGACAATGACATTACGTTGAAAGCGGCTTCGTTGCGTGCGGCTGATGAGATCAAGCTGACAGCCGCCAATGACGTATTCATTGGCGCCGCCCAGGAAACACAAACCTCCAGTCAGTCGCAGAGCTCTAGCAAAACCGGGGCGACGATCACCGGACTGCTGTCCAACACGCAGAAGTCACAACAGGGTCAACAGACGTCCACCGAGAGCATCGGCAGCGATATCAGCGCCGGCAGCCTGCAGATCAAGAGCGGTCGGGACACGGTCGTTGAAGGCAGTACGCTGGTGGCCGACAAGAACATCGGTATCAATGCCGGGAGAAACCTGGAAGTCATCAGCGCTGAAAACACCACGACTGCCAGTTCCTCTTCAGGCAACAAGAAGGTGGGCGAGATCGGTTCCTGGTGGCAGGGCGCGACCGGGATCGTCAAGACCAAGGAGTCGGATCAGAGCACCACGACTCGCCAGTCGGGCAGTCAGATTGCGTCGCTTGGCGGCAACATCCTGCTGACAGCCGGGGATCATTACACCCAGACAGCCAGCCAATTGGTGACCCCGGTCGGCGATATTGGCATCACGGCCAAACACGTGGACATCGGCGAGGGTTACGACACTCTCAGCTCCACCAAAACCGCCAGCACCAGTCGTACTGCCGTGGGGGGCACGGTGAGCATTCCACTGCTTGATGCGTTGCGTGGTATCCAGCAGATGGGCGAAGCCGCCGAAAAAACCACCGATGGACGAATGCTTGCACTCGCCGCCGTGAACGCGGCAATGAGTGCCGATCAGGCGATGGACGCTGGCAAGTCAATGACGCAAGACCCACGGACGGGCGTGAAAGTCAGCGTCAACCTCAGTAATAGCCAAAGCCAAATGAACAGCAGCCAGAGCGGCAGCAATGTCGTCGGCAGCGGCGTGATTGCGGGTGGCAACATCAACATCGTCGCCAAGGGTGCCGGTGCCGACAGCAACATCAATGTGGTCGGTAGCCGCATTGAAGGCGGTGGCGATGTTTCGCTGAATGCCGATGGTGCAATCAATCTTCTGTCCGCGCAGAACACCGCGCATCAGGAAAGCACTAACAGCAACAGTGGCTGGAGCGCCGGGATCGGTTTCGGCTTCGGCGAACAAAACGGCTTTACCCTTGAGCTCGCCGCCAACAAGGGGCGAGGGACCACTGATGGTGACGACGTCACGCACACCAACACCTCGGTCAAGTCCGGCGGCACGCTGAGCCTGAAAAGTGGTGGCGACACCAACATCAAGGGCGCCACCGCCAGCGGCGAAACGGTCAAGGTCAACGTGGGCGGCGATCTCAATATCGAGAGCCTGCAAGACACCAGTACCTACACCTCCAAGCAATCAAGCGCCAACGTCGGCCTGAGTGTCTGCGTGCCTCCGTTCTGCGTCGGCAACAGCAGCGTCAGCGGCGGTATCGCCCAGCAGCACATGCAAAGCGAGTACGCCAGTGTTTCCGAGCAGTCGGGCATCAAGGCGGGTAATGGTGGCTTCCAGGTCGAGGTCAAGGGCAACACCGACCTCGTCGGGGCGATCATCGCCAGTACCGACAAAGCGGTGGCTGACGGTAAAAACACGTTGAGCACCGGCACGCTCACGACGTCGGACGTCAAGAACAAGGCTGAGTACGATGCCAGCAGCATCAACCTCAGTGGGGGATATGGCGCCGACATGGGGCGTGATGCCAATGGCAATGCCAGCGCAACGGCCAACAGGGGCGGGCCTGTCGTCGCCAGCAAGGATGGCGTCAGTGCAACTACGCCGGTCGTCCTGTTCGCCAGCGGCAACTCCAGCAGCACCACTTACAGCGGCATCAGCGGCGCGGCCGTCACTATCACCAACAGTACAAAGCAACAGGAACTGACCGGGCAAACAGCCGAACAAGCCATCGCTGCGATCAACACCGATGTTTCCAGCGAGCGTGACGGCAGCAATAAACTCAAGCCGATTTTCGATGCCCAGGAAATTGGTGTTGATTTCGAGATTGTCGGCAAGTTTGTGCAGAACGTTTCGCAGTTCATCGAGAACCGCGCGCGTGAAATCGATGACAAGAAGAAACAGGCTGATCTTGAGTACGCGGCTGCGCGAAATCCGAATCTGTCTGAAAAGGATCGGCTGGCACACCACGAAAACTATCTGCAACTTCAACAGCAGATAAAAGAGGTTGGCGACAACTGGGGCGCAGGCGGAACATACCGACAGATCGCAACGGCTCTGGTTGCCGGCATCAGCGGTGGCGTAACCGGCAGCAGCGCGCAATTCGCGCAAAACATGGTCGTCAACTACGTCCAGCAGCAAGGCTCGTCGTATATCGGCGACCTGGTGAAAAAAGGCCTGAAAGAGGGCAGTCCGGAGCACGCTGCCTTACATGCGATTCTTGGCTGCGCAGGTGCTGCCGCCAGCAATCAAAGCTGTTCGGCGGGTGCCTTGGGTGGTTCGGCGTCCAGTGTGCTGGCCGGCCTGTTTGCGGATTCCGACCCGAACGAAACCGCGATAGAACGCGAAGCCAAACGTAACATCATCACCAGCCTCGTGACCGGGATTGCGGCCATGAGCAATCCGAACGGCGCGGCAACAGCGAATAACGCGGCCACCGCAAACATCGACAACAACTGGCTTGCGACACAGCAGTACGTCCAGGCCATGAAGGAAGTTGACGCAGAGCCCAATCTGGCCAAGAAGCTGGCGATCATTGCAAAGTGGGGGTACATCTCGGCCCGGCAGGATCTGCTGACAGCTTCCGGCGTCATGAAAGGCTTCACGGACGGCATGGCAGGTGCGGGACTCGGCGCGCTGGACAGTGCAGTGAATCTCCTGCGTGACCCGGTGGAAAGCTTTCACGCCATGAACGAGTTCCTTGCCTCCGATGAGGCGGTGAACATCCTTGGTAAAAGCGTTGCTGATGCCTTCAAATCGCAACTTTCGCAAATCCTTGAAGCGGCCACCGTGGGCGGCGACGAGAACGCGGAGAACGTTGGCCGGCAAATGGGGCAGGCCGTAGCGCTCATCGTTCAGCTCATGGCCGGCGGCGGCACCAGTTCCGCGAATGCGTCGCTGCAACTGTCGCGTATGGGGATCGACGTCTCGGTCAAGACCATCAAAGAGGTCGGATCGACAGTCAAGATCGACCATCTCAAGACGCAGATCACGAAGTTTTCGGAGAAGCTGCCGGATACGGATGTGCCGGTACTGGATCCGCAGAAGCCGGTGGTGCCGCCAAAAACAGATGTAACCCCACCAAAGGTGGACGTGACAGTTCCCAAAGATGGTGATCTGCCACCGAAAGACGGTGTCAAGCCGTCGGAAGTCGAGCCACCGCCTCCGGTAAAAGGGCCAGATGAGTTCATTCCACCAGGAATGGACCGACCTTTCAGACCTGTAAATCTCGACCATCCGCCCCTTCAGTCTGTTGTGGATGCGATGGAAAGTCCTCTGATTAAAAAAATGGTAGCGTGCGACAGTGTCGACTGTTCGGAAATAGCGATAAAACTATTCGACGCAGCCGAAGGAAAAGGAAAAATCATTGAGGTTAGGCCAGTCCAACCCGGGAAACTGACGCTGTTTGAGAATGGCAAGATTGAGGCGGATCAGATATACCATCAGGTTTATACGGATGGTCGCTATGTATACGACCCGCGCCTGTCTTCAAATCCGATTCCAAAAGGTGATTGGGAACAGCACATCAAGGGAATGAATCCTGAGGGTGTTAAGATTTCAGATAATTTAAAAGGTCTTTGAGTTATGAAGATTGAGAATGATGAAGGTCGCCTTTTGAATGTTATTGCTGATATCGGCGATTTGGAGTGGCGTAAGTATCGGCAGCGTTATCCGGATGTGATGGTGGGCAGTAAGATGCAGAGGGAGGATCATTCTGCTTTTCTTCCATTCATTGCGTTCAGATTCAAAGATATCAGGGAGAGTGAAATTGAAAAGTTGCGGAGTGCGGTGGAGGGCTACAAGGGAAAGATGTCGTGGTCGCTTGTTGGTAATGCACGCGAAGGTTTGCCTGGAACCAACTGGATGATAGCCCCCGCCAGGCTCTGGGAAGTAAGTGATTGTGCTTCGAAAGCAAATCTGACTGCTGCCGTCTATTTGTCGATCCATGAACCTGCACTGGGTCCGGCCGCGTACGAGGATTTGGTCGGCCTCACTGAATATGTTCGTTCGGCGTTTCAATTGTCTTAATAAGAATCACAACGGGTAGAAATTAAAAGAAATTAAAAGGGCGCTGATTTATTTGATTTAATAAATCTGTCCCTTTTTTTTGTCCCGTTTTTTTGTGAAAACTGAGCGGAAAGGGGACAGATTTATTTGATTAATAAATCTGTCCCCTTTTTATGCTATTTGAAGGGGCCTGAGGATTTTAACAAGGCGTTGACGAGCACAGCGCTAAGTGCCGGTTTCGAAAAATTTGTTGTCGCCAATGGTTTCTCGAAGGAGGTAGCCAGCAAGGCTTCGAATACTCTCGGCATGGCCAATACTTGGGATAAGCTTGCGGACAGAACGCTGGATTTTTTAAGGACAAGTAAATGTTGGGAGAGCTCAAACGGTACAAACATGTAATTGGTCTGACATTGCTGGTGGTCGCATTAGTCGCTGGCTTTATACGGTTCAACGGGGACCAGGAGCGTTTCTTTGCGATGGTCTTGGGACAGATATGGTTTGGTCAAGCGGTCTACAATTACTTGCGCGATGGATGGGTCACGATTGGGCCGGGAGGAATGAGCCCTGAAGATGATCCAATGCACCGAGCGGTGCTGGCGGGAGTAGCGATGTTTTTGTACATGCTTGTGTTTTTTCTCTTCTGAATACAAAACGTAAATAGGGCAGACCACGTTCAGAGATATTTCGATACGTGGTGTGTCCCGGTTTGCGCGCAAAGGATCCAGGATTTGAGCGAAGTAAAAAAATACCCACGTCTGAAAGTGTTCCTGGCTTTTCTTCTCTGCCCACTGGTTCCAGGGTTTATCGCAAGCATCATCAAGACCCTTGCAACGATCTTCCATCTGGCCATGAACCCACGGCTGATGGGCGAGGTCGTGGGAGGGGAGTTAATGTTGATGCCGTTCCTCGGCCCCTTGCTCGCCGAGGTGGTATTTCTTGTACCGTTTTTGCTGTTCGCAATGGTGATTGCACTGATGAAGGTCAAACGGACGGACCGATCCTGTTCAGTGATTGCTCTGTCGGGTGCCGCGTTGGCTACTTTATGGGTGACACCGTTTGTGCTGGCCGTTGTATCGGATGTAAAGGGAGCGACCTTTTCGGATGAGATGTTCGGAATGTTCGTGCTGTTCGTCACGGCAATGGCGACATGCTGGCTGACAGCGCGTTTCTTTCTGCCTGTTCCGGCAGAGCCATCGTTGCCTTGAACCCCCAAATGAAAACGCCCCGAACATTTCGGGGCGTTTTCATATACCGGGTAGCAGGTCTATCTGAACGCCGGCACCACATGCTTGATAAACAACTCCAGCGACTTCTTCTTCTCCGCATGCGGCAAGCTGTTGTCGCACCAGAAACTGAACTCATCCACCCCCAGTTCCTGGTAGTACTTGATCCGCGGAATGATCTCTTCCGGCGTACCGATCATGGCGGTCTTGTGCAGACTCTCCAGCTCAAACTCCGGACGACCAGCAAATTTCTCTTCCGGGCTCGGGGCGAGGAAACCATTAACCGGCACTTCCTTGTTGCCGAACCACGCATCGAACGTGCGATAGAAACGTGAGATGGCTTTCGCGCCCACCTTCCAGCCTTCCGGGTCATCCGCCGAGTGCACGTGGGTATGACGCAGCACCATCAATTGTGGACGCGGCACATTGGGGTTGTTGTCCAGCGCAGTCTGGAACTTGTTCTTCAGATCGAGGACTTCTTCGTCGCCCTTCATCAGCGGCGTGACCATCACGTTGCAACCGTTGGCAACGGCGAAGTTGTGCGAGTCCGGGTCGCGGGCGGCGATCCACATCGGCGGGTTCGGCTTCTGGATCGGTTTCGGCACGCTGGTGGAGGTGGGGAATTTCCAGATCTCGCCGTTGTGGGCGTAGTCGCCTTGCCACAGTGCGCGCACTACCGGAACCATTTCCCGCAGTGCCTGGCCACCGCTGGAGGCGGGCATGCCGCCGGCCATGCGGTCGAATTCCACCTGGTAGGCGCCACGTGCCAGGCCGACTTCCATTCGGCCGTTGCTGATCACGTCGAGCAACGCGCATTCACCGGCGACCCGCAGCGGGTGCCAGAACGGCGCGATGATGGTGCCGGCGCCCAGGTGAATGGTGGTGGTTTTGGCCGCGAGGTAGGCCAGCAACGGCATCGGGCTCGGCGAGATGGTGTATTCCATCGCGTGGTGTTCGCCGATCCACACGGTGCTGAAACCGCCGGCCTCGGCCATCAACGTCAGTTCGGTCAGGTCTTCGAACAGTTGACGGTGGCTGACGCTTTCGTCCCAGCGCTCCATGTGTACGAACAGGGAAAATTTCATGACGCTACCTCGAATCTCTTGGGAGTCGGCCGGTCGCTTGCCGGCCTGTTTAAGTGCAATCGTGCGGATCAGGCGAAGGCGGGCAGGGCGCCCATCTTGCCGTGGCAATACACCAGCGGGCCGGCGTCTTGCTGAGGGACGATGAGGTTTTTCACCGCACCGACCATGATCGCGTGGTCGCCGCCTTCGTATTCGCGCCACAGCTCACATTCGATGATAGCTGTCGCGTTGGCCAGGATCGGGTTGCCCAGTTCGCTCAGCGTCCACTCGATGCCCTGCGCCTTGTCCTTGCCTTTGCGGGCGAACGCGTAGGCTTCGCTTTGCTGACCGCCGGACAACACGTGAATGGCGAAGCGTTTGTTCTTGATCAGGACAGGGTAGGAATCGGAACTGTAGTTGGGGCAGAACAGCACCAGGGCCGGGTCCATGGACAGCGAACTGAAGGCGCTGGCGGTGAGGCCGACGATCTGGCCGTCGTCATCAAGCGTGGTGATGACAGTGACGCCGGACGGGAACGAGCCCATGACTTGTTTGTAGACGGCAGCATCGATCATTGGTCAATCCTCGAGTGCGGTGAAGCGTTTTTTATGTGTTTATGGGTCTGATGGTATACCGTAATACGTCGATTGCAAGCGCTTTTTTGGTGAAACGATAAACGTGGTTCATCCGTCGGAAACTCAGCATTTACGGGGCTTTTCTCTAGCCGCGAGCGTTGGCTATCAGGGAGGATGCCGGATCAGATGCCGTCGTAAAGAGCGGATCAGTCTTGTGAAAATTTTGGAATACCATAATATGGTCTTCATCTGAGGAGCGGCCACGAAGCGCTCCCGGTTTGGCTTCATACAACGATAAGAACAGACCCAATCGAGTTCATTTTTATGTCCCAGATGTCCCGGCAAGATCCGTTGATCGAGAATCACACGGTCGACTACGTCCCACTCGCGGAACGCCACGGGAAGGCCCGCGACCTTTTCACTCTATGGTTCAGCACCAACATTGCGCCACTGCCCATCGTCACCGGCGCCATGGTGGTTCAGGTGTTTCATCTCGACCTGTTCTGGGGGCTGCTGGCGATAGCGCTGGGGCACATGATCGGCGGGGTGGTGATCGCCCTGGCGTCGGCGCAAGGCCCGCGCATGGGCATTCCGCAGATGGTGCAGAGTCGCGGTCAGTTCGGGCGTTACGGTGCGCTTTTAATCGTGTTCTTCGCAGCGATCATCTATATCGGCTTCTTCATTTCCAACATCGTGCTGGCCGGCAAGTCCATCGTCGGCATTGCGCCGTCGGTGCCGGCGCCGTTGAGCATTCTGATCGGTGCCCTGAGCGCCACGGCCATCGGCGTGATCGGCTACAACTTCATCCACACGCTCAACCGCATCGGCACCTGGGTGATGGGCAGCGCGCTGCTGGCCGGGTTCATCTACATCTTTGCCCATGAGTTGCCGGCGGACTTCTTTACCCGTGGCAGCTTCAACCTTTCCGGTTGGCTGGCGACAGTGTCGCTGGGCATCATCTGGCAGATCAGCTTTTCGCCGTACGTCTCCGACTATTCCCGTTACCTGCCGGCGGACATCGGGATCGGCAGACCATTTATCGCGACTTATCTGGGCGCCACGCTGGGCACGATACTGTCGTTCACCTTCGGCGCGGTGGCGGTACTGGCGACGCCGGAAGGCACTGAGGCGATGGCGGCGGTCAAGCAGTCCACCGGTTGGCTGGGGCCGATTCTGATGGTGCTGTTCCTGCTCAATATCATCAGCCACAACGCGCTGAATCTGTATGGTGCGGTGCTGTCGATCATCACCTCAATCCAGACCTTTGCCAGCCAGTGGACGCCGAGCATCAAGGTGCGGATGATCTTGTCGAGCGTGGTGCTGGCGGGCTGCTGCGTGGTGGCGCTGGGGGCGTCGGCGGATTTCATTTCCGAGTTCATCGGGCTGATTCTGGCGTTGCTGCTGGTGCTGGTGCCATGGGCGTCGATCAACCTGATCGACTTCTACCTGATCAAGCGCGGCAGTTACGACATCGCCTCGATCTTCCGCGCCGATGGCGGCATTTATGGACGCTTCAACCTGCACGCGATCATCGCCTATTTCATCGGCATCATCGTGCAGCTGCCGTTCGCCAACACATCGTTGTATGTCGGGCCGTACGCCAATCTGGTGGAAGGCGCTGACTTGTCGTGGCTGGTCGGCCTGATCGTGACGTGCCCGCTGTATTACTGCCTGGCGACCCGCGGGCAGGCGCAGCAGAGCAGGGCGACGCGGTTGGGTTTTACCGACTGAGCGTTCGCTGGCTGTCCAAACAATGCCCGGCACATCGTCGGGCATTGTTGTTTCCGCATCCCGGCGGTCACTCAAATTGGCCATTTCGATCCCCTTTTGGCCAACCGGCTACTGTGCTGCGTCTACGCTGTCAGCAAGAATCGAAGCCACAACTAAATGCTGCACCTTCCTTGCCCATGGCTGATTTTGCCAGCCACTGCCGTGTACAGAACATAAAAACCATCGACTCACGCTGCATTCGGGGAAACACAACATGGTCACGATGAAACGCATTCTGGGCGCCACTGTTTTCGGGCTGACGCTGCTGGCCAGCGCCGTACAGGCCGAACAGCGCGAACTGCGGGTGTACAACTGGGCGGATTACATCCTGCCGTCGGTGCCCAAGGAGTTCGCCGCCAAAAGCAACATCAAAGTGACCTGGGACACCTTCGACACCAACGAATCCCTCGAAGCCAAATTGCTGACCGGCAACTCCGGCTATGACCTGGTGGTGCCGTCGAACCAGTTCCTCGATACCCAGATCAAGGCCGGCGTGTTCCAGAAACTCGACAAGTCCAAGCTGCCGAACTGGAGCCACCAGGACCCGGCTCTACTCAAGTTGCTCGACGCCAACGACCCCGGCAATCAGTACGGCGTGCCCTACATGGTCGGCACGGTGCTGATCGGTTTCAACCCGGCCAAGGTCAAGGCTGCGCTCGGTGAGAATGCGCCGGTGGACAGCTGGGATCTGGTGTTCAAGCCGGAGAACATGGAAAAGCTGAAATCCTGCGGCGTGGCAATGCTCGATTCGCCGTCGGAAATCCTGCCGCTGGCTCTGCACTACCTGGGCCTGGACCCGAACAGCCAGAACCCGGCCGACTATGAGAAAGCCAAGGACCTGATGCTCAAGGTTCGCCCTTACGTGACCTACTTCAACTCGGCCAAATACATGACCGACATCGCCAACGGCGATATCTGCGTGGCCATCGGTTATTCCGGCAGCTTCTACCAGTTCGGCAACCGTGCCAAAGAGGCGGGCAACGGCGTGGTGGTCGACTGGCGCTTGCCGAAGGAAGGCGCGCCGATCTGGTTCGACACTTTCGCCATTCCGAAGAGTGCGAAGAACGTCGAAGAGGCCCACGAGTTCCTCAACACCTTGCTCGATCCGAAAGTCATCGCTTCGATCAGCGACTTCCTCGGCTACCCGAACGCCAACAAGGATTCGCTGCCGCTGATCAACAAGGAAATTACCGGCAACCCGAACCTGACGCCGACCAGCGAAGCGCTGAAGAAACTGTACGTGGTGCAACCGTTGCCGCAGAAACTGGAGCGGGTGCGGACCCGGGTCTGGACCAGTATCAAGTCGGATAAATAAGCCCAAAACCGGGGGAGCGAACCACGTTTGCTCCCCTGACTGTTATTTCGCCTGACTTTCTTCGGGCGACTTGTCCTTCGTCAGCATCAGACTCAGCACCACCGACGCCAGAATCAGCCCGCCGACAATCGCCAGCGACCATTCCACCGGCATGTGAAACCATGGCATCACCGTCATCTTCCCGCCGATGAACACCAGCACCAGCGCCAGTCCGTACTTGAGCAGATGAAAGCGGTCGGCCATGTCCGCCAGCAAAAAGTACAGCGCCCGCAGGCCCATGATCGCGAAAATGTTCGAGGTGAAAATGATGAACGGATCGGTCGTCACCGCGAAAATCGCCGGGATGCTGTCGACCGCAAACATCAGGTCGCTGGCCTCGATCAGCACCAGCACCAGAAACATCGGCGTGGCCCAGCGCACACCGTTCTGCAGCACAAAAAAGCGCTCGCCGTGAAAACCGTTGGTGATCCGCAGATGTCCGCGCACCCAGCGCAGCAGCGGGTTGTTATCGAGATCCGGTTGCTGCTCGGCGAACACCAGCATCTTGATCCCGGTGATGATCAGGAACACGCCGAACACATACAGCAGCCAAGTGAACTGTGACACCAGCCACACCCCGGCGAAGATCATCGCCGCGCGCATCACGATTGCCCCGAGCACGCCGTACAGCAGCACCCGGCGCTGCAACTCCGGCGGCACGGCGAAGTAGCTGAAAATCATCACGAAGACGAACATGTTGTCGATCGACAGCGACTGCTCGATCAAGTAACCGGTGAGGAATTCCAGGGTCTTGACCTTGGCGATTTCGGGGCCGAATTCGCCGTTCAGATACCACCAGAGCAATCCGGCGAAGGCCATCGCCAGCATGCACCAGGCAAATACCCAGGATGAGGCTTCCCGTACCGAAACCCGATGCGCCTTGCGCCCACCGAAGACAAACAGGTCAACGGCCAGCATGGCGAGGACAAAAACGATGAAGGCGACCCACATCCAGGGTTCGCCGATGTTAATGGGGTGCATGCCGTTCTCCCTGTCTTTCTGTTTGTCGGGGTAGACGGGGCCATGCTAGTAGGAGCTTTCCGACGAAGAAAAATCGTTTATTTCGTGGGTATTGTTCGTGAATAACGAAGTGTCGGACGACACGGGCAGAGCGCGGGTAATGCTTCATTCAGCACTTCTTTGCTAACCTCGCTGTCGAGTCAGTCCACCACTCCGGGAGCTACGATCATCGACACGCCAGATCCTCAAGCCGTCTGCAGCCCGATCACCAGCGCTGCCATCTTCATCGTGGCGACCCTTAACGCCGAGGCCGATGCCGCCGAAAAAATCCGCGGCTGGTGCGCCGATGTCGCGGGGCTGACGCGCTCGGTCGGCAAGCGTGTCCCTTCGGGAAACCTGTCCTGTGTTTGCGGGTTCTCTTCCAACGCCTGGGATCGTCTGTTCGGCAGTCCACGCCCGGCATCCTTGCGCGACTTTCGCGAATTCGGCGTAGAAGGGCGGCGCGCTGTTTCCACACCTGGCGACTTGCTGCTGCACATTCGTGCCGATCAGATGGACCTGTGTTTCGAGCTGGCAACGCAGTTGATGTCGGCGCTGGACGGCGCCGTGACGGTGACCGACGAAGTACAGGGTTTCCGCTATTTCGACATGCGCAGCATCATCGGTTTTGTCGACGGCACGGAAAATCCGGTCGGCCGCAAAGCCGAGCATTTCACCCTCGTGGGTGATGAAGATCAGACGTTCAGCGGCGGCAGTTACGTGCTGGTGCAGAAGTACCTGCACAACATGAAGGCGTGGAACGAACTGTCGGTCGAAGCGCAGGAGCGGGTGATCGGTCGCACCAAACTGTCCGATATCGAGCTCGATGATTCGGTCAAGCCGAGCAACTCCCACAGCGCCTTGACGACCATCACCAAGGACGGCGAAGAGGTGAAGATCCTGCGCGACAACATGCCGTTTGGCCGACCTGGCGCAGGCGAGTTCGGCACTTATTTCATTGGCTACGCGCGTTCGCCGGAGCCGCTTGAACAGATGCTGGAGAACATGTTTGTCGGCAAGCCACCCGGCAATTACGATCGACTGCTGGATTTCAGCACCGCCGTCACAGGCAGTCTGTTCTTTGTGCCTTCGGCGGATTTGCTGGAAGAACTGGCAGAACCATAGAAAAGCGGCGGGATCAATTGATCCCGCCCTTTTATGTCCCTCTTCAGGTTCTGCACCGGACTGCCAAACACCAAAGTTTTTATTCAATGGTTGGTTGTTTGGTAGTGTGCTTATTCAAGTGGGAATGTTGGATCTAGATAGAGCTTTCCTTTCAACTCGTAATCAAGTTCGTCAGTTTTTATAGAGAATTCAAAGGTCGCTTCAATCCTCTGGTTGGCGTCGTTGCGGGTGAATTTTATGAAGCCACTCCTTGCGCTGTAACCGTTGGGGTAGTGTCCAGCATAGGCGTGGGGGAGGTTCGGGTCGGAGTTGTTGAAAGGATATTCACCAGGCGGCAAGCGTTTTGGAAGAATAATTGAAATCTGATCGTCTGGAAGATCATCTGGTCTTTTTCTATATCCCAGGAGACTGAGGGTGTCTGGGGTCAGGCTTGCGTAAAAGTATCGCTCCGCAATAAATTCAGTACCAAGACCCGGGTGCCTCGGTGCAAAACTTACCCGGAATATGGAAGCTTCTTTTTCCTCATTGGAGATGACAGTTATAGCTTCATTGTTGCCGTCTAAACCTAGCGCAGCTTTGATTTCTGGCGAGAATTTATCGATTTCCATAATCATTGACCTTCATCAAATTGGTAGTTTGGCAAACGCAATTGTGAGTTCTGCCGCTCTTGCAATTCGAATCTAGTTGTCATTTTTTTTATTTACAACTGTCAGAGTTGACAGTTGATTAAAAGTTGAAGGCGTGGGTTGGTGTCTGGAAATATGTGCCGCGAACAGGCTCACGGCACACGTTTAAAGCGCGGACTCACAGGGTGAGAGTCAATCAACGCTCGCTGGAAAGTGCTGGTGTACGTGGGGGAACCCGACGCTTCGACCCGGTGGCTTCAAACGCCGCCGCCAGTCGCAGCAGCGTCGAGTCGTCATAGGCCCGCCCGGCAAACGTCAACCCCACCGGCATGCCGATGTCGGCCATCACGCCCATCGGCACGGTGACGGTCGGCACGCCGAGGTGGCGGATCGCGAGGTTGCCGTTGGCGACCCAGATGCCGTTGCTCCAGGCGATGTCCGCCGAGGCCGGGTTGACGTCGGCGTCGGCCGGGCCCACGTCGGCGTTGGTCGGGAACAATACGGCGTCGAGGCCGAGGCGATCCATCCAGTCTTCGAGGTCGAGCTTGCGAGTCTTCTCCAGACCGCGCAGGCCGTCCGGCAGGGTCGGGATCTGATCCCACGGTGTGATGCCACGCTGGGCCATGCGCACGTATTCGTCCATGCCGGCGGCGAGGTCGCCTTCACGGTTGGGCAGGGTGCCCGGGTCGTGGGGGAAGATTTTCGGGCCGTCGACGTCCGCCAGTCGATTGAGTTTCGGGTCGCCGTTGGCGCGCAGGAAATCATCGAAGGCCCAAGCCGACAGGTCCCACAGTTCGTGGTGCATGAACTCTTTGGAGACGATGCCGCGATTGAACACGGTCGGTGCGCCCGGACGATCACCTTCGCAGTTGGAGACCAGCGGGAAATCCACTTCGATCACTTCGGCGCCGGCGGCTTCGAGGGCCTGACGGGCCTGTTTCCACAGATCGATCACCGAGGCGCGGGTGTTGATGCGCTGCCCGGTCGGGCCGCCGATGCCCGGTTCTTCGCTGGTGCCGGCTTCAGGGTCGGCATTGATGTACATGCGCGGCACGCCCAGGCGTTTGCCGGCCAGTGCATCGCTCTTCACTGCCAGATCGAGATAGGAAGTCGGACGCACCGAGGCGACGCTCGGGATCGGAACCCAGGGTTGCAGGCGCCACAGGTCGCCACGGGTGTCGCTGTCTTCGGCGACCACCACGTCGAGCACTTCCAGCAGGTCGGCCATGGTGCGGGCGTACGGCACCACCACGTCCATGGTCGGCGTCAGCGGCCAGTTGCCGCGTACCGAGATCACGCCGCGCGACGGCGTGTAGGCGCACAGCCCGTTATTCGAGGCAGGGCCGCGACCGCTCGACCAGGTTTCTTCCGCCAGACCAAATGCCGAGAAGCTCGCAGCGGTGGCGGTGCCGGCACCGTTCGATGAGCCGGAAGCAAACGGTGCAGTCAGATAATCAGCGTTATACGGGCTTTCGGCACGGCCATAGACCCCGCGCTGCATCCCGCCATTGGCCATCGGCGGCATGTTGGTCTTGCCCAGGCAGATCGCACCGCCCGCACGCAGGCGCTCAATGGTGAACGCATCGCGCTGGGCTACGAGATCGGCGAAGGCCGGGCTGCCGGACGCGGCGGTCAGGCCTTTGACCAGATAGCTGTCCTTGGCGGTGTAGGGGATGCCGTCCAGCGGACCGAGGGTTTCGCCCTTGGCACGACGGGCGTCCGAGGCTTGCGCTTCTTTCAGTGCGTCGGGGTTACGCACGATCACCGCGTTCAGCGCAGTGGCGGTGTCCGGACCGTCATAGGCGTCGATGCGCGCCAGATAGGCCTGCACCAGCTCGACCGCCGTGGTCTGGCCGGATTCGAGCGCCGCTCGCAATTGGGCAATGGAAACTTCAGTGACTTCGATCATGCTGTTACCGCCGACAGGTTCGCTAAAGGGTGGTTGATCATTGTTATCGTCGAAAGATGTCAAAGGTTCTTGATGGGCGAAACTCTACCCTGAAATTTGCCCAATGGCATGCACAAAGTCGATAAATATCGGTTAATTTCATCGGAAAAACTCTCCCGGCGTCTCGCCGAACTGTTGGCGAAACGCCGCGATAAAGGCTGACGTCGAGTCATAACCACAGGCCAAAGCCACGTCGGTGACGCGTTCGCCGCGCTCCAGCGGTGTCAGCGCACCCAGCAGACGCAGGCGCTGGCGCCAGGTGCGGAAGGTCAAACCGGTGTCGCGCAGGAACAGCCGAGTCAGAGTTTTCTCGGTTACGCCGAATTTTTCGCTCCAGTGCGCCAAGGTGGTCTGCTGTTCCGGATGTTGCTCCAGACTCTGATAGATCTGGCGCAAGCGACTGTCCTGCGGCAGTGGCAGCATCAGGTCGATGGGCGGCGCCTCGGCCAGTTGATCGAGGATCACCTGGGCCAGACGCCCGTGCGGGCCGCTCTGGTCATATTCGACAGGTATCTGACTGAAGGCCCGAATCAGCTCACGCAAAAGATCACTGACGCCGAGCACATGACAACGCTCCGGCGCCCAGTCGGCGACGCTGCAATCGATGTACAGGCTGCGCATTTCCGTGTGCGGCGAACTGAACACCCGATGCGGCACACCCGCCGGAATCCACACCGCCCGCTCCGGCGGCGCAACGAAACGACCGACGGCAGTCTGTACTTCGAGTACGCCCTGAATCGCGTAGGACAACTGCACCCACGGATGACTGTGGCGGCGGGTGAGCGCACGATTGGGCAGCGATTCGGTGCGCCCATACAACGGACGCGGCAGGCTGGGCAGCCCGGGAATGCTGCGTCTGACGCTCTTGTCGTGTCCTTTTGGCGGCATCTGTGGTTTCTTCGGCGTTAGTCGGTAATTTCCAGTCACGTTAGAGTCGCTTCCACGTACTGGCAACCCCCGGATGAACAAACCATGACGCGCCCACGATTTTTGCCCGACAACTTCACCCTGACCC
This sequence comes from Pseudomonas sp. 22082, assembly GCF_052046055.1. Taxonomy (NCBI): domain Bacteria; kingdom Pseudomonadati; phylum Pseudomonadota; class Gammaproteobacteria; order Pseudomonadales; family Pseudomonadaceae; genus Pseudomonas; species Pseudomonas sp. 22082. The sequence goes on from NZ_JBQEQB010000002.1 coordinate 228,001, forward strand.
TGATCGGCGTGGTGCTGCTGGCCAGCTTCCTGCCCGCCAGCGGTCAGGTCGCGACCGGTTTCGGCTGGCTGACCAACATCGCCATTGCGCTGCTGTTTTTCCTGCACGGCGCCAAGCTGTCGCGTGAATCGATCATCGCTGGCGCCGGCCACTGGCGCCTGCATTTACTGGTGTTCGGCCTGACCTTTGTCCTGTTCCCGTTACTGGGTCTTGCGCTCAAGCCGCTGCTGTCGCCGCTGATCGGCGATCAGCTGTACATGGGCATGCTTTACCTGTGTGCACTGCCGGCCACGGTGCAGTCGGCGATTGCCTTTACTTCGCTGGCGCGGGGCAATATTCCGGCGGCGATCTGCAGTGCGGCGGCGTCCAGTTTGTTCGGGATTTTCCTCACGCCGCTGCTGGTGACGCTGCTACTGAACGTCCACGGCGACGGCGGCTCGACCCTCGACGCAATCGTGAAAATCAGCGTGCAATTGCTGCTGCCGTTCATTACCGGCCAGATTGCCCGTCGCTGGATCGGCGCTTGGGTCGGTCGCAACAAGAACTGGCTGAAATTCGTCGATCAGGGCTCGATTCTGCTGGTGGTCTACGGCGCGTTCAGCGAGGCAGTGAACGAGGGCATCTGGCACCAGATTCCGGTGATCGACCTGCTGGGGCTGGTGGTGGTGTGCTGCATCCTGCTGGCGCTGGTGCTGCTGGCGTCCACGCTGCTGGGCAGGGCGTTCGGTTTCAGTCTTGAGGATCGCATCACCATTCTGTTCTGCGGTTCGAAAAAGAGCTTGGCCACTGGCGTGCCGATGGCGCAGGTGTTGTTCGCCGGCAGCACGATTGGCGTGTTGATTCTGCCGCTGATGCTGTTCCATCAGATTCAACTGATGGTCTGCGCGGTGCTGGCGCAGCGGTATGCGAAGCGGCAGGAATCGGTGCCTGAACTGATGGCCCAAGTCGATCCTTGATCCTCATCGAGCGGGCCAGCGGGTATGCAGGAACTCCTGCAAAAAATCGGTGAAGGCCTTGACCTTGGAAGTCATGGCCGCCCGTTCCTGTACACAGGCATAGATCTCGAGCGGCGCGGCGCTGGCAAAGGTCGAGCCGCCGCCCGGTTCGAATAAAGAGACCAGTTGACCACTTTCCAGATAGGGCGCGGCAACGAATTCCGCCAGTCGGGTGACCCCGGCACCATGAGCAGCCATTTGCGCCAGGGCGTCGATATCGTCGCTGATGGCGGTCGCATTGATCGCAGCCTCAAAGCGCTGACCCTGCTCAACGAACCACCAGCGCAGTAACCGTCCGTCCAGCGGATAGCGGAACGCCAGACAGGCGTGCTGTTGAAGATCCGCCGGAGTAGAAGGACGACCGGCCTTTTGCAGGTAGTCAGGGCTGGCGCAAATCACGAACGGCACCGTCGCAACCTTGCGCGCGATGATGCCGTCTTCCAGTTGCGGCTCGATGCGCAGACTCAGGTCGATACCTTCGTGGAGGTGATTGATTTTGCGGTCGGTCGTCGAGAGCTCAAGCGTCAACTGCGGGTAGCGTTCGGCGAAACCGGCAATGACCGGGGCCAGTACATGGCGCCCGAACCCGGCGGTGGAGGCGATACTCAAGTGTCCCTGGAGTTGCGTCTGCGCGTGGCTGATGGCGCTCTGCGCGGACTCCAGATCGAGCGCGATACGTTTTACTTTCTCGAAATACACCAAACCGCTCTCCGTCAGCGCCATGCTGCGGGTGGTGCGTTGCAGCAGGCGTGTGTCGAGGTGATTTTCAAGGCGACCAAGGGTCTGACTGACGGCGGCGGCACTCACCCCGAGGATTTTGGCGGCGCCGACAATCGATCCCGCCTCAACGACTTTGATAAAACAATCGATTGCACCCAAGAGGTTCATGCGTGGATCCCGGCGAGGACGAATTAATAAGATTTTGTTTATAAAGTGCTCACGGCGATCAGTCTAGTTACGGCTTGGCAGACTTGTTAGGGTGCTCGGCGCCTATCCACTTCGGTCAACAAGGACTGACATGAATCAGAGACTATCCCCAAGAACCACAGTATTCAGCCCGCGCAAGCTGTCTGCCCGTGCCATGCCGTACGTATTTGCGTTGTACATGGCGACAATCATGGCGTTTCTGATGTCGCTGGTGATCACCGCCTCCAATTTCGGAATTGATGCCGATTACCTTAGCAATGCGCTGCACGCCTACAAACTGGCGATGCCCGTGGCATTTCTGTGCATTCTCGTGGTCCGGCCGATTGTGGTGAAACTGGTCGCACTGACCGTCCACCCGCACGCCTGATTTGGAGGCACGCTACAAGGCCCCGGAGTATTTCACCGCCGCCGCAGCTCGCGACGGCACGTTGAGCACCCGCAACAACGACGACACATGAATCCGCACCGTGAACGGCGAAATATCCAGTTCGCGGGCGATTTCCTTGTTGGTCTTGCCTTGGGCGATCAACCGCAGCACCTCTTGCTGACGCGGGGTGAGGGCGGTGCCGGAGTCCAGCGGCAGCAGGCCGGACGGGGCGAATTTCACCAGAACCTCACCTTCACGAATCGCCTGGATCGCCTGACCGATCTCATCCGGGGCGATGTTCTTGCCGATAAAACCATCGATGCCGGCCGCCATGACTTCGCCGATCAGCGCCTCGTCATCGACCATCGACACCACAATCAGCGTGGTTCGCGGCAAACGCCGGCGCAGTTCCGCGAGCTGGCTGACACAGGTCAGGCCGGGGAAGCGCAGGTCGAGGATCAAGGTGTCAGGCTCATCGCCCGCCGGCAGCAGGGCGAGCACTGTGTCGAGGTCGCCGGCTTCTTCGATCAGGGCTTCGGGCAGCAGACGCTGGACGGTGCGCAGCAACGCTTCGCGAAACAACGGGTGATCGTCGGCTATGATGATTCGGCACGCCATGGCGCAACCCTCCCTGGGTCTGCATTGCTCATGGCATGCACCTTAGCATCGGGCGAAGGCATTGCCTGTTGATTCGTGCGTTTATGACGACTGCTGCACAAGGACGTTCCCCCATGAAGTTCGAAAAGAACACCGAGCTCGACCAGGCCAATCTGCGCATCATCATCGCCAGCATTGCGCTGGTTTACATGGGCGTGCTTGGTTTCCTGCCGGGCCAGCGCTTCGATACTTACCTGCCGGTGGTCACCTACATTTCCCTGTTTCTGCTGGCCTCCGTCGTGCTGCGCCAGGCGATTGTGCGCTGGCCGGGGCATTATCCGGCGCGGCGGATTTTCGGCATGCTCCACGATTACACCGGCACCAGTTTCGGGCTGGTGGTCGGCGGCGAGGCGGCGTTGCCCATCTATGCCGTCATGGTCTGGGTCAATCTCGGCAACGGCATGCGCTACGGCTCGCGCTACCTGGCGATCGCCACGGTGCTGGCGTTGCTGGCGCTGCTGGCGGTCTATCGGTTGACGCCGTACTGGCAGGCGCAACCGTTCATGGTGTTGATGCTGATGATCACCAGCACGGTGATTCCGGTGTATGCGCACCTGCTGCTGGAGCGCACGCGCAAGGCATCGGAAGAAGCGGTCGCTGCGAACCTTGAGAAGTCGCGTTTCCTGGCTCAGGCCAGTCATGACCTGCGTCAGCCGATCCACTCCATCGGGTTGTTTACCGCGTGCCTGCGTGAGTCGCGGCTGGGCGAAGAGGAGCGGCGGCTGGTGGACAGCATCGACCGTTCGCTGCTCAACGTGTCGCAGTTGTTTCGTTCGATTCTCGATCTCTACACCCTCGACAACGGGCGGATTCTGCCCCGGTTGCAGACGCTTGAGCTGGGCGAGTGGCTGGCGGATCTGATCCGCCAGAATGCCGAAGCTGCACGTTGGGCCGGCGTAGAGCTGCGTTTGCGGCGTTGCGAACACTGGGTGCGCACCGATCCGGCGTTGCTGGCGACCATGGTCCAGAACGTGCTCTCCAACTGCTTCAAATACGGTGCGCAGCGGCCAGTGCTGATCGGTGTGCGCAAGCGCGGCGCGGGGTTGGCCATCGCGATCTATGACCGGGGCAGCGGGATCGCCGAAGAGCATTTGCCCAAGGTGTTCGAGGAGTTTTATCGGGTTCGCCAGTTGCGCGACAAGGACGTCGAAGGCGTGGGTCTGGGGCTCTCGATTGTCCGGCGTCTGGGGCAGTTGATCGGTGTCGACGTCGCGATCCGCTCACGGCTGGGGCATGGCACGGCCGTGACCTTGCTTGGCCTGCCACTGGCGCCGCCGCAGGTGCCGGTCAGTCGTGAGGAAGCGCGGCAGGTCGGACTGCTGACGGGGTTGAAGGTGTGCCTGGTGGAGGATGATCGCAACGTTCTGCTGGCGACCTCGGCGTTGCTCGAGCGTTGGGGCTGCGTTGTGCAGGCCGAGCTGAGCGGGCAGGGCCTGGTCACGGACTGCGACATCATCGTTGCCGACTATGACCTCGGTGCGCACAGCACCGGCATCGAGTGCATCGATGAGATTCGTCGTCAGCGCGGTTATGCGGTGCCGGCCATGATCATCACCGGGCACGACATCGAAAAAATTCAGGCGGCCCTGCACGATCGCCAGATCGCCATTCTGTCCAAGCCGGTACGCCCGGCCGAGCTGCGCGCGACCCTGCGTGCGCTGCGCGACCGGCAGACCGAAGGGGTCAGCGCTTACACAGATAGTCCTGCGTGATGGTGGTTTGCAGGCAGTTGTACTGGCCCATGGTGCGGCAGATGTTTTTCTCCGAGCCTGATACTTCGGCGCTCTTGTAGCCCCAGACCTTGCAACGGGCTTCTGCCGTGGCCAACCCTTGAGCGGCGGAGGTTTGCCCGTTTTCGAACTGGCCCAGTTCATAGGAGACCTGGACAACGCCGTCGGTCTTGCTGCCGCCGGTGGCTTCCCATTGCTTGGGGGTGGCGCAGCCGGTGAGAACGACGGCCGCGAGGCTGAGGGTGGCGATGAGTGTTTTCATGGTCGAACGGAATCCTTTACCGGATGAGAAGAGGCGTTGAACGGTTTTCCTGCGCCGGATTACTGGTACGGAATCGGCGACGCGCCTTTGGGCAGGCAGGACAGCGGAGGCGTCATGATGCCCATGCTCGCCACCGCGATGATTGCGCCGCTGGGCAATTCGCAGTTGTATTCGCCGGCGGCGGTGTAGGCGGTGTAATAGGTCAGCGTGCTGTCGTTGCGGATGTTGCCGATCTTGGTGACCGGTTGGCCGATGACGGTCTGGGCACGCTCGCGCATGCTGTCTTCGGTGGGTTTGGCGGTCTGGCAACCGCTGGCGCCGAGGAGCAGGGCACCGAGAACCGTGATCTTGGCGAGGCTGAGCTGCAGTTTCATGGTGTTTCTTCCTTGGTGTTGTTGTTTTTCCAGGCACAACGATCCCGCGCACTGCACAGCGGCAATGTTGGGGAGCGTCGGGGGTTGCGAGGGAATATAACGCCAGGGATCGGGGTGGTCGATTAGCACAAATGTGCTAGTGCGGCGCAACCAGCGGTGGGCTGATTGCGCCGATAGCGGTTATTGAGGGCTGTTGAACTGGTCGGAATAGCTGCCGCTCATGAGGGCGGAAGCCACCTGGTCCGAACCGACGCCTGCGCGGGAGTAGGCGAGCCGGTTGGCACCGACCTTGTCTGCGCCATCGGCGGCGACTGCGCCTGCGCCGACGTGATCCGCACCGTCAGAAGCAACGGCTCCGGCGCCGACGTGATCGGAGCCGTCAGAAGCAACAGCACCAGCGCCGACGTGATCCGCGCCGTCGGAAGCAACAGCACCAGCGCCGACGTGATCCGCGCCGTCGGAAGCAACGGCTCCAGCGCCGACGTGATCCGCGCCGTCGGAAGCAACGGCGCCAGCGCCGACGTGATCGGAACCGTCAGAGGCAACGGCGCCAGCGCCAACGTGATCGGAACCGTCAGAAGCAACGGCGCCAGCGCCAACGTGATCGGAGCCGTCGGAGGCAACGGCTCCGGCGCCGACGTGGTCCGCGCCGTCAGAAGCTACCGCGCCAGCACCGACATGATCGGAGCCGTCAGAGGCAACGGCGCCGGCGCCAACATGATCCGCACCATCAGAAGCAACCGCCCCCGCCCCCACATGATCCGCCCCATCCGACGCCAATGCCTGCGCCTGCGCAGCCCAGACATTGGGCATTGCCACTGTTGCCGCAACTGCCAGGACGAAGCCCGGCCAAAGCGTGTGCTTCATGATTTTCTCCACGCCCCATCAGCCTCACAGCAACCGAGCATTACCCGTCATTCGTTCATCGACGGAAGGCTCGTCGGCCCGGGGTCAACCAGTTTGGTGAATGGCACGGGGGCACCGGAGGGTGCACGGGTGTCGACGGTCTACAGGAAATCTGGACAGCGAACTGAAAAGTATAGTTCGCCCTTGGCGGGAGGCAGGCTGAAGGGGCGTGAAGGCGATAGTCGGTTAGCTTCCTTGCAGGCCTGCGCTAGAAAACAATCAGTCTAAAAACCGCGTAGCGCAATGCAGTGTGTTTGCTAGGCTCAAGAATGTAGGCGAAGACGCAGACTGATGCGCAAGCGGATAGCAAGGGGACGTGGGGCGCGTTCCGAAGGGTACACGGTTAGAAAGATCTCCGCGCTGAGATCCAGCCCTTATGCCGTGTGAAGCAGCCGAGACCGTACCCCTTTCAATTTGGTCCGGTACTGTGAGAAGCCTGATAAACCTTGTAAGCCAGAGACCAGCACTGGCCGCCTACTCGAACACCAAAGCCCGCCTTGTGCGGGCTTTGACGTTTTCGGGCTTTAGATGCTGGCCAGCGCCTGCGCCAGATCGGCACGCAGGTCTTCGATGTCCTCGACGCCCACCGACAGACGCACCAGGCTGTCATCGATGCCGAGTTTGGCACGGGTTTCGGCCGGAATGGTCGCGTGAGTCATGATTGCCGGGTGCTCGATCAGGCTTTCCACACCGCCAAGGCTTTCGGCCAGGGCGAAGATCTGCACGTTCTCCAGGAAGCGCCGGGCGCCGGCCAGATCACTGTTCAGATCCAGGGAAATCATCCCGCCGAACCCACGCATCTGACGCTTGGCCAGTTCGTGCTGCGGATGGGATTCCAGACCCGGGTAGTAGACGCGTTTGACCTGCGGCTGTTGCTCCAGCCAGCGCGCCAGATCCAGCGCATTGCTGCAATGACGCTCCATACGCAGCGCCAGCGTCTTCACGCCACGCAGGGTGAGGAACGCGTCGAACGGGCCGGAGATGGCACCGACTGCGTTCTGCAGAAAGCCCAGACGCTCGGCCAGCGCAGGATTGTCGCCAACCACGGCAATCCCCCCGATCACGTCGGAGTGACCGTTCAGGTATTTGGTGGTCGAGTGCAGCACGATGTCGAAACCCAGTTCCAGCGGACGCTGGATCCACGGGCTGGCGAAGGTGTTGTCGGCCACGCAGATGATCCCGCGCGCCTTGCAGATACGGGCGATGGCGGCGAGGTCGGACAGACCCAGCAGCGGGTTGGTCGGGCTCTCCACGATCACCATGCGCGTGTCGTCCTGCAACGACGCTTCGAACGCCGACAGATCCGCCAGATCGACGTAGCTGAAACGATGCCCGGCACTGCGCTGACGCACCTTGTCGAAGAGACGGAAAGTGCCGCCGTACAGGTCATTGCCGGACACGATGTGCGAGCCGGCGTCGATCAGTTCGAGCACGGTGGAAATCGTCGCCAGCCCGGACGCGAAGGCGAACGCCTGGGTGCCGCCCTCCAGATCCGCCACGCAGCGCTCCAGGGCAAAGCGCGTCGGGTTGTGCGAGCGGCCGTAGTCAAACCCCTTGTGCACGCCGGGGCTGTCTTGCAGGTACGTGGAGTTGGCGTAGATCGGCGGCATCAGCGCGCCGGTGGTCGGGTCCGGCGTTTGCCCGGCGTGGATCACGCGGGTGGCGAAGCCTTGTTGACGGGCGTTCTTGTCGTGCTGGCTCATGCCAGGGATCTCCGTAATTGATTGAGCATGTCGACGCGGGTGATCAGGCCGTGGAAGCCTGAAGCGTCGGCGATGATGGCCACCAGACCGCTGCTGAGTACGGCTTCCAGTTCTGCCAGCGTCGCGCCGGGAGCGAGGGTTTGCAACTTGTCGGTCATCGCGCTGGCGACGGGTTTGTTGAAGAGGGAGGCGTCTTCGTGTACGCGCACCAGAATGTCCGATTCGTCGATCACGCCGACCAGTTGCTTGCCATCCACCAGCACCGGCAGTTGCGAAACATCGGCCAGGCGCATGCGTTGGAACGCGGTCATCAGCGTATCGTCCGGGCCGACGCTGACGACTTTGCCGTCTTCGAAGCGTCGGGCAATCAGGTCGCGCAGGTCGCCGTAGCGTTTGCGCTGCAGCAGGCCCTGATCGGTCATCCACTGGTCGTTGTAGACCTTCGACAGATATCGGGTGCCGGTGTCGCAGACGAAGCTGACCACGCGTTTCGGCTCGGTCTGTTCGCGGCAGTAGCGCAGCGCGGCAGCGAGCAGGGTGCCGGTGGACGAACCACCGAGAATGCCTTCGGCTTTCAGCAGCTGGCGCGCGTGATCGAAGCTTTCCTCGTCGCTGATCGAGTAGGCGTTGCGCACGCTCGACAGGTCGGTGATCGACGGAATGAAGTCCTCACCGATGCCTTCCACCGCCCACGAACCTGCGGTGCCGAGATGCTTGCTGCGGCTGTATTCAGCCATCACCGAACCGACCGGATCGGCCAGGACCATTTCCAGATCCGGTTGCACGCGCTTGAAGAAGCGGGTCAGGCCGGTCAGCGTGCCGGCCGAGCCGACGCCGACCACGATCGCGTCCAGGTCATGCTCGGTCTGGGCCCAGATTTCCGGCCCGGTGCTGCACTCGTGGGCCAGCGGGTTGGCCGGGTTGTTGAACTGGTCGGCGAAAAACGCACCGGGAATGTCCTTGGCCAGACGCGCGGCGACATCCTGGTAATACTCGGGATGACCCTTGCCGACATCGGAACGGGTGATGTGCACTTCAGCGCCCATGGCCTTGAGGTGCAGGACTTTCTCGGTGGACATTTTGTCCGGCACCACCAGTACGACGCGGTAGCCCTTGGCGCGGCCGACCAGGGCCAGGCCCAGACCGGTGTTGCCGGCGGTGGCCTCGACAATCGTGCCACCCGGTTGCAGACGACCGTCGCGCTCAGCGGCGTCGATCATGGCCAGACCGATGCGGTCCTTGATCGAGCCGCCGGGGTTCTGTGATTCGAGTTTGAGAAACAGGGTGCAGGGACCGGTATCGAAGCGGGTGACTTGTACCAGCGGCGTATTGCCGATCAGCCCAAGTACGGCAGGGCGTGAATCCTTTGACATCTCTTCACCTCTTTGTGGTGTTGATCGCGTTCCATTCGCGGGGAAAAAGCTCGCGTGCAACATAGGCTCAGACCTGAGCTGTCGCAACCTTTAAACGGCCGGAAATACTGCCATTTCGATCTAACGATAGAACGAAATCAGCGAGGGGCAGGAATCGATTTGCAGGGGTTTATACGCAGGCGCCATCGAGTATTGAAAGGGCGTCTTCAGCGTCATGAAGCGCTTGATCCGATAGTAAAAATCTTGCAGCGAAAAATGCTGATTGATTGCTCGTCAGAACCAGTCTCCGGTGCCGGGCAGATTTTTTCTCAGCGACTTACCGGGTATGCAGCGTTTGCAATCCCGAGCGACACACGATTAATATACGATCCATATACACTTCGTATCGGATATTGCCATGGGCATCGTAAAGATTTCAGAGGACATGCACGAGAATCTGCGCATCTCCAGCAACGCACTCAGCCGCTCGATCAACGCGCAGGCCGAACACTGGATGCGCATCGGCATGCTCGCCGAGTTGTATCCCGATCTTGATCACCACGCCATTTGCCGGTTGCTGATTCGCGCCGAGCAGTCGGGCGGTCTGGATCTGCAGCAAGTCTGCGCACTGGCGGATGCCGCGCAGAACGCCTCGGCCAAAGAGGCGGTAAAGGCATGAGAAACCCGATCAAGATCAACACCCGTGCCGAAATCGCCCAGTCCCGCGAGGCCGGCAGACTGGCCGCCGAGGTGCTGGCGATGCTGGTGCCGCACGTCAAGGCTGGCGTGACGACCGATCAACTCGACCAGTTGTGCAACGACTACATCGTCAATGTGCAGAAAGCCATTCCGGCCAACGTCGGTTACCACGGCTTCCCGAAAACCGTCTGCGCGTCGGTCAACGAAGTGGTGTGTCACGGCATTCCCTCGAAGCGCGTGCTGAAGGATGGCGACATCGTCAACCTCGACATCGCGGTGATCAAGGATGGCTGGTTCGGTGATACCAGCCGCATGTACGTGGTGGGCGAGCCGACGCCCGAGGCGCGCCATCTGATCAAGACAACCTACGACGCCATGTGCGCGGGCATCCGCGTGGTGCGGCCGGGCGCCACGTTGGGCGATATCGGACATGCGATCCAGACGCTGGCGGAGAAAGAAGGGTTCAGCGTGGTGCGCGAGTATTGCGGGCACGGGATTGGCAAGGTTTATCACGATGAGCCGCAGGTGCTGCATTACGGTTATCCGGAGCAGGGCTTGAAGTTGAAGGCGGGGATGATCTTCACCATCGAACCGATGCTCAATGCTGGCAAGCGGCATGTGAAAAGTCTGGCGGATGGCTGGACGGTGGTGACCAAGGATCAATCGTTGTCGGCGCAGTGGGAGCACATGGTGGCGGTGACGGAGAACGGGTTTGAAGTGTTGACGGCTTGGCCGGACCAGATCGAAGGCTATTCGCCAATCAACTGATTGGCGCAGAACTTGTGGGAGCGGCGGTGCGACGATTCGACTTGCCCGCGAAGGGGCCAGCAAATTCAGTATTGATGTTGAATGTGCCGGCCTATTCGCGGGCAAGCCCGCTCCCACAGGGTTCCGTTGTTTTCTGAAGAACTTAGTGTGATCCGGCAGCTTTATTCAGATCGCTCTCAGCCCACTCGGTATAGACGCATGCATCCGCCGTCGCCCAACGCACCCGAACCGGATCCCCAGCCTTCAACGGCATCCCCGCCGCCGACAATGCCTTCACCGTCATCGAAGTCCCGCCCGACGTGACCACACTGCACGTCTGGCTCTCACCCAGAAACAACACCTCGACCACCTTCGCCGAAACCTCGTTCCAGCCCGCTGCCAACGGCTCACTCGCCGCCTGCTGCACACTCAACGCCAGTGCTTTTTCCGGACGCACCATCAGCAGCACATCCTGCCCGGTCTGCAATCCAGCGGTCAGGCGAATCGACAGCGACTGCCCCTCAAAACTCGCCGCCGCATTGCCCTGCGCCTTGAGCTTGAGAAAGTTCGAGTTACCCAGAAACGACGCCACAAACGCATTCGGCGGATTCTGATAAAGGTCATAACCGCTGCCGAGCCCGACAATCTTGCCGTGACTGAAAATCGCGATGCGCTGGGACAGGCGCATGGCTTCTTCCTGGTCGTGGGTCACGTAGACGATGGTGATGCCGAGGCGACGGTGCAACTGGCGCAATTCATCCTGCAGGTCTTCGCGCAGTTTCTTGTCCAGCGCCCCGAGCGGTTCGTCCATCAGCAGAATGCGTGGCTCGTAAACCAGCGCCCGTGCAATGGCGACCCGTTGCTGCTGGCCGCCGGACAGTTGCGAAGGACGACGATGGGCGAACTGTTCCAGCTGCACCAGTTTCAACATCGCATCGACGCGTTTATCACGCTCGGCCGCAGCGAGTTTGCGGATCGCCAGCGGGAACGCGATGTTGTCGCGCACCGACAGATGCGGGAACAGCGAATAGCGCTGGAACACCATGCCGATGTCGCGTTTGTGCGGTGGCACATTCACCAGCGACTGGCCGTTGACCAGGATCTCGCCGCTGCTCGGGGTTTCGAAGCCGGCGAGCATCGACAGCGTGGTGCTTTTGCCCGAGCCGCTGGAGCCGAGGAAGGTCAGGAATTCGCCGTCCTTGATGTCTAGCGAGATGTTGTCCACGGCCGCAAAATCGCCGTAGTGCTTGTTCAGGTTGCGCAGGCTGACCAGGGGTTTGTCGTTCTGCTGGGATGCGTCTTTGATCACGGCACTCATGTCGTACTCCTGGGCGCTCAGGCGCTGATTTCGTTGCGCCGGCGCAGGGCGGCGGCGATCACCATGACCAATACCGACAGGCCGATCAGCAGCGTCGAGGCGACGGCGATCACGGGCGTCAGGTCCTGGCGCAGGGTGGTCCACATTTTCACGGGAAGGGTTTGCAGGGTCGGGCTGGCCATCATCACGCTGAGCACCACTTCGTCCCACGAGACCAGGAAGGCGAAGAGGGCGCCGGCCACCATCCCCGGGCGAATCGCCGGGAAGGTCACCTTGAACACCGCTTGCAGGCGTGACGCACCGCAGATCACCGCTGCGTCTTCAATCGACTGATCGAACAGCTTGAGCGAGTTGATGATCGAGATGATGGTGAACGGCAACGCGACGATCACATGGCTGACGACGAAGGCGAACATCGTCCCGGTGTAGCCAAGCTTGAGGAACAGCGCGTACACCGCCACCGCGATGATCACCAGTGGCACGATCATCGGTAGGGTGAACAGGCCGTAGAGCATTTCCCGGCCGGGGAAGCGTCCGCGCACCAGCGCAAAGGCCGTCGGCAAACCGAGGGCGACGGCGCAGATCGTGGTCAGCACCGCGACCTTGAGGCTGGCCAGCGCTGCGCTCATCCAGTCGGCATTGGAGAAGAACTGCACGTACCATTTCAGCGTCCAGCCCGGTGGCGGGAACACCAGCCACTGGGATGAACCGAACGACAGCAGGACGATGAACACGATCGGCAACAGCAGGAACAGGCCGATCAGCCCGGTGGTGAAATACAGGCCGAAGCGCATCCGGCGACTCATGGCATTGGGCGTCAGGAGCATGTCGGCTTACCTCGCGTTACTGGCGCCAACCGGGGATTCCGGCTGCAGCTTCAGGTAGACGTAGAACAGCACCAGCGTGATGACGATCAGCAACGCGGCGCCGGCGCTGGCCAGGCCCCAATTGAGGAACGACTGCACCTGCTGAATGATGAATTCCGGCAGCATCATGTTCTGCGCCCCGCCCAGCAGCGCCGGGGTGACGTAGTAACCGAGGGACATCACGAACACCATCAACCCACCGGACGCCAGCCCCGGCCGGCACAGCGGCAGGAACACCCGGAAGAAGTTGGTCCAGGGACTTGCGCCACAGATCGAACCGGCCTGCAGGATCATCGGGTCGATGGCCTGCATGGTCGCCTGCAAAGGCAGCACGATGAACGGGATCATGATGTAGCTCATGCCGATCACCACGCCGGTCAGGTTGTGCACCATTTCCAGCGGCTGATCGATGATGCCCATCGCCATCAAGGCTTTATTGATGACGCCCGAAGCCTGCAACAGCACCAGCCACGAATAGGTGCGGGCGAGGAGGCTGGTCCACATCGACAACAGCACGATGTTGAGGATCCAGCGGCCCCAGCCGCGCGGCACCAGAGTGATCGCCCAGGCCAGCGGAAAGCCCAGCAGCAGGCTGAACACCGTCACCAGTCCCGCCACCGAAAAGGTGTTGAACAGCACCCGTGCATACGCCGAGTTGGCGAACAGTTGTTCATAGTTGCCAAGGCCCGGCACCGGTTCCAACACGCCTCGCAGCAACAGTCCAATCAGCGGGGCGAGAAAGAACAGACCGAGGAACAACAGCGCCGGCGCGAGATTGCCGGCGCCGCGCCAGCGTTGCTTGAGGGACGGGGCTTGCGCCATTGCACTCGCCTTGCCTGACGCCGGGCCGGCAGCGCTCGCGGCGCTCCCAGTGGCAGTGGAGGGACGGGACGCGGTGGCCGCCATTTTCATTTGACCAGCCATTCGTTCCACCGTGTCGCGATGGCCGGACCGTTCTTGGCCCAGTACGCGAAATCAAGAGTGATCTGATCCTTAGCGTAGGCAGTCGGCAGGTTCGGGGCCAGCGTCGAGTCCAGACGCGCCACGCTGTCGACGTTGACCGGGGCGTAAGCGGTCAGGTTGGAGAAATCGGCCTGGCCTTTGGCACTGCTGGCGCTGGCCAGGAATTTCATCGCCGCGTCCTTGTTTTTCGCGCCCTTTGGCACCACCAGAATGTCGGCCATGACCAGGTTTTGTTTCCAACTCACGCCGACCGGTGCGCCGTCTTCTTGCAGGGCGTGGATCCGGCCGTTCCAGAACTGGCCCATGCTCGCTTCACCGGAAGCCAGCAGTTGCTGCGACTGCGCGCCGCCGCCCCACCAGACGATGTCTTTCTTGATGGTGTCGAGTTTCTTGAAGGCGCGATCCAGGTCCAGCGGATAGAGCTTGTCGGCTGCTACGCCGTCGGCGAGCAGGGCCAGTTCAAGCACGCCGGGGCTCGGCCATTTATAGAGGGCGCGTTTGCCGGGGAAGGTCTTGGTGTCGAACAGTGCGCTCCAGTCCTGCGGCTTGTTGGCGCCGAGTTTGCCCTCGTTGTAGCCGAGGACGAAGGAGAAGAAGAACGAGCCGACGCCGTAGTCGCTGACGAAACGCGGGTCGATCTTGTCGCGTTGGATCTGTTTGAAATCGAGGGGTTCGAGAAGGCCTTCGGCAGCGGCGCGCAGGGCGAAGTCGGCTTCAACGTCGACCACGTCCCATTGCACGTTGCCGCTTTCGACCATGGCCTTGAGTTTGCCGTAGTCGGTCGGGCCGTCCTGCACGACGGTGATGCCGCTGGCCTTGCTGAACGGATCGGCCCAGGCCTGTTTTTGCGCATCCTGGGTGCTACCGCCCCAGCTGACAAAGTTCACACTCTCGGCGGCCATCGCGGCCTGACCGGTCACGCTCAGCAGTCCCGCAAAAAAGATCGCGGTTGCAGCTTTGTTCAACACCATTTTTACGCCCTCATTGTTGTGTTTTTTGAGCGGGCTTGCGTTGTTGCCCGCCTGTCGGGAGCAGTAGCTGGACGCTTTTTCAGGTCGTCCGGTCTATGGAATATCATATTATGGTATTCCAAGCTTTGTGCAAGCACTTTGCCGTACCGGCTATCTGGCAAACAGGGTCATTCGGTGAAGGGAATGCTCTCGACCACTTCCAGATCGTAGCCGGTCAAACCGGCATATTTCAGCGGCGGGCCCAGGTGGCGCAGCTTGCCGACGCCCAGGTTCTGCAGAATTTGCGCCCCGGTGCCGACCTCGGAATAAATCCGCGATTGCGAGCGACTGAACTGCCGAGGCGGTTGAGTGAGTTGCGGAATGCGCTCCAGCAGCGCCTGGGAAGATTCATGATTGGCCAGCACCACGACCACGCCATGCCCCTCGGCGGCGATCCGTTGCAGCGCCGCCCACAACGTCCAGTTCGTCGGCCCGCTGTACTCGGCACCCACCAGATCGCGCAGCGGATCAATCACATGCACGCGCACCAGCGTCGGTTCCTCACGGCGCAGCTCGCCCATGACCATCGCCATGTGCACGCCGCCTTCGATGCGATCTTCGAAGGTGATCAGGCGGAACGTGCCATGCACTGTCGGCAGTTCCCGCTCGCCGATGCGTTCGATGGTGTGTTCGGTGCTCAGGCGATAGTGGATCAGGTCGGCGATGGTACCGATCTTGATCCCGTGCTTGCGGGCGAAGACTTCCAGATCCGGACGACGGGCCATGGTGCCGTCGTCGTTCATCACCTCGACAATCACCGAGGCCGGCGTGAAACCCGCCAGCCGCGCCAGATCACAACCAGCCTCGGTGTGGCCGGCACGGGTCAACACGCCACCTTCCTTGGCGCGCAGCGGAAAGATATGGCCCGGCTGCACCAGGTCTTCTGCGCGTGCGTTCGGCGCCACCGCAGCGGCTACCGTACAAGCGCGGTCGGCAGCGGAAATGCCGGTAGTCACGCCGACCGCCGCTTCGATGGAAACCGTGAACGCGGTGCTGAACACGCTGCCATTGCTCGGCACCATTTGCTCCAGCCCCAGACGCTGGCAATGGTCGTCGGTCAACGTCAGGCAGATCAGCCCCCGGGCTTCACGGGCCATGAAACTGATCGCCTCGGGCGTGCAACGGTCGGCGGCCAGCAGCAGGTCGCCTTCGTTTTCCCGATCCTCGTCATCGACCAGCAACACCATTTTGCCGAGGCGATAATCTTCGATGATTTCTTCGATGCTGTTGAAGGCCATGCTGGACTCTCGGTAGGAATGAAATTCGTGGTATACCATAATACAAAATGAACCAAGAGGTCACTATGAAGGCGTACTGGATTGCACACGTGGACATCACCGATCCCGATCACTACAGCCAATACACCCAGCGCGCGCCGAAAGCGTTCGCCGAGTTCGGCGCGAAGTTTTTAGCCAGAGGCGGGCGCAGCGAAGCGATGGAAGGGCGACCGACGCCACAGCGCAGCGTGGTGATTGAATTCGACAGCTACGAGCAGGCGGTTGCGTGCTATCGCTCAGCGGCGTATCAGGAAGCGAAGAGCTACCGCGAGGAATGGGCGAGGGCGGAGATCGTCATCGTCGAAGGTATCGCCCCGCTTTAAGCCACACTACAGATCCCTTGTGGGAGCGGGCTTGCTCGCGAATGCGGTCAATAATTCAACATTTCTTNCCCGCTCCCACAGGGGGAGAGGTGATCCTTAGCGCATGAAATGAATCTTGCCGCTGTCGTCATTGCCCATGTACATGCCATACACCCCGGCCTGGCGTTCCTCGATGTAGCGTTCGAGGATCTGCCGGATCGCCGGGTAGTAGATCTGCTCCCACGGGATGTCTTCGGGGGCGAAGAATTTGCAGGCGAGGGTTTCCGGGCCGTACTGGCCGGTGATCTCCAGCGCGAGGGCGCGGAAGATGATGTAGACCTCGCTGATCTTCGGCACGCTGAAGATCGAGTACGGCGAGACGATTTCCGCGCGTACGCCGCTTTCTTCCCAGACTTCGCGCAGGGCGGCCTGTTCGGTGGTTTCGCCGCTTTCCATGAAACCGGCGGGCAGGGTCCAGGTGCCGGGGCGCGGTGGGATCGCCCGTTGGCACAAGAGGTATTTGCCGTCCTGCTCGATGATGCAACCGGCGATGATTTTCGGGTTCACATAGTGGATGTAGCCGCAGCCGCGGCACATCAGGCGCTCGTGCGTATCGCCCGGCGGCACCTGCTGACCGAGGTCAGCGCCACCGCATTTCGGGCAAAAGCTCGGGCTGAACATGTCAGTGACCTATGCGCGGTTCTTTCAGCGCGATCGGCAGGGTGATTGGCGATGTGGCGCCGGTCTCTTCCTGTTTACGCTTGAGGTAATCAAGGGCCACGGCAGCCGCCGCGCGGACGTGATCGACGCACGCCTGATGCGCCGCCAGCGGATCGCCGCTCTTGATCGCCTCGACCATTTTTTCCATCTCGTGATTACTGGCGCCGCGCCGGTTTTCCTGGGACACCGACGTCGCGCGCAGGTAGCTGATGCGCGCCTGCAACTGACGCAGTTGAGTGGCCGCGACATGGTTGCCCGAGCCTTCCAGCAGGACGTCGTAGAAACCCTGTACCGAATCGATCACCTGTTGCAGCTCGCCGTCCTTGAGCGCCTTGCGGTTCTCGTCGAGGGCTTTTTCCAGGGCCTTGATGTCCTTGGCCTTGGCGCGCAGGGTAAACAGCTGGACGATCAGGCCTTCGAGCACGCAGCGCAGTTCATAGATGTCGACGGCATCGGCGAGGGTGATGATCGCCACGCGCGGCCCCTTGGCGTCGGCGAATTCCACCAGGCCTTCGGATTCCAGGTGACGCAAGGCTTCACGCACCGACGTACGGCTCACGCCCAGGCGATCGCACAGATCGCGCTCCACCAGGCGATCGCCCGGCAGCAGCTGGAAGTTCATGATGGCGCTTCGCAGTTTATCCAGCACGATTTCGCGCAGGGTGACGGGGTTGCGATTGACCTTGAAGCTGTCGTCGAGTGGCAGGCGTTTCATGGGGTCCGCTCTTTAAGGTGGCTGTCCATGCCAGACGGGCATCAAAACAGCCGAGGGGTTAACTGGAGGCCTCGGCGTCGGCTTCGGCGAAGGCTTCACGGGCGAGCCGGAAACTGTCCACGGCTGCCGGGACGCCGCAATAAATACCGACCTGAAGCAGAATTTCGCGTATTTGCTCACGACTCAGGCCGTTACGCAAGGCGCCGCGCACATGCAGTTTCAGTTCGTGCGGACGGTTGAGCGCCGAGATCATCGCCAGGTTGATCATGCTGCGCTCCTTGAGCGACAGGCCTTCACGTCCCCAGACGTGGCCCCAGCAGTATTCGGTGACCATTTCCTGCAGCGGGCGGGTGAAGTCGTCGGCATTCTCGATCGAGCGCTGCACATAGGCTTCGCCCAGCACCTGGGTGCGGATCTTCAGGCCCTTTTCATACTTCTCGCTACTCATAAATCCTCCAGTCACCACAATTCCCTTGTGGGAGCGGGNCATTCAACATAGGTGTCGGCTGACACGACGCCTTCGCGAGCAAGCCCGCTCCCACAGTGGGATTTGTGTGAATCTTTCAGGCCAGTGTCGGCAACGCGCCGAGCTTGCCCTTGTGATAAATCATCGGCGTCACCGGTTGCTCCGGCAGGATCAGGTTCTTCACTGCGCCAACGATGATCGCGTGGTCGCCGCCGTCGTATTCGCGCCACAACTCGCACTCGATGATCGCCGTGGCCTTGGCGAGGATCGGGTTACCGAGCTCGCTCAAATGCCACTCGATGCCGTTGGCCTTGTCCTTGCCTTTGCCGGCGAAGGCATAGGCCTCGGCGGTCTGGTCTGCGGACAGCAAATGGATCGCGAACTTCTTGCTGTCGCGCAGTACCGGGTAGGTGTCGGAGGCGTAGTTGGGGCAGAACAGCACCAGCGCCGGATCAATCGACAGCGCACTGAAGGCGCTGGCGGTGATGCCGACGATGCCACCGTCCGGGTCGAGGGTGGTGACCACCGTGACCCCGGACGGAAACGAGCTCATGACGTCTTTGTAAATGCCGGGTTCGATCATGTCGCAGGACTCCTAACGCATCACAAACGGATCAGGCATCGGCGCCTGGGAGAGGTTGATCCACACCGTTTTCAGTTCGGTGTAGGCCAGCACCGAATCGATGCCGCTTTCGCGTCCATAGCCACTGTTCTTGAAGCCGCCGATCGGTGCCATCGCCGACACCGCGCGGTAGGTGTTGACCCAGATAATCCCCGAGCGCACGTCCCGGGCCAGGCGATGGGCGCGGCCCAGATCGCGGGTCCAGATGCCGGCGGCGAGGCCGAACTGCGAGTCGTTGGCAATCGCCAGCGCTTCGGCTTCGTCCTTGAAACGGATCACCGAGGCCACCGGACCAAAGACTTCTTCCTGCATGATCTTCATCGAGTTGCGATCGCATTCGAACAGCGTCGGTTCGTAGAACCAGCCGTCACCCACGCCACTCGGACGCTTGCCACCCAGACGCAGGCGTGCACCTTCGGCAATCGCATCAGCCACCAGACCCTCCACCACCGCCAGTTGCTGCGCGGTGGCCATCGGGCCCATTTCGCTGCTGTCGTCCTGCGGGTTGCCGATGCGGATGCGCTGGGCGCGCTCCACCAGTCGGCCAACGAATTCGTCGTAGATTTCGTCCTGCACCAGCAGTCGCGAACCGGATACGCAGCTCTGACCGGACGCGGCGTAGATCCCGGCGATGGCGCCGTTGATCGCACTGTCGAGATCAGCGTCGGCAAAGATGATGTTCGGCGACTTGCCGCCCAGTTCCAGCGACAGCTTGGCAAAGTTCTCGGCGCTGCTGCGCACCACATGCCGGGCCGTGGCCGCGCCACCGGTGAAGGCGATCTTGCGGATCAGCGGATGACGGGTGAGGGCGGCGCCAGTGCTCGGGCCGTAGCCGGTGACAACGTTGACCACGCCCGGTGGAATCCCTGCTTCGAGGGCCAGACGCGCCAGCTCCAGAATGGTCGCCGAGGCATGCTCGGACGGTTTGATCACGATGGTGTTGCCCGCCGCCAGCGCCGGCGCCAGTTTGATCGCGGTCAGGTAAAGCGGGCTGTTCCAGGGAATGATCGCGGCGACCACGCCCATGGCTTCGTGCACGGTGTAGGCGAACAGATCGGGCTTGTCCAGCGGCAGGGTGCCGCCTTCGAGCTTGTCGGCGAGGCCGGCGGTGTAGTGGAAGAACTCCGGCAGATAACCGACCTGACCGCGGGTTTCGCGGATCAGTTTGCCGTTGTCGCGGCTTTCCAGCTGCGCCAGTTGCTCCTTGTTTTCAGCGATCAGGTCACCGAGCCGACGCAGCAGTTTGCCGCGCGCGGTGGCGGTCAAACCACGCCATGCCGGGCTGTCGAAGGCGGTCTGTGCGGCTTGCACGGCGCGTTCGACGTCGGCCTCATCTGCGTCGGGCAATTCGGCCCAGGGTTCGGCCAGCGCCGGGTTGAGGCTTTCGAAAGTCTTGCCGGAGAGGGCGTCGACCCATTCTCCGCCGATGCACATCTGGAAGCGTGCGAGCGTCATGCAACGATCCCCTTTATATGGTTTTGTCGGGCGTATGCGGTGTCGAGAAATTCCAGCAGCGTCTGGTTTACCAGCCGTGGCGACTCTACCGGCATCATATGCCGTTGCTCGGGCAGCACGGCAACCTTCGCGCCGGGAATGCGCGCGGCCAGTTGCTCGGCCATTTCCGGGGTCGATCCGGGGTCCAGCTCGCCGGTGGCGATCAGCGTCGGCGCCTGGATGCTGCCCAGGTCGTCGGCGCGGTACATGTCCTGGGTGGCGAACAGTTCATAGGTGGTCAGATAGCCTTGCGGATCATTGCCGGCCAGGGTCTGGCGGATCGCAGCGATCTGCGCCGGGTTGGCCGCCTGATATTCACGGCTGAACCAGCGCGACAGCGCCGCTTCGGCATTCGCGTCCGGCCCGTGTTCGGCAGCCTGCGCGGTACGGGCGATAACCCCGGCGCGCTGCTCCTCGCTGCGGTTGAACACGCTGTTGAGCACCACCAGGCTTTTCAGGCGTTCCGGGTAATGCAAGGCAAACGCCCGCGCCACCAGACCGCCCATGGAAAACCCGATCACCGACGCCTCGGGCAATTGCAGGTGGTCAAGCAGCTCCAGCAACTGATCAGCGTAACCGAGCAGGGCGGTGCCGTTGGCCGGTCGCGGGCTGGCGCCATGGCCGAGCATGTCGTAGGCGATCACCCGGTATTGCGTGGCCAGGCCAACGATCTGGCCGCCCCACATTTCTTTGTTCAGGCCTACGCCGTGGATCAACACCACGGGTTGGCCAACGCCTGTCGCCAGATAACTGGTGCCGGCCGGGGTGAGTTCAGCGGTGAGCCGAATCATGGAGCGCTCCTGCAATGCCTTTTTTATTGTGGTTACTGGGCTTTTTCGGCGGCCAGTTCTTCCAGATCGATGTAGCGGTTGCCGATGCGCGGGTGCAGGCGACCACCGTCGGCGCAACCGAGCACCACGACGATTTCGTCGGCGCGCGGGGCGTCTTCGATCTGCATTTCCAGGGTGATGTAGTGCGAGCGCAGGCCTTCGTCGTCCTTGTGCATCATCGGAATCTGAATCGAAGTGCCCGGACCGCCGCGCTTGTTGGTGAAGCTCAGGTAGCTCTTGGCCTTGACCGCTTCGCGGTAGTGGTTGCCGAAGCGCAGGGTGTGGATCACCGCCGACGCGTGTTCGATTTCGCCATCGGCACCGACCACCGCGGCTTTGCCGTAAGCCTCGATCTTCTCGGCGCCGCCGATGATCCCCACCAGACGCTCGACCATCATCGCGCCGAGATCCGAACAATTGGCGCGGATCTGCGGCTTGAGGTCTTCGACAAACCCATTGCCGACCCACGGGTTCTTCATCACGACGGCCAGGCCGACCATGGTCACCGGGGTGTCGGACGCCTTGCCGCCTTCAATGAAGGTCTCTTCGACATAGCTGACGATCTTGCGAATTTCGAAACTCATGAGCTGCTCCGTAGGGGATAAAGAGTGTCTGTGCGTCTGATGGTATACCATAATACCGATCGTGCAAGTCCCCCTCGCAAGAATCCCCGCCATCAGTCGGACGAACGCCCGCGCATTCAGCCGCCGCTGAAGTCCCTTTCGGTTAACAAAAGATAACGTTGCGCCGATTGTCAGACGTTTCGAATGCCCGATAGGATGAGCCAGCTTCCGAAGGGGCTCTGGACAGCGGGTTTCAGGACTATGCTTGTGACCAGGCAGTCACCGTGAGCACCCTTGCGGCGCCCTTAAGGTCCATGACCAACAATAATAAACAGGGGAAGGTCTATGAGTCGTTGCCGCCCGCCGGCGTTACGCAACACCGCGTTGCTGGCCACAGCACTCTCTCTGCTGGGCTTTGCCACATTGTCGGCGCCGGTTCTCGCCGCCGAAGCGCCAGCCGACGTGGTCTATTCCACCGAATCGGCCAAGGCCTCGAAAAGCCTGATGCTCGATGTCGTTCACGCCGGAACCCGGCTGGTGGCGGTCGGGGATCGCGGGCACATTCTCTATTCCGACGACCAGGGCAAGACCTGGACCCAGGCCAAGGTGCCGAGCCGCCAGTTGCTGACCGCCGTGTATTTCGTCGATGACAAGCACGGCTGGGCCGTCGGCCACGACGCGCAGATTCTCGCCAGCGAAGACGGCGGTCAGACCTGGACCAAACAGTTCGAAGACCTCAAGCGCGAATCGCCGCTGCTCGACGTCTGGTTCAAGGACGTCAACAGCGGCCTGGCGGTGGGTGCCTACGGCGCGCTGCTGGAAACCACCGACGGCGGCAAAAACTGGGAAGACGTCAGTGACCGCCTCGACAATGAAGACCAGTTCCACCTCAACGCCATCGGCGCGGTAAAAGACGCCGGTCTGTTCATCGTTGGCGAATCGGGCAGCATGTTCCGCTCCGCCGACTGGGGCCAGACCTGGGAAAAACTCGAAGGCCCGTACGAAGGCTCGCTGTTCGGCGTGATCGGCACGGCGCAGCCGCAAACCCTGCTGGCCTATGGTCTGCGCGGCAACCTGTACCGCTCCACCGATTTCGGCAGCACCTGGGAACAGGTCGAACTGAAAGCCGCGCGCGGTTCGCTGGAGTTCGGCCTGTCCGGTGCCACACTGCTTGCGGACGGCTCCATCGTCATCGTCGGCAACGGCGGCTCGGTGGTCAGCAGCAGCGACAACGGCGAAACCTTCAGCGTGTTCAACCGTCCGGATCGCATCTCGCTGTCGTCGGTCACCGCCGCCGGCAACGGCAATCTGATCCTGAGCGGGCAGGGTGGCGTTCGGGTCACTTCGCCGAACGGCGCCGAGCTGGGCAAATGAGCCGAATCAATAATAAGAAGGCGGGGCTATGACTTCCTTGAGCACTCATCATCAGGACAAGGCGACGTTTCTCGAGCGCCTGATCTTCAACAACCGCCCGGCAGTGATCGTGATCTGCCTGCTGGTCAGCATTTTCCTGTTCTGGCAGGCCACGCTGATCCGTCCGTCCACCAGTTTCGAAAAGATGATCCCGCTCAAGCATCCGTTCATTGAAAAAATGATGGAGCACCGCAACGATCTGGCGAACCTGGGCAACACCGTGCGCATTTCGGTGGAAGCGAAGGACGGCGACATCTTCTCCAGGGAGTACATGGAGACCCTGCGCCAGATCAACGACGAGGTGTTCTACATCTCCGGCGTCGACCGTTCCGGCCTCAAGTCGCTGTGGAGCCCGAGCGTGCGCTGGACCGAAGTGACCGAGGAAGGTTTTGCCGGCGGCGAAGTGATCCCGCAGAGCTACAACGGATCCCAGGACAGCCTCGATCTGCTGCGCAACAACGTGCTCAAGTCCGGCCAGGTCGGGCGTCTGGTGGCCAACGACTTCAAGTCGAGCATCGTCGACATCCCGCTGCTGGAGTCCTACCCGGACCCGCAGGATCAGGGCAAGCTGCTGGCGCTGGACTATCGCCAGTTCTCCCACGAGCTCGAAGACAAGATCCGCAACAAGTTCGAAGCGCAGAACCCCAACGTCAAGATCCACATCGTCGGTTTCGCCAAGAAGGTCGGTGACCTGATCGACGGCCTGGTGATGGTGGTGATGTTCTTCGGCATTGCCTTCGTCATCACCCTGATCCTGCTGCTGTGGTTCACCAACTGCCTGCGCAGCACCGTGGCGGTGTTGAGCACCACACTGGTGGCGGTGATCTGGCAGCTCGGGCTGATGCACTTCTTCGGCTTCGGCCTCGATCCGTATTCGATGCTGGTGCCATTCCTGATTTTCGCCATCGGCATTTCCCACGGCG
Source organism: Pseudomonas sp. 22082 (assembly GCF_052046055.1). Taxonomy (NCBI): domain Bacteria; kingdom Pseudomonadati; phylum Pseudomonadota; class Gammaproteobacteria; order Pseudomonadales; family Pseudomonadaceae; genus Pseudomonas; species Pseudomonas sp. 22082. Next base: position 252,202 of record NZ_JBQEQB010000002.1, read on the forward strand.
TGCAGAAAATCAACGGGATCGCCCTGCAATCTGGTGAGGCGGACAACGCCCTGACGGCCGCACGGCGGACCTTCCGTCAATTGTTCCTACCGGGGATGATCGCGATTCTGGCGGACGCCGTCGGCTTCATCACGCTGCTGATCATCGACATCGGGGTGATCCGCGAGCTGGCCATCGGCGCCTCCATCGGTGTGGCGGTGATTGTGTTCACCAACCTGATCCTGCTGCCGGTGGCGATTTCCTATGTCGGCATCAGCAAGCGCGCCATCGCCAAGAGCAAGAAGGACGCGCACCGCGAGCATCCGTTCTGGCGCCTGCTGTCGAACTTCGCCAACCCGAAAGTCGCCCCAATCTCCATCGCTTTGGCGCTGGTCGCCTTCGGTGGCGGCCTCTGGTACAGCCAGAACCTGAAGATCGGCGACCTCGACCAGGGCGCGCCGGAACTGCGTCCGGACTCGCGCTACAACAAGGACAACAACTTCATCATCAATAACTACTCGACCAGCTCCGATGTGCTGGTGGTGATGGTCAAGACCAAGTCCGAAGGCTGCTCGCGTTATGAAGCCATGGCGCCGATCGACGAGCTGATGTGGAAGATGCAGAACACCGAGGGCGTGCAGTCGGCGATCTCGCTGGTGACCGTGTCCAAGCAGATGATCAAGGGCATGAACGAGGGCAACCTGAAATGGGAAACCCTGTCGCGCAACCCGGACGTGCTGAACAACTCCATCGCCCGGGCCGACGGCCTGTACAACAACAGTTGCTCGCTGGCGCCGGTGCTGGTGTTCCTCAACGACCACAAGGCCGAAACCCTGGATCGCGCGGTGCATGCGGTGCAGGACTTCGCCAAGGAAAACAACAAGGAAGGCCTGGAATTCATCCTCGCCGCCGGTAACGCCGGCATCGAAGCGGCCACCAACGAGGTGATCAAGAAGTCCGAGCTGACCATTCTGATCCTGGTGTACATCTGCGTGGCGGTGATGTGCATGATCACCTTCCGCTCGTGGGCGGCGACCCTGTGCATCGTGTTGCCGCTGGTGCTGACTTCGGTGCTGGGCAACGCGCTGATGGCGTTCATGGGTATTGGCGTGAAAGTTGCGACGCTGCCGGTGGTGGCGCTGGGCGTGGGGATCGGCGTGGACTACGGCATCTACATCTACAGCCGTCTGGAAAGTTTCCTGCGTGCCGGTTTGCCGTTGCAGGAAGCCTATTACCAGACCCTGAAATCCACCGGTAAGGCGGTGCTGTTCACCGGCCTGTGCCTGGCCATTGGTGTGTGCACCTGGATCTTCTCGGCGATCAAGTTCCAGGCCGACATGGGCCTGATGCTGACCTTCATGCTGCTGTGGAACATGTTCGGTGCGCTGTGGCTGCTGCCGGCGTTGGCGAAGTTCCTGATCAAGCCGGAGAAGCTGGCGGGGCAGAAGGGCAATTCATTGTTCGCGCACTGATGACAGGCTGAGAAGAAAAGCCGCAACCTTGGGTTGCGGCTTTTTTCATCCTGTCAGCGCGGCTCCACCGGCAGGAAAACGTTCTCCGCCAATTCGTCGCTGATTCTTCCTTTGTGAATGTCGATTTTCTGCTGCGCACTCTTGGCTTTCAACATGGCCGACTCATAGGTTTCATAGCGATCTTCCCTGGTCTTCAAATGAGCACGGGTGTAGTTGCTCTTCTCGTCCGTGGCGTTTGCGTAATGAAAGTGTCCGTACCACACAGGTTTTTCTTGCTGATCGAGCAATACGTATTCCTGCATGAAGTCTTTCCGACCGGTTTTCAACTGGACCCGATTGCCAGTCATCCGGACGTAAACCGAGTTGTTCTGCAGCAGATACGCCACCCCCTCGCTGGTCGGTGGTCTGGCCAGGGTCATCTGTGTGCGAATTTCAGTCGCCATGGTTTCAAGCACATTCGCTTTGGCCCGTAATCTGCTGATCAGATCCACATCCTGCTCTTGATTGAGCGGAGCACGTTCATGGTGCTCGAGTTTGTCCGCAAAATCCGTCAGTTTCCGTGCTTCGCGCTGTATCTGCTCTTCAATTTCCTTGGGATAAGTCGCTCGTAGAGCGTACCCCTCGATTTTATGAACCTGCTTGTCTACATTGGCCAAGGCCTTGCGGGCATCGCCCTTGAGTTGCGGGTAGGGCGTCACTGGTGCAGCGGGCTGCGGCTGCTCAGGCGCGACGATTTCCTCCCAGACATTCGGTTGATTTTCACGGAAAGATAACAGTGCGCTGTCTTCCATAGGACCTTTGACGTCGACAATGTCTGCGCCCTGGTCGCCAACCCGAGCACGCAAGTCACCGATCAGGGCGCCTTTGGTGTTGGTTTTGATGACCCTCTTGCGACTTGCTCTTGGCGCTGGCGGTCTGATGGGAGGACGGTTGATGTTGGCCGACGTGCCAGGCGTGTCCTCCGGTTCCGGCGAGCTTTGCAGTTCGTCAGCCAGACGACGTTCGGCATCGATACGCAATTCGCCAGCGATCTCGCGCAGACGATTGAAGTAGGTGGGTTGCAACTCGTCGCCATGGAAAATGCCGATACCTTCCAGCGCGTCCTGTGCCAGGCCATAGCGAACGACCAGGTTATCAAACACCGCAATACGATCAGCGCTGTCACGGATTTCCGCGCCTTGCAGGTCGGCATGCGAACGAGACAGTAACACCAACGGGTCGACGGCATCGTCCAGCCCAAGAACCGACTGCAAACCCCACGTCTTGACACTCAGCGGACGCAGGATTTGCAGCTGGAATGCTTTGAGCTGCACGGGCGACAGCTCTTTCCCAGCACGGTTGGCTGTCAATTGCTCCCAGGCGGTGAGTCCCAGACGAGGTATCTCTTTCAACTCCAGCAGTAGTCTGTCCACTTCCTCGTACTGCTTGATCATGGTTTCGTTGATGTCGGACGTCTCCCGCAGGAAATCGAGGTAGCGGACTCTCGTGGCGGCGTTTCCTGTCAGTAGCGTTTCGGCAACCTGGCGGGCATTCCGGTTGAATTCGGTATAACGACGCAGCATCGCTTGGCGTTCCAGATCAGCCAGAACATTGCGTTTGCGCACATTGTTGATGCTGTTCTGCAGCAGAGTCGTAATCCCGGAATATTCAGGATCGATTTTTTTCAGTGCTGCAATTTCCTTCTTTTCAGCGATCTGCGATATGTAGGTGGCGGTCTGTTTTTCCAGCTCACGGTCGTACGCTTTCCTGGATTTTGCGCGTGTTTCTTCAGCGGCGGCAGGCAGGTCTTGTTGTCGCCTCATCACCTGTTCAGCGATGTCCACCGCTTTTTGCACCTGTTCCTGTTGATTGATGAACGCAGCGTAATTGTCATCAAGAACTTTAATGCGATCCTGTACGGCCTTTCGTTGAGCCTGAATCCTCGACTTGGGCCCGCCGCCGGCCAGCCTCAAACCCCGGTCGAGTTTCCATTGACCGTTCTCGTTGCTTTTCAGCTGGATGCCTGGTTTATCTTTAAGGTCCAGATACACCTCGCCGAAACCCTCGACAATGCGCACAGGAACCAGCAGACCCGCCACGCTGGCGTGCCATTGGTTATCGATCCGGTACAAGCCTTTGAAGGCCCCGGTTGCCATAGGCTCCGGCAACGGAGCAGGCCACGGCACGTGTACCTCCTGCAACTGTTTCCACCAACTGGCCGGTATTGAACCTCGGGCGGTCGACAGGTGGAAATCCAATGGCGTATTGATCGGGGCGGCGGAGGGTAACGCCGCAGCATCCTGATGGATGACGGTATCGAGCGGCATCGGGAATGAAGTGGACGGATGACGCAACGGTTCAAGCTGTATCGGGGCGAGTTTTTCTGCGCGGTGGGACACCGAAGCCGTACCCGCATCCTTGGCAACATGCAGCAGCACCAGGCCGATGTTCAATAGCAGATCGGTCCATGCCAGATTCCGGGCAACGGCATCATCGCTGTCCAGTGCCGGCAGGTCGTTGATCAGGCTGTGGGTGAGTTGCAACATCCAGCCGACCATCATGGCGGGTCCGTCCAGTGGCAATAGCAAGACGTTGAAGATCAACCACGCGCCCTCCAGGATGATCGCCCAGCGACTTTCCGAATCGGATACCGATTGCTGATCGGCAAGTTGAATCAGTGCTTGAGCGTTACTGACGAACAGGCTGGACAACACGCGATTTCCTTCGACGGCCTTCAACCAATCCGCTGCCGCGGCATCGCTCACGAGAATTGCTGGCGCAGGTTTTTCGAACGGTGTGAAATCGTCGCCGATATGAAAATGGCTGATGTGTGGCTCATTGAAACCATTATTGGCGTAGATCGGCCTTGCACGATCGGTCAGCCACGCCAGCACACTGTCCTGTAGCGGCCCGGCCAGGCAAATAGCCTTGAGCAGATCGGCACGGCTAGCGAATTGCTGCAGGGCAGGGGCATACAGCGGGCGATAAAGGATGCGCGGGCCTTCAGCATTCAAGTCTTTGGGTTCGATCACAAACATGTTGGCGACCACATCGCAGGCCGCGTCTGCTTTGCGTTGAAACGCCAATGGTCTGAGGACAATCGCCTGCTCATCAACAATGCGTTCGGCGGCCGTGCTTTTCGTCAGCGCATTGACGTAGCGGTAGCCCTGCCGGTTGAAGCCGTGTTCGCCGCGGATCGAATGTTCGAGCGCCTGCAACGGTAACTGAACGGCCAATTCCAGCGCGAACAATCGTTCGCGCTCGCGCGCTTCGGGACTATCGCCCAGCAGCAGACCATTGAGCTGTTCGGGATAATGTTTACCGATATCGACGCGCTTCACCAGGCTCAGTAAATACGCTTCTGTGGTCCAGTCCTGAATCAGTTGATTGCCCGTATGGCGAATGGTCATGCGTCCTTTGGGTTTGCCCGAAAGATTCTTGATCGCCAGTTCCGTCAGCGACATTTTCACTTTCTCGATATAGCCACTGCCCAGGTCTCCGACCGGCACGTGGAAGGTCAACTCCAGTTCATCGGAGTTGTAACCGGGGGCCAGCGGTTGATCTTCCAGCATCTGCTTGTGCAATGCCTTTTGGGCATAGGTGTAGATGTTGTCGATGCCATCGCTGAACGATCGTCCCTGGTTTTTATGTCTTAGACTGGCGAGCGCCAGCACGTGTTGCCGGTAGGCCATGCGATCCGTAGCGCTCGCCGTTTGCAACCACTGCGGCAGGGACGCCTGAATCGGTTCCAGATGCGGCGAACCGGGTTGCGGATCGCTGAAATTGCGGGCGATATCGGTGATCGCGTCGACGCGCTTTTGCAGTTCCTCCAGGCTTTGGTGGGCAGGCAGTTTGAGTGCCGCCAGATTTTCCAGCTGTTGATTGAGCATCAAGGCTGCTTGGGTATCGAAGAGGTTGCCGTCGGGTTCGAAACGCTGCCAGGTCACGGTGTCGACCGCAAAGTCCTGCTGAAAACGCTTGGCCCAGTCCAGACCGAAAGCGTCCAGCGATGTGTAGGCTTTGACGCTGCCGGTCACACTGCACAGCAGATGAGTCTGGGCGCAGCTGACCAGCAGATCGGGCGTTTGCACGATGGCGGAAACCGAGCCTTTGCTCAGTTTTGTCTGAACCGTACAGGCTTGAATCACCCCGCCCGACCAAGGCTTTTGCAAGCGGACCTGACGATCTGGACGGTTGGCCAGTTCCGTCAATACCGCGGCCTGTGATGCATCAAGGTCCGTGTGACGGATCGCGGCGGTTTGCAGTTCCCCGGCGAGAAGGTCGCCGAGCCACTGCCAACGGCTGCTTCCTGTGTGATTGTCGTCATTCCAGTAGGCGGTCAGGGATTGCTGCAAGCTGATGTACAAAATCTGCGGCAGCTCGAGAATCACGTCGGCGACGACCTGCATGTCAGGAAAACGCAGGGAGGTTTCGCTGACGCGCAGCCACTTGGGCACTTGGTTGGTAAGGAAACAGCCGAAACCATGTTGTTCACCAAGGTCGAGCTTCACGCCGCTGGCAAGGTATTCCAATACCTCATCAAGCAGCAGCGACAGGCGCCAGGAGACGTTGGGGGTGGGCTGGGCAATTCTGGTTCGATAAGGGTCGAAGTCAAGGTCAGGGTACTTTTCCAGCAAGCCTTCATTGAGCAGGCGAGCGGTTTGCGAGCGTAATGTCGGTCGGTCGGGAAACCGGGCGTTGACGGCGCGCGCAATGATATCGGTTGTACCGGGTGTACCGGGTGCAGCGGGAGCAGGCAGTGTTGGCATGATGCAATCCTTGGCATGTTTAGGATTGCTCACAGTAAAACGGCAGATTTTCAACGTGCGGTATCTGGATATCGCCCATCAGACGGTCAATATCGGTATGTTCAGCGCCCCCACTCATCTGCGCACGCGGGCACCGCTGCAGGGATTACGAGGGTTCGCTGCCGAGCACGACATTCAGTGCACTGCGCGCATCATCCAGCTGCACCAACGTCGCATGCCGGGCCCCCAACGCATCACGATTCTCGATCGCCGTCAGAATCGCCTTATGCCGCGGTAACGCCAACTCATGCAGATTCGGCCGTTGATTGGAATGCTTCAATGCCTCGGCAATCGCCACCGCGAGCATGTTGCACAGGTTCGCCAGCAAATCGTTGTGGGTCGCGTCGGCAATCCGGCTGTGAAAGTCCAGATCCGGCTGCAGCAACGCCTCAGGCGTTGGGGCCGCTTCCATGCGCTGGTAAGCCTCGGCAATCGACGCAATGTCGGCATCGGTCGCATGCTGGGCGGCGAGGGCGGCGGCGGCCGGTTCGATGATGCTGCGCACACTGGTCAGGACGTTGAAGAACTCGTTCTGCGGGCTGCTTTGCATCAACCAGTGCAATACGTCCGGGTCGAGCATGTGCCATTCGCGGCGCGGCTTGACCACGGTGCCGACGCGGGGTTTGGAATACACCAGGCCCTTGGCGACCAGCACTCGCGTGGCTTCGCGCAACACCGGCCGGCTGACCGCGTACTCCTCGCAGAGCAGGGCTTCGGCGGGCAGTTTGTCGCAGGGCAGAAAACGTCCGGAAACAATCTGCATGCCCAGTTCCTGGACGATGCGCGAGTGCATGCTTTTACGGTCGGAAGGTTTGCGGTAATCCATAGGGAGTGGCGCGATCCTGAGCGATGGAGATGCCGCGCATCATAGCAATGTGGGAGCGAGCCTGCTCGCGATAGCGGTGTATCAGTCAACATGAATATCAACTGACAGATCGCCATCGCCAGCAGGCTGGCTCCCACAAGGGGATGGCGGTTTTAGTGGGAGTGGCGCGGGACTTCAGCCCCTCGGCAACCAACGAGGAAGTCGAAATCGCAACCCTGATCCGCCTGCAGCACATGGTCGATGTACAACTGACGATACCCACCCACCAACAGCTGCTGCGGCGGTTGCAGATCCGCCATGCGCGCCGCCAGTTCCGCGTCCGGAATATCCAGATGCAAACGCCCGCTGGCGCAGTCCAGCTCGATCCAGTCGCCTTCCTTCACCGCCGCCAAAGGCCCGCCGGCCGCCGCTTCCGGAGCTACGTGCAAGACAACGGTGCCATACGCGGTGCCGCTCATCCGTGCGTCGGAGATGCGCACCATGTCGGTCACTCCCTGCGCCAGCAGCTTGGCCGGCAAACCCATGTTGCCGACTTCGGCCATGCCCGGATAACCCTTCGGCCCGCAGTTCTTCATCACCAGAATCGAGTCCGCATCGACGTCCAGTTCCGGGTCGTTGATCCGCGCCTTGTACATGTCGAAGTTCTCGAACACGACGGCGCGGCCACGGTGTTGCATCAGTTCCGGCGTGGCGGCTGACGGCTTGAGCACCGCGCCCAGTGGCGCCAGGTTGCCGCGCAACACGCAGATGCCGCCGTCGGCGCGGATCGGGTTGTCGAGGGTGCGGATCACTTCGTCTTCACCGTAGATCGGTGCGTCCTTGGTGTTCTCGCCGATGGATTTGCCGTTGACGGTCAATGCATTTGGATTGGGAATCAGATTGGCCTCACCGAGGCGGCGCAGCACGGCCGGCAAACCGCCCGCGTAGTAGAACTCCTCCATCAGGAAACGCCCGGACGGTTGCAGGTCGACGATGGTCGGCATGCCGCGACCGATGCGCGTCCAGTCGTCCAGATCCAGCTCGACGCCGATGCGCCCGGCGATGGCTTTGAGGTGGATTACCGCGTTGGTCGAACCGCCAATGGCCGCGTTGACCCGGATCGCGTTTTCGAAGGCTTCCTTGGTCAGGATCTTCGACAGTTTCAGATCCTCACGAACCATCTCCACCGCGCGCATGCCGGACATGTGCGCCAGCACATAACGCCGCGCATCCACTGCCGGAATCGCCGCGTTGTGCGGCAGGGACGTGCCCAGTGCTTCGGCCATGCAAGCCATGGTCGACGCGGTGCCCATGGTGTTGCAGGTGCCGGCCGAGCGAGACATGCCGCCCTCGGCCGCCAGGAAATCGTCAATCGTGATGGTGCCGGCCTTGACCTGTTCGCTGAGCTGCCAGACCACGGTGCCGGAACCGATGTCCTTGCCCTTGTGCTTGCCGTTGAGCATCGGCCCGCCGGTGACAACGATCGCCGGCACGTCGCAACTGGCCGCGCCCATCAGCAGGGCCGGGGTGGTCTTGTCGCAACCGGTCAGCAGCACCACGCCGTCAATCGGGTTGCCGCGAATCGCTTCCTCGACGTCCATGCTCGCCAGGTTGCGGGTGAGCATGGCGGTCGGGCGCAGGTTCGATTCGCCATTGGAGAACACCGGGAATTCCACCGGGAAGCCGCCAGCCTCGATCACTCCGCGTTTGACGTGTTCCGCGATCTGGCGGAAGTGCGCGTTGCACGGGGTCAGTTCCGACCAGGTGTTGCAGATGCCGATGATCGGCTTGCCGTGAAACTGATGGTCGGCGATGCCCTGATTCTTCATCCAGCTGCGGTACATGAAGCCGTTCTTGTCGGCCGTGCCAAACCATTGGGCGGAGCGCAGGGTGGGTTTCTTATCAGACATGATCGATTCTCTTATTGTAAGACTATTGTTTGCGAGCTTTGACTAAACATAAGCGCAAAATCGCCGGTTTGGAAGTGTTGTTGCGTAATTAGTATTACTATATAGTCGATTTCGACGGAGGGATGGCCCTGGCGGTTTTCCGCGAGAGGCGTCCCCCGAGGTTCCATAAAAACAACAATCGGAGACCGATCTCATGAGCCAGGAACTGCGGCTTGTCCGGCGCATCACGTTGAAACTGATTCCCTTCCTGATCCTGCTGTACCTGATCGCCTATGTGGATCGCTCTGCCGTCGGCTTCGCCAAGCTGCACATGGGCGCCGACATCGGTATCGGCGATGCCGCCTACGGCCTTGGCGCCGGGCTGTTTTTCATCGGCTACTTTCTGTTTGAAATCCCCAGCAACCTGATGCTCGAACGCTTCGGCGCGCGGCGCTGGTTTGCGCGGATCATGATCACCTGGGGCGCGATCACCATCGGCATGGCCTTCGTTCAGGGCCCGCACAGTTTCTACGTGATGCGCTTTCTGCTCGGCGCGGCGGAGGCGGGTTTCTTTCCCGGCGTTCTTTACTACATCACCCAATGGTTCCCGGTGCGCCATCGCGGCAAGATCCTCGGGCTGTTCATCCTGTCCCAACCCATCGCGATGATGATCACCGGCCCCGTTTCGGGCGGTTTGCTGGGCATGGACGGCATCCTCGGCCTGCATGGCTGGCAGTGGCTGTTCATCGTCATCGGCACCCCGGCGATCCTGCTGACCTGGCCGGTATTGCGCTGGCTGCCGGACGGCCCGCAACAAGTGAAATGGATGGATCAGTCCGAGAAGGACTGGCTGACCGGCGAGTTGAAAAAGGACCTGCAGGAATACGGCCAGACGCGTCACGGCAATCCGCTGCATGCGCTGAAAGACAAACGCGTGTTGCTGCTGGCGCTGTTCTACCTGCCGGTGACCCTGAGCATCTATGGCCTGGGCCTGTGGTTGCCGACCCTGATCAAACAGTTTGGCGGCAGTGATCTGGTCACCGGTTTCGTGTCCTCGGTGCCGTACATCTTCGGGATCATCGGCCTGCTGATCATTCCGCGCAGTTCCGACCGTTTGAACGACCGTTACGGCCATCTCGCGGTGCTCTATGTGCTGGGTGCCATGGGCCTGTTCCTCAGCGCCTGGCTGTCCTTGCCGGTGGCGCAACTGGCGGCGTTGTGTCTGGTGGCGTTTGCGCTGTTTTCCTGCACGGCGGTGTTCTGGACGCTGCCGGGCCGATTCTTTGCCGGTGCCAGCGCGGCGGCCGGGATCGCCTTGATCAACTCGGTGGGCAACCTCGGCGGTTACATCGGCCCGTTCGTGATCGGCGCGCTGAAGGAATACACCGGCAACCTCGCTTCGGGCCTGTACTTCCTGTCCGGGGTGATGGTGTTCGGGCTGATTCTGACGGGCGTCGTTTATCGCGTGCTGGAGCGCAAGCATGTGCTGCCGGTTGACCAATTCGCCGCCAGCGCACGGGGTGCGACGCGCACCTGAATCTGCAGAACCATACATAACCTATGTGGGAGCGGGCTTGCNNNNCCCGCTCCCACATAGGGACGGCGCTGAACTCAGGATTTGTATAGAGGAGAGGATTTATGCATCTGGTTCAATTCGAATTGAGTAACGGCGAGCGCCGTGTCGGGGTGGTCGAGGGCGGTCTGGTGCATGAAGTGCAGGATGCGCGCACGGTTCGTGATCTGGCACTGGCGGCAATCGAGGCCGGCAACATGCTCGCGCAGCAAGTGCAGACCCTCGGCCTGGGCATCAGCCATGATTACGCCGAGTTGCTGGCCCAACTGCGCATCCTGCCGCCGTTAGATCACCCGGACCCGGCGCACCTGCTGGTCAGCGGCACCGGCCTTACGCACCTCGGCAGCGCGTCGGCCCGGGACAAGATGCACCAGCAGGCCGGCGAAGAAGCGGCGATGACCGACACCATGCGCATCTTCAAGTGGGGCGTGGAGGGCGGCAAACCGGCGGCGGGGCAGGCCGGAGTGCAGCCGGAGTGGTTCTACAAGGGCGACGGCAGCATTGTCGTGCGTCCTGGCCAGCCGTTCCCGCTGCCGCCGTTTGCCGAAGACGCCGGCGAGGAGCCGGAGATGGCCGGCCTCTACATCATCGGCCACGACGGCAGGCCGTATCGCCTCGGGTTTGCGGTGGGCAACGAGTTCTCCGATCACGTCATGGAACGCAAGAATTACCTGTACCTGGCCCACTCCAAGCTGCGCAGTTGCAGCTACGGCCCGGAACTTCGCACGGGTGAATTGCCTCAACACCTGGCGGGCACCAGTCGCATCCTGCGCGACGGCGAAGTGCTGTGGCAGAACGAATTCCTCAGCGGCGAGGCCAACATGTGCCACAGCCTGGCGAACCTCGAATACCACCACTTCAAGTACCGCCAGTTCCTGCGTCCTGGCGACGTACACATTCACTTCTTCGGCACCGCGACCCTGTCGTTTGCCGATGGCATCCGTACTCAACCGGGCGACGTGTTCGAAATCAGCCAGGCTGAATTCGGCGCACCGCTGGTCAACGGCATCGCCCCGGTTGCATCGGCATTTGAACCGGACAGCATCGGCACCCTTTAAGGAGATCCCATGACTCAGATTCTCGGTCACAACTACATCGGCGGTCGTCGCAGCGCGGCGGGCAACGTCAAGCTGCAAAGCGTCGACGCCACCACGGGCGAAGCACTGCCCCACGATTTCATTCAGGCCACGGAAGCGGAAGTCGACGCTGCCGCCAAGGCCGCTGCGGCGGCGTATCCGGCGTATCGCAGCCTCAGCGCCGAACGCCGCGCGCAGTTTCTCGATGCAATCGCCGATGAGCTGGACGCACTGGGTGATGATTTCGTCGCCGTGGTCTGCCGCGAAACCGCGCTGCCGGCCGGGCGGATTCAAGGCGAAAGAGGGCGCACCAGCGGTCAGATGCGCTTGTTCGCCAAAGTCCTGCGACGCGGTGATTTCTACGGTGCACGCATCGACCTGCCATTGCCGGATCGTCAGCCGTTGCCGCGTCCGGATCTGCGTCAGTACCGTATCGGCCTGGGGCCGGTGGCGGTGTTCGGCGCCAGCAATTTTCCGCTGGCGTTCTCTACTGCTGGCGGCGATACCGCGTCGGCGCTGGCGGCCGGTTGCCCGGTGGTGTTCAAGGCTCACAGCGGTCATATGGCCACAGCCGAACTCGTCGCCGACGCGTTGATCCGTGCAGCAGAAAAAACCGCTATGCCGGCCGGTGTGTTCAACATGATCTACGGCGGTGGCGTCGGCGAATGGCTGGTCAAGCATCCTGCGATTCTGGCCGTGGGTTTCACCGGCTCGCTGCGCGGCGGACGGGCGCTGTGTGACATGGCGGCCGCGCGGCCTCAGCCAATCCCGGTATTTGCCGAGATGTCGAGCATCAACCCGGTGATCGTGTTGCCCCAGGCACTGGCCGTACGTTCGGAAACCGTCGCCCGCGATCTGACCGCGTCGGTGGTGCAGGGCTGCGGTCAGTTCTGTACCAACCCGGGCCTGGTGATCGGCATTCGCTCAGCGCAATTCACCGCGTTCGTCGAGCAAGTCGCGGCGCTGATCGGCGATCAACCGGCGCAAACCATGCTCAATGCCGGGACGCTGGGCAGCTATGGCAAAGGCCTGGAAAAACTCTTGGCGCACGCCGGCATCGAGCATCTGGCGGGCAATCCGCAGCAGGGCAATCAGGCGCAGCCGCAGTTGTTCAAGGCCGATGTCAGCCTGCTGATCGATGGCGATGAAGTGCTGCAGGAAGAAGTGTTCGGCCCGACCACGGTGATTGTCGAAGTGGCCGACAAGGCGCAGTTGAGCGCGGCGTTGCAGGGCCTGCACGGGCAACTGACGGCGACCATCATCGGCGAGCAGACGGATTTCGAGCACTTCCCGGAGCTGACGCCGTTGCTGGAACAGAAGGTCGGACGGATCCTTCTCAATGGTTATCCGACCGGTGTCGAAGTCTGTGATTCGATGGTTCACGGCGGGCCGTATCCGGCGACCTCCGATGCTCGCGGCACCTCGGTGGGTACGCTGGCGATCGATCGTTTCCTGCGTCCGGTGTGCTTCCAGAACTACCCCGACAGTCTGCTGCCGGAACCGCTGAAAAACGCCAACCCGTTGCGCATACAGCGGCTGGTGGATGGCAAGCCATCGCGCGACGCCCTTTAACTCACACCCCATGATCGTTCCCACGTCGAGGCGTCGAACCGTCCGCGTGGGAATGCAGCCCGGGACGCTCTGCGTCCCATTCGAGAGCTGGAACGCGGGGCGTCCCTTAAGGCATTCCCACGCAGAGCGTGGGAACGATCAAGAGCGGGGCTTTGAGCTATCATTGCCCCTTTCCCCCTGAAAGACATGATTGCCATGACTGCCGTAACCGACACCCTTCTCAACGCCCTCGAACACTGCGGTATGGTCGAAATCGACGGCCTGCACGCTTTCGAATTCGCCCTCGACGAAGACGACAACCTGCACATCGAATGCATCGATGGCCGGGCAGCCAAGCATTGGGAGTTCACCCCGGCGCAGGTGGCAGCGGCGACGTTTGATCAAGATTTGCAGAGTTGGCTGATCGTCGGTTTTTCCAGCGACACCAAAACCGTTGGCGAGCACCGCTTGGTGTGCCTCGGTGATGTACTGAGCAGCGCCGACGACGAGGAAGAAACCGAATGAACATGCGTAAATTCTGGCCATTGCTGATGGCCGGCAGCGTCGGCGCGATGGGCCTTTCCAGTGCCTCGGCCGAGAGCTTCCAGTTTTTGGTGGGCTCCTACACCGCTGACACCAGCGAAGGCATTTACCGGATGAACTTCAACAGCGCCACCGGCCAGATCGACGCCAAGCCGCTGCAAGTGATCAAGAGCGAAAACCCGTCGTGGCTGACCCTGTCGAAGGATCAGCGTCGGCTGTTCGTGGTCAACGAAAACGGCCCTGGGCAGAAAGACCCGGTCGGTCGCGTCAGCAGCTATGCCATCGATCCGAAAACCCACGCGCTGAGCTTGATCAATCAGGTCCAGAGCCTGGGCAACGAGCCGACCCATTCCAGCCTCAGCGGCGACGCCAGCCATCTGTTCGTCAGCAACTATTCGGTGATGGAAGATCCGGGCGGCACCCTCGCGGTATTGCCGGTGGGCAGCGACGGCAAGCTCAAACCGGTGGTGCAGATGAGCGCGCACCCGGCAAGCCGGATCAATCTCGAGCGTCAGGCCTCGAACCACGTGCACTCGACGGTTTCCTCGCCGGACGGTCGTTATGTGTTCTCCAATGACCTGGGCGCGGACAAGGTCTTTGTCTACCTGTTCGATCCCAAGGCCAACCCGGACTTGCCATTGACGCCGGCGATGACCGCTTCTGTGCCTTTGCCCGCCGGCAGCGGCCCGCGTCATCTGTTGTTCAGCGCCGACGGCAAACACGCCTGGCTGACCATGGAAATGAGCGCCCAGGTTGCGGTGTTCGATTACCACGACGGCGTGCTGACCCAGACGCAACTGGTCGATCTGGCGGCCGGTCAACCGACCTCGGACAAGGCCGCCGCCGCGCTGCACGCGTCCGCCGACGGCAAATTCCTCTACGTCAGCAACCGTGGCACCGCCAATCAGCTGCTGGTGTTCGCTATCGATCCGGCGTCCGGTCAGCTCAAAGAGTTGCAGCGACGTTCGGTGGAAGGCGATCACCCCCGTGAGTTCAGCCTCGACCCAAGCGGCAAATTCCTGCTGATCGCCAATCAGAAGAGCAACCAGATTGTCGTGGTCGAGCGCGACGACAAGACCGGTCTGTTGGGCAAAACCGTGCAAAAACTGCCGATGGACGCCCCGAGCGACATCAAGTTTCTCGTGCGTCAATAAGCCGCAGGCCCCGTTCTACGGGGCCTGAAGCTTTGTATTAATCCTGCTGATAACAGGTAATGTTGCAAAGCATTTCAAGCGATCAACCCTCGAGCGTTAAGTTTGCTCCACGGCCCAACCGGGCAAGCAATCCAACTGAACACGAGGGTTACCGCCATGAACTTCAATCTCTTCTCCGTAATTGCCGCTTCCGCCATCTCCGCCACCGTGGCTCTGCCAGCCAGTGCCAACGTTGAAATCAGCGACAAAAAATCCCACACCCAGAGCTATACCCAGAAATACCTGCAACAAAGCGCCAACTTCTACGCCGCGCTGGATCACAAAGCTCAACACTGAAATTTCCGTTACGCCCTGGAACTGCCCAAGGCTGCGATCCTTTGATCTTGTTTCCTGAAAAGCAAAATCAAAAGATCGCAGCCTTGGGCAGTTTTTGTCTGCGCCGCGACCAACGATAGCTATTTTCAAACGACGAGATAGATCGGCTAAATAATCAACGAAGCTGATGGTTACTATGGAAAACCCTGAGTGGATACCCCGGCTTTTTTGATCGATTCTGTGGACCTCGAAACGTTGTCCACGGAGCACACATCATGGCCAGTTCAATCATCACTTCCGCCAAACGCGGCGCCTACGTGGCCATCGGTCTGTACCTGGTCATGGTGCTGTTTGTCAGTCTGGCGTCGCAGTCGCAGCACAGCTTCGAAGCACCGATCGACGTTGCACATCCCGGCATCCAGTTCGAACTTCGCTCACAAAACGCAGCGGTCGGTTCAGCTGAACTCGCGGGAGTCGGCGGAGCATGAAAGGCTACAGACTCTGGGTCATTGCCGGACTGGCGTTCATGACCAACGGCGCTTCCCTGTTGGGATTCGGCCAAGGCTCGGTCGGCGGGCTGGCCCGGGCCATAGAGGCCAACCACAACATCGCGCACAACATCGAACGGGCCAATGCGCTGGGGCTGCTGGCCGGCAATCCGCCAGCGAAAACCGCCAGCGGTTTTCTCGGCCCGTTCGAAGTGGATTGCTCGGCCATCGGCATGTGTGAAGTGCTGGCGTAACGCGCCTACTTTTTCATGATGCCGGTGAACAGCTCCGATTCCAGAAACCGCTGCAACCAGGCCTGCAACCGCACGTAAGGCGTCTGCGCAAACCAGTCACGATCAACATGGGCGAACTGGCGAACGAACGGCAACAGCGCGATGTCGGCCAGGCTTGGATGCGCGGTCAACAAGTAATCGCGACCCTCGAGCAGCTCATCGAGCCGCTGCAAGAACAACGCACCTTCCGCCCGATAAACCTCCATCGGCTGTTCCGGATAACGCTCGGCGTACTTGTAGCGATTCAAGTGCACCTTGAACACTTGATCGTTGGCCTCGATCAACTCGGCGATCCTTGAATCGCCACCCAGCAACCAGTTATCCGGATCATTCTGCGCCAGCGCCCAGTGCATGATCTCCAGGCTCTCGTCGATCACCTGACCGTCCGCGTCCAGCACCGGCACCGTGCCCTTGGGCGAGATCGCCAGCATCTGGGCCGGTTTGGCCTTGAGGCTGACTTCGACGATCTCCACCGGCACGCCCGAATAACGCAGGGCCATCCGTGCCCGCATCGCGTACGGGCAGCGGCGGAACGAATACAGCGTGTTCATTTCACCTCCAGCGTGCTCAAACCGTTGCCCTGGCGCTGCACCTGAATCTGCACCGGAATCCGTTCGTGCATTTCCTGCACGTGGGAAATCACCGCGACCTTGCGGCCCTGCGCCTGCAAGCCGTCGAGGGCGTCCATGGCCAGTTGCAGGGATTCCGGATCGAGACTGCCGAAGCCTTCGTCGATGAACAGCGATTCGATCTTCAACGTACTCGACGCCATCGAGGCCAGGCCCAGGGCGAGGGCCAGCGACACCAGAAACGTTTCGCCACCGGACAGCGAATGCACCGAGCGCAGTTCGTCGCCCATTTCGGTGTCCATCACCAGCAGGCCGAGCATGCTGCCGCCGCGCTTGAGGCGGTAGCGCTTGACCAGTTGCCGCAGCTGCACGTTGGCGTGATGCACCAGCAGGTCGAGGTTGTAAGCCTGGGCGATCTTGCGGAAGGTGTCGCCAGTGGCCGAGCCGATCAGCGCATTGAGCCGCGCCCAGCGCTGATATTCGGCATAGGCATCGGCGATCTGCTGCGCGAGCGCCTGATTGGCGTTCTGGCGGCGCTGGTCTTCGGCCTGCTCGGCGCGCAGTTCGGCGCATTGCTGTTCGCTGGCCGTGCACTGGTTTTGCAGGTCGGCGAGGGCGCTGGCGAGTTGTTCGGCGTCCAGGTTGCCGTTGTGTTGGCCCTGATGTTCGAGCAGACGCTGATCGCGTTCCTGCACCAACACCGTGGCCTGTTCAACGGCTTTTTCGTTGCGCTGCAAGCGCTGGCGCAGTTCATCAACTTGCGCGTCATCAATCCGCAGCAGGTCTTCGAGGCCGCCGTCATCCAGCTCCGGATGACGGGCGCGCCAGTCGGCAATCTTGCCGGCCAGTTCGCGGTCTTCGGTTTCCAGCGCTTGCAGACGCTCCTGCTGTGCTTTGAGTTCAGCGCCGATTTGCACCAGCTGCGTACGCGCTTCCTGTAGCGCCTGAGTCGTCGTGGATTCGGCGTTGCGCGCCTGTTCCACGGCCTGTTCCAGTTGCTGCTGCCAATGCTCGGCGCAGGTGTGCTCGCCGAGCAGTTGCGCCAGTTTTTCCTGGCTGGCGAGTTGCTGTTCGGTCAGCGTGTTGAGTTGCTGTTCAGCGTTTTGCAGCTGCTGCACACGGCCCTGTTGGCGGTCCTGTTCTTTCTCGAGCGTCTGCTGGCGTTGTTGCTGTTCGGCCAGCTCTTCCTTCTGCTGATCGACTTGCGCCAGACGTTCGGCAATCTGCCGGTCAAGCTGCATGAAGGTGGCAGCCGGGTCGGCGCGCAGGGCGTCGAGGGTGTCGCTGGGCAGCAGTGTGGCGAAGGCCGCCAGCTCTTCGTCCAGACGCTGGCGGTCAGCGCTCAGTTCGCGTTGCTGATTGCTCAGGTGCTGCGCCGCTTGCTGGTGCGCCGTCTCGGCCTGACGCAATTGCTGGGTCAGTCGCGCCGCATCCTGTTGCAGCGTGAGCAGGGCTGTCTGGCGTTGTTCGTCCTGGGTGATGCTCTGGTTCAGTTGTTCATTCTGGCGAGTCAGCCACGCGGCGCGTTTGTCACTGTCCTGATTCAGCAAGGACGCCGCCAGCGGATGCGCCTCGATGCTCGGCGTCAGCGATTGTTGCTGAGCAGCCAGTTGTTCCTGCTGTTGCAGCAACTCTTTCTGTTGGGCAATCACGCCACCGACACTGGCGCGCAGCTCGGTGAGTTTTTCCTTCAGTTGATCGACTGCTTGCTGCGCGCTGGCCTGCTCGCTTTCATCGTGACGGCCGAGGCTTTGCAGCAGGGCTTCCGGCTGATGATACGGATGCTCGTTGCTGCCGCAGACCGGGCACGGCTGGTCGTCCTGCAACTGCGCGCGCAGCTCTTCGACACTGGCACTGCGGGCCAGGCGCTGACGCTCGAGCAGTTCACGGGTGACGTTGAGGGTCTGTTCGGCGACGGTCAGCTCGGATTTGGTCTTCACCCCGTCCTGGGTCAGGCGCTCGCGTTCCTGTTGCGCATCGAGCTGACGCTGTTGCAGCTCGGCACTGCGTTTGTCCAGCTCCTGCTGACTGGCCCACAGGCGCGTCAGGTCCTCGACGGCGCGCAATTGCTTGCGGTTGTCCTGCAACAGATTGCCGAGGATGCCGATCTGCTCGGCGACCGCGTCCGGTTCGGCGCCGGCCTCCTTGAACAGCACTTCCAGCTGCTGCTTTTGCGTGGCGAGCGCTTCGCTGGCGCGGGCGGCGTTTTCTTCGAGGGAAGCGAGTTCGCTTTCGCCCTTGCTCAACCGATTGCCGATCAGCATCAGTTGCTGCAAACGGTCGCGATAGGCATTCCACGCTTCGCTCAACGGTGCCAAGTGAGCGCTTTGCTCAAGATCGACGGCGATGCGCTGCAAGCGTTCGGCGACCTGTTTTTGCTGATCGAGCAGGGACTGGATCGTGCTTTGGCCCTGGGCGCAGGCCTGCTCTGCGGCTTGCTTCGCTTCGGCGCCGGACGTAACGTCCTTGGCGAGGCGGGCGAGGGTGCTTTGCTCCTCGAAAGCCTGGCGCAACAGCGGTGCGCTTTCGCTCAGTTGCGTTTGCGCCTGGGTCAGGGCGATCTGCGCTGCGGCGAGATCCTGTTCCAGTCGTGTCTGGCGCTCGGTCAGTTCGCTTTGTTGCCGGGTGTGCGCGCTGATCTGTTCCGCCAGTGGCGTCAGCAGTACATCCAGTTCGGTTTTGCGGGCGAACTGGTGCCGTTGCGGGGCGAGCTGTTCCAGGCGTGTCAGTTTCAGACGTTCACCGGCCAGCGATTCGCGTTCATGCTCGGCGCTGCGTAGTTGTTCAGCGGCGGCTAGCTGCGAGTCTTGCAGCCGCAACAGCTCCTTGAGCCAGTCGTGCTGTTGCTCGATCTGCTTGAGCTGCGCCTGCTGCAACTTCAGTTGTTGCTGGGCGGCATTGAAGCGCTCGTCCAGCTCCGCGCGGGCCTCGGGGGCCAGCGGAGTTACGCCGGTGGCCTGATCCTGCAACTGCTTGTGGGCTTCGCGGGCCTCTTTGGTCTTGTCGAACGCGCGACGGCCGAGGCGGGTGTAGAGCGCGGTGTCGGTGAGTTTTTCCAGCAGTTCGCTGCGGTCGTTGTCGTCGGCCTTGAGGAACGCACTGAACTCGCTCTGGGCCAGCAGCACGGCGCGGGTGAACTGTTCGAAGTTCAGGCCCAGCGCGGCCTCGAGCTGAGTCTTGTACTCGCCTTTCTGGCTGGCGAGCAGTTGATCCTGATCGATGTCGCGCAGGCTCTGACGGCTGGCCTGCAACTTGCCGCCGGCCTTTTCCCGGGCGCGGTTGGCTTCCCAGCGCGCGCGATAGCGACGGCCATCGACGCCGACAAAGTCAACCTCGGCAAACCCTTCGCCCGTACCACGGCGCAGCAGGGTGCGCGGGTCACCCGTGGCGATTTCGCCGTCGGCGTCCGGCACCTTGGCGTCACGCCCGGTGTTGTTCAGTCGCGGCACGGCACCGAACAGCGCCAGGCACAAGGCGTCGAGCAGGGTACTTTTACCGGCGCCGGTCGGGCCGGTGATGGCGAACAGGCCGGCGCTGGCCAGCGGTTCGGCGGTGAAATCGATTTCGAACGGGCCCGCCAGTGAGGCGAGGTTCTTCAAACGAATGGCGAGAATCTTCATGGCTGCTCGCCCTCCATCTGTACGTCTTGCAGCAGTTCGGCGAAGTCCTTGAGGGTTTGCTCGTCGACTTCGCTGCCGTAGTTGTCGAGCCAGGCGCGGCTGAACAATTCCTGCGGCGTGAGTTGGTCCAGTTCGATCAGCGCGCTGCCGTCTTCGGCGCCATCAGCGCCACGGTTGCCGGCGTATTCGGCAGCGATCCGTACCAGTCGCACAGCCTTGCCTTGCAAGGCGCTTTCGACCTGATGGCGCAGATCCGGTTGTGGCTCGTCGAGGCGCACCCGCACTTCCAGCCATGGCTGGCGCTGGGTTTCGGCCAGCAGGTCGATGTTCGGCAGGTCCGCCAGTTGCAGCAGGATCTCCGCCAATGGTGCAGGGCCGAGGCGTTGCAGATTGACGGAGCGGGGGATCAGCATTGGCTCGACGCTGACCAGGGTTTCGCCGTCCAGAACGACGTCGAGCACCTGGTGCTGATAACTGATTTCCGAAAACGACAACGGGATCGGCGAGCCGCTGTAGCGAATTCTTTCTTCGCCATTGACCTTCTGCGGCTTGTGCAAATGGCCGAGGGCGACATAGCTGATGCTCGGCCCGAACAGGCTGGCAGGCAGCGCTTCGGCGTTGCCGATGATCAGGCTGCGTTCGGAGTCTTCCGACACCGAGCCGCCAGCCATGTGCGCATGGCTGATGGCGACCAGCGCCTGGCCCGGTTGGCGCTTGGCGTTCGCCGCTTCGATCAGCCATTCATGCACCTGGCCAATGCCGCGCAAATAGTTGTCGCCCAGATGCGCGCCGGTGACCTCGGCAGGCCGCAGGAACGGCAGCGCCAGGCACCACGCGGCGACTTCGCCGGACGCATTCGGCAACGGCAACAACAGACGTTCCGCATCCAGTTGCCCGTCATCCAGCCACAACACCCGACCCAGCGCATGGGTGCGCAAACGCCGCATCAACGGCGCGGGCAGCTCGATCCGCGAACCGGAATCGTGGTTGCCGGCGATCATCACGATGGTCAGCAACGGCTGCTGTTCATGGGCGCTGACGATGAAATCGTAAAGGCGTTCCTGCGCTTTGACCGGCGGATTGACCGTGTCGAAGATGTCGCCGGCGATCAGCAGCACGTCCGGCTGCGCCAGCTTCAATTGGCGCAGCAGCCACTCGAGAAAACAGGCGTGCTCGAAATCGCGCTCCTGGCCGTGCAGGTTCTGCCCAAGGTGCCAGTCGGAGGTGTGAAACAGACGCAAGGCTGACTCCGCAATATAAAGAGGTGATGGCCGCCGGGATGAGAGGGCGGCGAAAGAGGGGAGAGTTTACTGGCAAAAACCTCGACCGGACTGCAACTACTTCGGATAAAGCGGCGGCAACCCACTGTCCCCCACCGGATCCTGTACCCGCTCCGCCGTCGGAATCGTCCGGATCGCCCGCCACAGATCCTCACCCTGCCAATGCTGCCCGGTCTCGCTGTACAACGCGCCGTTCAAGCCATCGAGCGCATCTGATAGCGGCACAAAGCGCGCCGCCATGTCCGCCAGGGTTTCCGGTTGCTGACGCGCCCAGGCGTCGAGGGCCTGGCGGGTGGCGTGGGGGTCGTTGGCCTGGCTGGCGCGTTTGATGTCGTCGAGCAGGGTGCGGGGGCTCGGGCCGGTTTGCGCGGCGCGCAGGATCGCCGGTTGCCAACGGGCACGCCACCAGAGGCCGAAGCCGAGCAGGGTGGTGCAGGCGAAAACGAACGTGCTGAGCTTCCACCACCACAAGGCTTCGCTGTCGGCGGCGCTGAGCGGTTGCGCGTTGCCGGCCGGGGTGTCGACTTGCAGGCTCGGGTTGTTCGCCACCTGCAGGGTGCGCGCCGGCAGGCTGGTGTGTTCCAGGTGATCTTCGAAGGTGTTCCACCAGACCACGTCCACCGTTGGCAACTCGATCGCGCCGCTGCGGCTCGGCACCAGCGCTTCACGTTCTTCGCGGCTGCCGATCAGGCCGCGGTCGCTGCTCTGGTTGTTCAGCACCGGTTGATCCGGGTAGCGGCGCAGGCCGTTGGCTTCGGTGGCGGGCAGGGCGGGCAGTTGCGAACTGGCCAGGCCTTCGACCTTGAGGGTCAGGCTGCGGGTCAGGGAGTCGCCGACCTGAGTGTGATCCGGCTCCGGGTTCCAGCTTTCGCTCAGGCTCAGGCTGCGGGCCGGCAGCCACGGCGCATCGCTGGGGTAGGTCATCGGTTTCGGTTTGACCGTCAGCGAAGTCGCGGCGGAGCTGATGTGCATCAGTTTGCCCGGTTTCGGCCCCTGCGCCGTAGCGTCCTGCGAGGGCTGGGTATCGACCAGTGTGGCGCTGAAGGTCTGCGGGGCGATGCTCAGCAAGCCGCTGTGCTGCGGATAGATCGCGTAGCGCATCTCGATCACGCCGTGGCGCACACCGTTGATGTCTTTTTCGTAGGTGCGCATGTCGCCCAGTTGCTCGATGCGCGCGTCGGCGATCTGCAACGGCGTCAGGCTGCTGTCATCGTACAGCGACACCGAATGGTAGATGCGCAACGTCAGGATGGCCTGGGCCTGCACGTAGACGCTGGTCTGGTCGAGGCTGGCTTCGATGAACACCGGTTCGCGGGCATTGTTCTCTTCGCGGGTGTCGCTCTCGATCACTTGCACGGTGATCGGCTGGCTCTCGACGTCGCCCAGTTTCAGCGGCGGAATTTCAACGCTGCCGTTCTGCTTGGGCAACAGGGTGATGATCCAGCGAGTGGTGGCGCGGTTGTCATCGTTGAGGGTGTTCAACTGGTTGACCTGACGCGTGCCGCGCACTTCGAACAGCGGCTCCAGTGGGCTCAGGTCCGGTTTGCCGAACTGCGTGACATCGTTGGATTCGAGGGTGAGTTCGACCGTCTCGCCGGAGTTCAGGCGACTGCGATCCACACTGGCCGTCAGCTCGGCCGCCTGGGCGGCGGCCGTGCAGATCAGCAGGGGCAGCAAGAGAGCGGTGAAACGGGTCATCGAATGTTTTCCTGATCCTGATGTTGTTGCTGTTCGTACCAGAATTTGCGTCGCAGCAGTTCGCCCGGATCATCCGGGATCTTGCCCAGCCATTGTTCCAGCGCCTGTTGTTGCTCGCCTTCGAGGGTGTCCTCATTGGGGCGCAGCAGCGGCGGGGTGTTCTGTTCCTCGCCCGGTTCGCTGTCCGGCAGCTCGTTGGCACCCGGCAGCGGCGGGATGGTCGCCGGCGGTTCGCTGGCGGACTCACCGGTTTGCGGTTCGCTCTGGGTTTCGCTTTTGACCGCTGGCGGCGGAGCGGTCGCTGGCGGTGGTTCATCGCCCGGTAGGTTTTGCTGCGCCGGTTTGTCTTGCGGTTCGGCTGGCGGCGGGGCGTTTTTCTGTTTCAGCAGGTTTTCCACCAGCGCCTTGTTGGTCAGGGCTGGACGCAGATCCGGCTGGCGTTCCAGGGCCTGTTCGTAGGCGTCCAGCGCAGCTTCCAGCTCGCCGCTTCTGGCCAGGGCATTGCCACGATTGTAGTGGGCGTGGGCGTCGTTGCCCTCGGCGAAACGCTGAGCGGCGCCACTGTAGTCGCCGGCCTCGTACAACGCCACCCCTTGCCATTGCGGATCTTCGAAATGCTTCGCCGCCTCGGCCGGGCGCTTCTGTTTGAGCAGGTGCAAGCCTTGTTGATCGGGACGCAGCCACAGGTCTTCGAAGTCGAAGGCATAGCTCGGTTGCGGCAACGCGAGCAGCAACGGCAGGCAGAACAGCCAGCCACGCCGCCCTGCGCACGCGGCGAGCAACAACAGCGGCAACAGCAGCCAGTAACCCTGATCGGCCCAGGTGTCGAGGCGCACGGTCTGGCCATCGTCGCGCAGGCTGCGCGGGCCATCGAGCAGGCCGAGGTCGCCCAGATCGGATTCATCCAGCCGTGCGCTGCGGTACTCGCCGCCGACCGCGTTGAGAAATGCGCCGAGGCCTGGGCTGTCGAGTTGCGGCACGCGGATTGCGCCCTGGGCATCCTTGAGGAAACTGCCGTCTTCCTGAGCAATCGGCGCGCCCTCGGCGGTGCCGACACCGAGCATCAACAACTGCGCCGATTGGCCACTGAGTGCCTGGCGAATGCCTTGGCGTTCTTCTTCCGACAGCGAAGAGCCGATCAGCAGAATCCGCCCCTGACCCAACGCACCCTGCTTGAGCAACGCCAACGCCTTGCTCACCGCCAGATCGGCGCGATGGCCGCTTTCCGGCATCAGCGAAGGCTTGAGCGCGTCGAGCAGATTGCGGCTGGTCGCCAAGTCATCCGACAGCGGCACCAGCGTATGGGCGCTGCCGGCGTAAACGACGATAGCGGTCTGGGCATCGCTGCGCACCTGCAACAGGTCGAACAGCTTGCGCCGGGCCTGTTCCAGTCGCGTTGGTGGCGAGTCGGTGGCGAGCATTTCCGGGGTCAGCTCCAGCACCACCACCAACGGGTCGGCGGGTTTCTGGCTGGTCTGTTCGACCCGTTCCCAGCTCGGCCCGAGCAACGCCAGAATCGTCAGCAGCCAGGCCACGCTCAGGGCGACCCACGGCAACTTGCTGTCACGACCGCTGCCACCACTGAGCAGCGTGGCGTGGAAGGCCGGCGGCAGAATCATCTGCCAGCGACCGGCGCGCTTCTGCCGGTGCCAGAGCTGCCAGATCAGCCAGCCGAGCACCGGCAGCAGCAATAGCCACCAGGGGCGGAACCAGTGCGGCCACAGGGCGATCATCGGCGCCTCCGCAAACGCAGGCGCTTGAGGCGTTCACGCCAGTCAGGCAGGGGGCTTTGCAGATACAGCTCCTTGGTGAACAGCCGTTGCAGCGGGTTGTCCGGCCACAACACTCGGGCCACCAGAAGAATGCTCAGCAGCAGCGCGAATGCCAATGGCCACTGATACAACGCCTGCGCCGGGCGGGCCTGGGTCGGTTGCTGAGTCACCGGTTCGAGCTGGTCGAGGGTGTCCTTGATCGCTTGCAGCTCCCTGCCATCGCGGGCACGGAAATAGCGCCCGCCGGTGACCTCGGCGATGGCCTTGAGTGCCGGCTCGTCGAGATCGAGGGTCGGGTTGCCGCCGAGCAACGCCGTGGCGCCGCTTTCTTCGGGATCGGCGCCGATGCCGATCGGGTAGATTTTCACGCCTTCGCTGGCGGCCAGTTTGGCGGCGGTCAGCGGGTCGATTTCGCCGCCATTGTTCGCGCCGTCGGTGACCAGAATCAGCACCCGGCTCTGGGCCGGACGCATGCGCAGGCGCTTCAGGGCCAGACCGATGGCGTCACCAATCGCGGTGTTCTTGCCGGCAATGCCGATCCGCGCTTCATCGAGCCAGACCCGAACGGTGCGCCGGTCAAACGTCAGGGGTGCTTGCAGATAAGCCTGGCTGCCAAACAGGATCAGACCGACGCGGTCGCCATCGCGGCTTTCGAGAAAATCACCGAGCAAATGCTGAACCAGCGACAGGCGACTGACGTCTTCGTCGTTCCATTGCATGTCCGGGAAATCCATCGAGCCGGACACGTCCACCGCCACCAGCAGATCACGGCCGCTGGCGGCAATCGGCAGCGGTTCGCCGAGCCATTGCGGGCGTGCGGCGGCGGTCAGCAACATCAGCCACAACAACAGAAACGGCGCCTGTTGGCGCCAGGCCGGCAGGTTGGCGCGGGCGCGACGGCGGGCGAGGCCTTCGAGGTCTCCCAGGAAACTCACTTTCAACGCCGGCTCGCCGCTGTCCGCCACCGGCAGCACGAGGCGCATCAGCCACGGCAGCGGCAACAGCAGAAAGATCCACGGCCAGGCGAACTCAAACATGTTTGCGGATCCAGGTGTCGACTGCCTGGGTCAGGCCGGCGATGGCTTTGTCGTCGAGTTTGCACTCGGGTTTGTAGGCGCCTTCGACGAGCACCATCCAGCGGGTCAGGCCGGCGGCCGGGCAACGGTTGTCGAGAAACGCCAGCCATTTGCGACCGTTGAGGGTATGACTCTGGCTGTAGGGATAGTGGTTGCGGCACAGGCGCTTGAGCAGGCCGTTGAGTTGCTGCAGCCAGGCCCCGGCCGGAGCGCCGTCGTAGGGTTTGGGCATCTGCGCCAGTTCGGCGAGTGCAGCGATGCGCACCGGGTCCAGTGGCAGTTCGGCGCGCACGACCGGTTTTTTCTTGATCGGAATGAAACGCCGCAGCCGCCAGACTGCAAAACCAATCACCGGCAACAGCAAAAGCAGCAGCCACCAGCCCGGTGCCGGCGGCCAGAAGGCAATCGGTGGCGGGGAGATCAGCGGTTGCAGTTGTTCGAGGCCGTTCATCGACCTTTCCCCGGGCGTTGCGGGTTAAGGAATTCGCGCATCTGTTCGACCATTTCGCTCTGGGTGCTCAGCGGCATCAGCAGCACGCGCAGCTTCTGCGCGAGCAGTTCCCAGCGCGCGATCCGCGCTTCAGCCTGGGCGCGGTAGGTCTGGCGCAGGTCGAAATTGAGGGTGTCGAGTTCCAGCTGCGCGCCGCGTTCGGCGAATCTCAGCAGTCCGGCGGCGGGCAGGGCGTGATCCAGCGGATCGGACAGCGGCAGCATCAACAGGTCGCAATGGCGCGACAGCAGGCTCAATTGCTGCTCGGCGCTGTCGGACAGTGCGCGCTCGTCGCAGATCACGATCACCAGACTGCCCGGTCGCAGCACTTCACGGGCCCGGCGCAACGCCACGCCAAACGCATCGCGATCCGGCTCCCGCTCGCTGTGCAGCGACTGGTTGACCTTCACCAGCCGGTTGAGCAGCTGCAACAGGCTCTGCTTGCTACGCCGTGGTTTGATTTCGTAATGCTCGTTGTCGCCGAACACCAGCCCGCCAACCCGGTCGTTGTGGCCCAGCGCCGCCCAACCGATCAGCGCTGCGGCCTGCGCCGCGAGCACCGACTTGAACATCAGCCCGGAGCCGAAAAACAGCCGCGTGCTTTGCTCGACCATGATGAAAATCGGCCGTTCGCGTTCTTCATGGAACAGCTTGGTGTGCGGTTCCTGCGTCCGCGCGGTGACGCGCCAGTCGATGGTGCGCACGTCGTCGCCGGCCTGATAGACCCGCACCTGATCGAAGTCGACGCCGCGACCACGGAATTTCGAGTGATGCAGGCCGATCAGCGGGCTGCGCTGGCTCGGCGTGGAAAACAGCTGCACTTCGCGCACGCGGTGACGCATCTCGATCAGCTCGGCGAGGCTGATGCGGATGCCCGGTTCGGACGGCAGGGAGGCGTTCATCGAGGTCAAGCGACGGCTACGACGTCGAGAATCCGTTGCACCACCCGATCCTGGTCGATGCCGGCGGCTTCGGCCTCGAACGACAGAATGATGCGGTGACGCAACACGTCGAACAGCACGGCCTGGATGTCTTCCGGGCTGACGAAGTCGCGACCGGCCAGCCAGGCGTGGGCGCGGGCGCAGCGGTCGAGGGCGATCGAGCCGCGCGGGCTGGCGCCGTAGGCGATCCACTCGGCCATTTCCGGGTCGAACTTGGCCGGGTTACGGGTCGCCATGACCAGCTGCACCAGGTATTCCTCCACGGCGTCCGCCATGTACAAGCCAAGGATTTCCTTGCGCGCGGCGAAGATCGCCTGCTGGCTGACCCGACGTTCAGGCTTGGTCTCGCCGTTGAGGGCTTCGCCCCTTGCCTGTTGCAGGATCCGGCGTTCGACAGCCGCGTCCGGGAAACCCATTTTCACGTGCATCAGGAAGCGGTCGAGCTGCGCTTCGGGCAGCGGGTAGGTGCCTTCCTGCTCGATCGGGTTCTGCGTGGCCATCACCAGGAACAGCGGCGACAGCTCGTATGTACTGCGCCCGACACTGACCTGACGTTCGGCCATGGCTTCGAGCAGCGCCGATTGCACCTTGGCCGGGGCACGGTTGATTTCGTCCGCCAGCACCAGGTTGTGGAAGATCGGCCCTTGCTGGAACACGAAACTGCCGGTTTCCGGGCGATAGATCTCGGTGCCGGTGATGTCGGCCGGCAGCAGGTCCGGAGTGAACTGGATGCGATGGAACTGGGCTTCGATGCCCTCGGCGAGCTCTTTGATCGCTTTGGTCTTGGCCAGACCCGGAGCGCCCTCGACCAGCATGTGGCCGTCGGCGAGCAGGGCGATGAGCAAGCGCTCGATGAGTTTTTCCTGGCCGAGAATCTGCGTTGAAAGAAAGGTTCGCAGCGCCAGCAGCGCTTCACGATGTTCCATCGATGACTGTTCCTGGAAAGGGTGGCCACAGGCGTTCGGATAACGCCGGGGCTGGGGGCGTTACTTTAATCCATCGCAGGGGGTGGCGACTAACGGCATTTTGCGCAAAGTGCGGGAAATGACCGGGGCAATTGTTGGGATTTTGTAGGGCGGGGGAGGTGCGGTGTTCTTTCGGGCCCTATCGCGAGCAGGCTCGCTCCCACAGTGACCGCGTTCTGTCAGTAAAACCCGGTCAATTGTGGGAGCGAGCCTGCTCGCGATAGGGCCAGTGCAGACACCATCAAATCTGGCTGATATAGGTGCCAGTACCATCAAGAATGTTTTTCAGGGTTTCCTCAACCTCGTCCAGATCCACCATATCCGGGTTGTAGGTGATTTCCAGCACATCATCCCCGTTCAGCGCATCGGCATCCGCCGCGGCTATTTCGATCTTCAGCAGTGTCCTGGTCAGGGTGACCTTGACGCCATCGAGCGTGGACGGCTCGCCATCCAGGGTGATCTCCAGCTCGTCCTCGTCCGGGTAACGGCTCATCAGGAACATGTCGCCCTTGTCGCTGTGGCAGCAGAGCATGGCCATGTTGTCTTCTTCGTCGTCGCACGGGTTGACAATCAAAAGGGCGGTGGTCATTTGCATGGGGAATTCCTGCCTCGGCGGGCGTGTTGGTCGCAATTGGGCGCGATTCTGCCAGTCCGCGGGAATTTCTGCATGTGAGAGTGTCAGAGGATGTGTCGTGAACGCGACACAGGTCAATGGTCATTCCTGGCACGCCTGTACCGTAAAAACGGGCATTCAGACCGGCGTTCCGCCCCATGAATGCTAGTGTTTACCGATGCGCAGGCCTTGGTTTACGTGCCAATGACCGAATATGTCGCAGCACCGCAAGCAGACACATTGTCGCACCCATTAAGCTGCGCAACGGATGAGCACCCGTAAAGGCATTGCCTGGGCCCCGCGAGCGGCGCCAGACAGTCGTTTTTGCAGATGCCCATTCATGGAAGGTGAATGTGACCTGAGTGTCTCGTCCAGCTTCACCCACCTGTCACCCTGTTTCCTCTGCCCGAGAATCAGGAACAGGGCGACGGAACGCCCCGAAAGGGGTTTTGCACGCGACGCTTTCCATCAATAACAAGCCCAAGCGGAGTACCACAGATGGCGTTCTTCACCGCAGCCAGCAAAGCCGACTTCCAGCACCAACTGCAAGCGGCACTGGCGCAGCACATCAGTGAACAGGCACTGCCACAAGTGGCGCTGTTCGCTGAACAATTCTTCGGCATCATTTCCCTGGACGAGCTGACCCAACGTCGCCTCTCCGACCTCGCTGGCTGTACTCTTTCTGCGTGGCGCCTGCTTGAGCGCTTCGATCACGCGCAACCGCAAGTGCGCGTCTACAACCCCGATTACGAACGTCACGGCTGGCAGTCGACGCACACCGCGGTCGAAGTGCTGCACCATGACTTGCCGTTCCTGGTGGACTCGGTGCGTACCGAGCTGAACCGTCGCGGCTACAGCATCCACACCCTGCAGACCACCGTGCTGAGCGTGCGTCGTGGCAGCAAGGGCGAGTTGCTGGAAATCCTGCCAAAAGGCACCACCGGCGAAGGCGTGCTGCACGAGTCGCTGATGTACCTGGAAATCGACCGCTGCGCCAACGCGGCCGAATTGAATGTGCTGTCCAAGGAACTGGAACAGGTCCTGGGTGAAGTCCGCGTCGCGGTCGCCGATTTCGAGCCGATGAAGGCCAAGGTGCAGGAAATCCTCACCAAGCTCGATAACAGCGCATTCGCCGTCGATGCCGACGAAAAGAACGAAATCAAGAGCTTCCTGGAATGGCTGGTGGGCAACCACTTCACCTTCCTTGGTTACGAAGAGTTCACCGTTGTCGATCAGGCCGATGGTGGCCATATCGAATACGACCAGAACTCCTTCCTCGGCTTGACCAAGATGCTGCGCACCGGTCTGACCAACGAAGACCGCCACATCGAAGACTATGCCGTGAACTACCTGCGCGAACCGACCCTGCTGTCGTTCGCCAAGGCCGCGCATCCGAGCCGCGTGCACCGTCCGGCCTACCCGGACTACGTGTCGATTCGCGAAATCGATGCCGACGGCAAAGTGATCAAGGAACACCGCTTCATGGGCCTGTACACCTCTTCGGTGTATGGCGAAAGCGTGCGTGTCATTCCGTTCATCCGCCGCAAGGTCGAGGAAATCGAGCGCCGTTCCGGCTTCCAGTCCAAGGCTCACCTGGGCAAGGAACTGGCACAGGTTCTGGAAGTGCTGCCGCGTGACGACCTGTTCCAGACTCCGGTCGACGAGCTGTTCAGCACCGTGATGTCGATCGTGCAGATCCAGGAACGCAACAAGATCCGCGTGTTCCTGCGCAAAGACCCGTACGGCCGTTTCTGCTACTGCCTGGCCTACGTGCCGCGCGACATCTACTCCACCGAAGTTCGCCAGAAGATCCAGCAAGTGCTGATGGAGCGCCTGAAAGCTTCCGACTGCGAGTTCTGGACGTTCTTCTCCGAGTCCGTGCTGGCCCGCGTGCAACTGATCCTGCGCGTCGACCCGAAAAACCGCATCGACATCGACCCGCTGCAACTGGAAAACGAAGTGATCCAGGCCTGCCGCAGCTGGCAGGACGACTACGCCGCCCTGACCGTCGAAACCTTCGGCGAAGCCAACGGCACCAACGTGCTGGCCGACTTCCCGAAAGGCTTCCCGGCCGGCTACCGCGAGCGTTTCGCTGCGCATTCGGCCGTGGTCGACATGCAGCACTTGCTCAATCTGAGCGAGAAGAAGCCGCTGGCCATGAGCTTCTACCAGCCGCTGGCCTCCGGCCCACGCGAGCTGCACTGCAAGCTGTATCACGCCGATACCCCGCTGGCCTTGTCCGACGTGCTGCCGATCCTGGAAAACCTCGGTCTGCGCGTGTTGGGTGAATTCCCGTACCGTCTGCGTCACACCAACGGCCGCGAGTTCTGGATCCACGACTTCGCGTTCACCGCCGCCGAAGGCCTGGACCTGGACATCCAGCAACTCAACGACACCCTGCAGGACGCGTTCGTCCACATCGTCCGTGGCGATGCCGAGAACGATGCGTTCAACCGTCTGGTGCTGACCGCCGGCCTGCCATGGCGCGACGTTGCGCTGCTGCGTGCCTACGCCCGCTACCTGAAGCAGATCCGCCTGGGCTTCGACCTCGGCTACATCGCCAGCACCCTGAACAACCACACCGACATCGCTCGCGAACTGACCCGGTTGTTCAAGACCCGTTTCTACCTGGCCCGCAAGCTCGGCAGCGATGATCTGGACGACAAGCAACAACGTCTGGAACAGGCGATCCTGACTGCGCTGGACGACGTTCAAGTCCTCAACGAAGACCGCATCCTGCGTCGTTACCTGGACCTGATCAAAGCGACCCTGCGGACCAACTTCTACCAGACCGACGCCAACGGCCAGAACAAGTCGTACTTCAGCTTCAAGTTCAACCCGCACTTGATCCCTGAGCTGCCGAAACCGGTGCCGAAGTTCGAAATCTTCGTTTACTCGCCACGCGTCGAAGGCGTGCACCTGCGCTTCGGCAACGTCGCTCGCGGTGGCCTGCGCTGGTCCGACCGTGAAGAAGACTTCCGTACCGAAGTCCTCGGCCTGGTAAAAGCCCAGCAAGTGAAGAACTCGGTCATCGTGCCGGTGGGTGCGAAGGGCGGCTTCCTGCCGCGTCGCCTGCCACTGGGCGGCAGCCGTGACGAGATTGCGGCCGAGGGCATCGCCTGCTACCGCATCTTCATCTCGGGCCTGTTGGACATCACCGACAACCTGAAGGACGGCAAACTGGTACCGCCGGCCAACGTCGTGCGGCATGACGACGATGACCCGTACCTGGTGGTCGCGGCGGACAAGGGCACTGCAACCTTCTCCGACATCGCCAACGGCATCGCCATCGACTACGGCTTCTGGCTGGGTGACGCGTTCGCGTCCGGTGGTTCGGCCGGTTACGACCACAAGAAAATGGGCATCACCGCCAAGGGCGCGTGGGTTGGCGTACAGCGCCACTTCCGCGAGCGCGGCATCAATGTCCAGGAAGACAGCATCACGGTGGTCGGCGTGGGCGACATGGCCGGTGACGTGTTCGGTAACGGCCTGTTGATGTCCGACAAGCTGCAACTGGTTGCCGCGTTCAACCACATGCACATCTTCATCGATCCGAATCCGGATCCGGCCACCAGCTTCGCCGAGCGTCAGCGCATGTTCGACCTGCCGCGTTCGGCCTGGTCCGACTACGACACCAGCATCATGTCCGAAGGCGGAGGCATCTTCTCGCGCAGCGCGAAGAGCATCGCCATCTCGCCACAGATGAAAGAGCGCTTCGACATCCAGGCCGACAAGCTGACCCCGACCGAACTGCTGAATGCCTTGCTCAAGGCACCGGTGGATCTGCTGTGGAACGGCGGTATCGGTACTTACGTCAAAGCCAGCACCGAAAGCCACGCCGATGTCGGCGACAAGGCCAACGATGCGCTGCGCGTGAACGGCAACGAACTGCGCTGCAAAGTGGTGGGCGAGGGCGGTAACCTCGGCATGACCCAACTGGGTCGTGTGGAATTCGGTCTCAATGGTGGCGGTTCCAACACCGACTTCATCGACAACGCCGGTGGCGTGGACTGCTCCGACCACGAAGTGAACATCAAGATCCTGCTGAACGAAGTGGTTCAGGCCGGCGACATGACCGACAAGCAACGCAACCAGTTGCTGGCGAGCATGACCGACGAAGTCGGTGGTCTGGTGCTGGGCAACAACTACAAGCAGACTCAGGCCCTGTCCCTGGCGGCCCGCCGTGCTTACGCGCGGATCGCCGAGTACAAGCGTCTGATGAGCGACCTGGAAGGCCGTGGCAAGCTGGATCGCGCCATCGAGTTCCTGCCGACCGAAGAGCAACTGGCCGAACGCGTTGCTGAAGGCCATGGTCTGACCCGTCCTGAGCTGTCGGTGCTGATCTCGTACAGCAAGATCGACCTCAAGGAGCAGCTGCTGGGCTCCCTGGTGCCGGACGACGATTACCTGACCCGCGACATGGAAACGGCGTTCCCGCCGACTCTGGTCAGCAAGTTCTCTGAAGCCATGCGTCGTCACCGCCTGAAGCGCGAGATCGTCAGCACCCAGATCGCCAACGATCTGGTCAACCACATGGGCATCACCTTCGTTCAGCGACTCAAAGAGTCGACCGGCATGACCCCGGCGAATGTTGCCGGTGCGTATGTGATTGTTCGGGATATCTTCCACCTCCCGCACTGGTTCCGTCAGATCGAAGCCCTGGACTATCAGGTCTCCGCTGACGTGCAACTGGAGCTGATGGACGAGCTGATGCGTCTGGGCCGTCGCGCTACGCGCTGGTTCCTGCGTGCCCGTCGCAACGAGCAGAACGCTGCCCGTGACGTCGCGCATTTCGGTCCGCACCTCAAAGAGCTGGGCCTGAAACTGGACGAACTGTTGAGCGGCGAAATCCGCGAAAACTGGCAGGCGCGCTATCAGGCGTACGTCGCCGCCGGTGTACCGGAACTGCTGGCGCGTATGGTGGCGGGTACTACCCACCTCTACACGTTGCTGCCGATCATCGAAGCCGCCGACGTGACCGGTCAGGATCCAGCCGAAGTGGCCAAGGCGTACTTCGCCGTGGGCAGCGCGCTGGACATCACCTGGTACATTTCGCAGATCAGCGCCTTGCCGGTTGAAAACAACTGGCAGGCCCTGGCCCGCGAAGCGTTCCGCGACGACGTCGACTGGCAGCAACGCGCGATCACCATCGCTGTTCTGCAAGCGGGCGGCGGTAACCTGGACGTGGAAGAGCGTCTGGCGCTGTGGATGGCGCAACACGACGCGATGATCCAGCGCTGGCGCGCCATGCTGGTGGAAATCCGTGCCGCCAGCGGCACCGACTACGCCATGTACGCGGTGGCCAACCGTGAGCTGAACGACGTGGCGCTGAGCGGTCAGGCGGTCGTGCCTGCTGCGGCGACGGCGGAGCTTGAGCTTGCTTGAGTAGCCGTTGAATGAAAAAGCCCCTGCATTGTGAGATGCGGGGGCTTTTTTTTGCCTGATGGTTTTCTCGTTACTGCAAGTTATGTCCTTGTTTGTTATCAAGCATCGACACTTTATCTGCCGGCCTGGTCAGCAAATTACTGAGCGACTGGTCAAACTTTTGCAACGCCCGAACCTGAACTTCCTGTTGCTGATTAATATCCGCAACAATCTCCTCTGAACGCTTGAAGTCCGCCCAGACCGGCGTCAATTCTTTTGCCTCAGACCCCTTGGCCGTGCCGATATAGTTGAACTTCCCATCATAAAAATCCGCACTCACATCCGCCTTGATGTCCGAACTGCGCGAAGTCATCAACTGGCTGTGAGTATCGACGATCGCCACCACATCCGGGTTGGCCGCACGCAGGCTGTGCATGTCCGGGTACACCGTGACCGAGCCGAACTGACGTTGCAGCGAGGCTTTCACCCAATCCACCGCCATGTCCGGTTTTGAAGTGGCGACGTAGGCGTCATGGATCGGCTGCACCAGCAGGCTCTGGCCGAAACCGGTGCCGGCGTTGGCCTGGTAGTTGCGCAAATAGTCACGGTTGGCCTGGGTGCTTGGGCTGTAGATGACACCCAGCGAGACACCGGGACCGCTTTTGACCTGGGTGGCGCTGCTGCGTCCCACCGGTTGGGTGAACAGCGTATCGAGGGAGGAAACCGCTTTCGGAGCGGTTGGAACAGAACAGGCTGACAAGGCTAAAACCGATATCGCCAGAGTACTGGCAAATGCAAGTTTCATGGTGAGTCTCCCGTGAAGCAACTTCAGTCGGAAAGTCAGGCATGTCGGGGTTGATTAAATAGAACCGGCGACAGTCGCCTCAGACTACTCCCGCCCAACTGAAAACAACCTGACAATTTGCTGAATGACTGTCATGTCATAGTTTTATTGGTTGTAAGCATTTTTGATTAATTGCCGCGTGAAATAAAAAAGGCGCCAATCAATGTTTTGCGCCTTTCATTTATGGCTGGTTAAACAACCATCAGTTTTTCAATGGGATCAGCACTTGCTCGTCCGGCGAGAGCACCATGAACACCAGCAACCTGGCCGGCTTGCTCTTGCTGGCATTTTTCGAGATCAAATGCTCGGAACCGGCCGGCTCGTACCAGTACTGGCCTTTCTTGTAGGTGATCGGTTGCTCACCTTTGACCTGGGAAACGATCTCGCCTTCGAGAACGTAAGCCATGGCGGTGCCATCGTGTTTATGGGCGATGGAGGACTGGCCGGGTTTGTAGTCGACTTCGATCATCAGAGCTTTTTTGCCGGGGACGTTTTTCAGCATCTGGTCCTGCAGGACCGAGATTTTCTCGGATGGGGAATCGGTACCGTGGGCCAGTGCCGAAGCGCTGATGGTGAGGGCCAGAGCGGCGAGCGGGGCGGCAAGCAAGTGCAGGATTTTCATGGTGATCACCTGATGAAGTGGGGGAGTCGGTGATCACAGTAGTCCGCGTGCCGGGGTATTCAAACGGCCAATATTCGGGAAGTTCGGGTGACCAATCGCGGGAAAACAAGGCCGGCAAAACGAACGATGGCGACGGAGGGGGCTCCGTCGCCATCGATGTGGATCCTGTTGTTTTTATACGATCGGGAAACTGTTGAAATCCACGCTATTGGCCAGACGACTGTCGATCAAGTCAATAAACCCCTGAGCTTCCGGGCGATTGAAATGCGCCTGCATCGCCGCTTCCGACTGCCAGCGGGCGCTGACCGTCCAGCGGTGGCTGTCCTCGGGGCAGCGGTCGACCATGTAGGAATCGCAGCCCGGCGTCTGGCGCAGGGTTTCGACGATCTTTTGCAACTGCTTGCCCAGCTCCTCCGATCGGCCGGCGGCAGCCTGCACCTGTACGGTGTTGATCACTTCGTTGGACATTGCTCACACTCCTGAATCAGGCCGGACGAATCCTGCTCATTGAGGGATAACGCTTGTGCAGGATAGGCCTGCCCCCCCGGATCACCAATAACCAATCGGCGGTTAATTGTTTAGGCCAATTTAACCAACGACCTGTTGCAGAATGTCGCGCAGGCGGTCGAGCGCGATGTCGATGTCCAGCGTCTCGATGGCGCCGAAACCGAAATACATGCCGCTTCTGGCTGGCTGCTGGTAATAGAAGCCATCGATGGCGTACAGCCCGACTTCGACCTTTTTCGCCAGTTCGATCACCAGCGGCAAGTCGATCGGCACCTTGCAGAACACCGCCATGTGAAACCCCGCGCTGGGCGGCACGGCCTCCAGCCACGGCGACAGGTCGGTGGCCATGCGCGCCAGAATCCGCTCGCGGCGCTGGGCATAAATGGTGTGGCAGCGGCGGATGTGCTTGAGCAGACACCCTTCGGCGATGAACTTGGCTAGCGCCCATTGCGGCAGGGTGGAGGCGTGCAGATCGGTGAGCTGCTTGGCGCGGATCACCGCTTCGAGAATCGCCGGCGGCAGGATCGCGTAGCCGAGGCGCAGCTCGGGCAGCAGGGTTTTCGAGAAGGTGCCGACGTAAGCGACGATGCCGCGCTGGTCGAGGTTGTGCAGCGAATCCGTCGGGCGGCCCTCGTAGCGGAACTCGCTGTCATAGTCGTCCTCGATGATGATCGCGCCCAGCTCATGGGCCCGTTCGAGCAGGGCTTCGCGCCGCGCTTGACTCATCGGCATGCCCAGCGGGAACTGGTGCGACGGCGTCACGTAGATCAGCCGCGTGCCCTCGGGAATCCGCTCGACCTGAATGCCCTCGGCATCCACCGGCACGCCGACCACCGTCGCCCCGTGAGTGCCGAACAGCAGCCGCGCCGGCGGGTAGCCGGGATCTTCCATCGCCACCAGACTGCCGGGGCGGATCAGCACTCGGGTGATCAGATCCAGCGCCTGTTGCGCGCCGTTGCACACCACGATGTCCTCGTCCTGGCAGTTCACGCCACGGGAAAACGCGATGTGCCGGGCAATCGCATTGCGCAGCGCCGGCAGGCCCTCCGGCACGCTGTAGAAACCTTTGGCATTGGCCATCTGCCGCAGCGCATGAGAGACGCAGCGGCGCCAGTCATCCTGGGGAAACTGGCCCTTGCTGGTGGCGCCGCCGATGAAGTCGTAGCGCAGCGAGCCCTCGAGCGTCGGGTGGCGCAGGAACACCGGCAGATTGCGCCAGCTCTCGATCACCTCGGAACTGGCCAGTTCGGAATAACTTTGCTTGCGCTGCACCGGCGTCGAGCGTGCGTTGACGTAAGTGCCTTTGCCGATCACCCCGGTGAGGAAGTTCTCATAGGTCAATTGCGCGTAGGTGTCGGAAATGGTCTTGCGCGAGATCCCCAGTTGCTCGGCGAGCAAACGGCTGGGCGGCAACTGGGTGCCGGCGGCCAGACGCCCGGATTCAATGGCGCCGCGCAGTTGCTGGTACAACTGACCGGCCAGGTCCTTGCGGCCATTGATCACGACATGCAGTTCCATACCGACGGGGCGCTCCGGGCGATTGAGTGTGCCGGCCAGATTACTCCCGTTTGTTTACGGGGCAGTAGTTGCGTAGAGCAAAAATATCGAATTGGTCACTTACTCTTGTGGGAGCGGG
>NZ_JBQEQB010000002.1:290162-332328 GCF_052046055.1 Pseudomonas sp. 22082
GCACACCGCCTTCGCGAGCAAGCCCGCTCCCACAGGTATCGTGTTTGGCTCGGGGGAAATGGTCTGCCATTTTTTCGTGGAATTGGGGCTGTAACGTTGCCCAACCAGCGCCTACCGTGAAATCACTCTTCTGCTGCCCGAGGCCCGCCCATGTCCCCGCGTCTGGATTACTACAGTGCATCGCCCAAAGCCATGAAAGCGATGATTGGCCTGGAAGCGCTGACCAGCAACCTGAGCATCGAACCGCCGCTGCTGCACCTGATCAAGATCCGCGCCTCGCAACTCAACGGCTGCGCGTTCTGCACCGACATGCATTCGGTTGAGGCGCGACGGGCCGGGGAGACGGATCGACGCTTGTACGCCATCGCGGTCTGGCGCGACAGCGGCTTCTTCAACCTGCGCGAGCGGGCGGCGCTGGCCTGGACCGAGGCGGTGACGCTGCTGGCGGATAGCCGGGTGCCTGACGATGTTTACCAGCAGGCGCGGGAACAGTTCAACGATACGGAACTGGTGGATCTGACCATGGCCGTCAGCACCATCAACAGCTGGAATCGTCTGGCGGTGAGCTTCCGCCAAATCCCCAGCGACTGATCACTTGCCCAGTAGCGGTGAAGCGCCGGTATTCACCGGTGGCCGCTGCGGTTTCACCGACGTGCCAAACGTATTGCCCATCCGCGTACTCGTGGCCGCCGGCGTCGCCAGCCCCACCTGATTCGGCGGGCGCTTGTTGACCGGTACATTCATCGCTTCCTGATTCTTCTGCGCAGCCGCCGCGCCGTCGGGGTTATTACCCATCTGCTGGCTCAGGCAGTCGTAATTCGGCGCCTTGTAGCCACCCACCGTCACCTCGACGCAGCCCAGCGGCTGCTCCGCGTGCGCACCGCCCAACACCGTCAGCAACAACACGCCGAAGACGACTTTCCAGACTGATTTCATGCCTGCCTCCTGGCCGACCCGAAGGGGCCGCTCTGGCTACAGAGTCTAGTGCAACGGCGGCAACGATCCCGTGATGGTTTTTTTGCAGTGGCCGTCACACCAGATTCATAAACAGCCCTCAGGATGACGGTTTTCAGGGGTGCATCAGCCGTGCAGCGAGGCCGTGCCAGGGACGAATTTGCGCGTTCAGCGCTCGTGCGCCAGCTCTGTCTGGGGCTGCTGCTTGGCTTGTTTCTGAGCCGCGTCAGCGCCGACCCGATGCCGGCATCGATGCGCATGACGCTGCACATCCCGGCCCAGGAACTGGCCCGCGCCCTCGAACAGTTCAGCCGCGCCACCGGCATGGCGGTGCTGGTCGACAGCCAGTTGAGTCGCGGTCGCCGCTCGTTGGCAGTGGAAGGCGAATTCACTGCTGCCGAAGCATTGCGCCGGATGCTCGGCGGCAGCGGCTTGATGGCCAAGTACAGCCGCGACGACGCGTTCACCTTGCAGGTTGCGCAAGTCGAGGAGGTGCCAATGCCGGCGGAGAAACCATCCCCCGCCAGCGCAGCCGTCAACCGCAGTTACGCCACAGCGGTGCAGGCCGCTATTGAACGCAACCTGTGCCGCTCGCCGCTGACCCGGCCCGGCAGTTTTCGCGCGGTGTTGCAGCTGTGGATCGGCCGCGACGGCGTGGTGCAGCACAACCGGTTGGTGACCTCGACCGGTGATGTTCGGCGCGATGCCGCGCTGGTAGACAGTTTTCACACGCTCAAAATCGACCGGCCCACACCCGGCGCATTGCGCCAGCCAGTCACGTTGCTGTTGTTACCCGAATCGTCAGGAAAGCGCATGGAATGCACACAATGGGAAGGAGTTTCCGGGGGATGAAAGACGCCGGACAAAGTTCGATGGTCCAGCTGTTCCTGACGTCCTACGAGGACTTTCGGGTGCGCCTGCGACGCCGTCTCGGCTCGGAGGACCTGGCCAACGACGTGCTGCACGAAACCTACCTGCGGGTCGACCGCATGGAAGCGCCGCCGAACCTGCTGCGGCCCAACGCCTACCTCTATCGCATGGCCCTGAACATCGCCGCCGACCGCCGCCAGGCCGATGCGCGGCTGCTCACCGGCAGCGAAGTCGAAGAACTGCTGCAAGTCAGCGACGAAGCGCTGGACCCGATGCGCGTGGTCGGCGGCCAAAAGGAAATCCAGTCCCTGCTCAGCGCCCTCTACGAACTGCCGGCCCGGCGCCGCCGGATCTTCATCGCCGCACGGCTGGAAGAAGCGCCGCACCTGGAAATCTCCCAGCGTTTTGGCATCTCCACGCGCATGGTCGAGAAGGAAATCAAGGCTGCCCTCGGACACTGCGCGGCCAAACTGGAAAGAAAAGTGTTTCAGCGGTTCGGTCGCGGGGCCGGAAAACCGTCTAGTGAATGAAGCTCCCGATCAACCCGTCGAGTACCTGCGCGTTTGAACATCTTCCGTCTGACACCTGCCGAGCCCACGCCTGCCGAGCGTCTGCAAAGCGAAGCCCGCGACTGGCTGATCCTGCTGACCTCCGGCCGCGCCACGGTCGCCGACGCCCGAGCGCTGCGCCAGTGGTGCGCGCAAAGCCCGGAACACGCCCGCGCCTTTGAAGAGTGCAAGGCGTTGTGGCATCTGCTGCTACCGGCGGCGGAAGCGATGCAGGCGCCACGACGGTTTGGTCGCCGGGCCTTTCTTGGCGGCGCGATTGCCGCGTCGGCGGCGTTCCTGCTGGTGCGCGGCACGATCCCGGGCGGCTTCTCCGGGCTCGGCGCGGATTACATCACCGAAGTTGGCCAGCAACGTCGCGTCGAACCGGCGGATGGTTTGAGCCTGGAATTGAACACCCAGACCCGCATCAACCAGCGTTCGGTGGATGAGGGCGTGCAGGGCTTTGAACTGGTCAGCGGCGAAGTCGAAGTGCAGACTGCACGGCTGCCCATGGCGATGCAGGCCGGTGGCGGTTGGCTGCGGGCGAGCAGGGCGCGGTTCAACCTGCGCAACCTTGATCAACAGGTTTGCGTGACGTGCCTCGATGGCGCAGTAGAAGTGGAAGTTGAAGGTCGTAGCCTGCGCCTGGAACCGGGCCAGCAACTGACCTATGACGCGCAACAGGTTGGCACCGTGCAAAGCGTCGATACGGCAGCGGTGATGAACTGGCGTCAGCAGGTGCTGGTGTTCAACGGCGCGACCCTCAGCCAGATGATCGACGAGATCAACCGCTACCGCCCAGGCATGTTGCTGCTGCTCAACCGCGAACTCGGCCAGCGCCGCGTGCAGGCACGTTTCTCCCTCGCTCAACTGGCCGGGGTAGGCGCGTTGATCCGCGACGCCTACGGCGTCAAATGCACCGAGCTACCGGGCGGCGTCGTAGTTCTCAGCTAACCCAACACAACACCCACAAACACCATAGAACCCTGCGGGAGCGGGCTTGCCCGCGAAAGCGGTGGACCAGCTGCGAATGTATCGACTGACACAACGCCTTCGCGAGCAAGTCGAATCGTCGCACCGCCGCTCCCACACAGACCTCAGTGCTTCGGCTTACTGCAACGGCCCCATAACCTGCCGATACTTCTCCACCCCCTGCGCCGTCTCCCGAGTCAACCGCACCTCCAACCCCAACGGATCCTCCCGCCGATTCCCGCTCAACTGCCGCCACCCCTTGTCCGCCTCCCAAACCCGCACCTGCAAATCACTCACCCCGCCCAACACCGCCACCCCAGCCGTCGGCGCTGGCAACGGATACCGACTGCGCGCCGGCGCCACCGCGCGATACAGCGTGTCGCCCTTGAGCCACCACCGAACCCGCTGCAACGCCCCCGGCTGATCCGCCGCGCTACGAATGATGTCCAGCCGAAACCCCTTGCTGTCACTGCTGCGCACCGTAACAGCAGGTGGTGCCGTCGCCGGTTCATCCTCGGTGCCGACCTTCTTCGGCTCCGTCAGCTCAATCCCCGCGCGCAT
Source organism: Pseudomonas sp. 22082 (assembly GCF_052046055.1). Taxonomy (NCBI): domain Bacteria; kingdom Pseudomonadati; phylum Pseudomonadota; class Gammaproteobacteria; order Pseudomonadales; family Pseudomonadaceae; genus Pseudomonas; species Pseudomonas sp. 22082. The sequence goes on from NZ_JBQEQB010000002.1 coordinate 294,068, forward strand.
CTCCACGTCCCGCTGCATCTGATTCAACGCCCGCAACAGGCTGTCGTTCTTCTCACCGCTGGCCTGCAAATGGCTGTCGGCGCGGGTGACACTGTCCAGCCCCTTCCAGGCAATCAGACTGACCACCGCCATCAACAGAATCGCGACCATCACCTCGATCAGCGTAAAACCTTGTTGTTTGTTCATTGCACGCTAATCCGGCCCGAAGCATCGCGCAGCACACTCAACCGATTGAGCCCGTCAGACAGCGTCAACTGCAGCGGCGGATTGATCCACTCCGCGTTCAGCACCACTTTCTGCTTCGGCTCCACCCGCACTTCCAGCTTCGGACTCTGCCAGGGACGCGGCCGCAACTGCGGGTCCCGATCGAAATGATCAAAGCCCTTGCCACTGTCACTGCGCCGACTGAACCGAAACCCCTTGCCATCGCTCAACCACGCAATCGGCCGGCCATCGGCGCGAGCCTCAGCCTGAGCAATCTGCAGCAACTGCGCCACGCGCTCGGCGTCCTTGCGCAGCAACTGCAACGGATCGGGCTTGATACTCAGACTGATCGCCGCACTGGCGATGCCGATGATCACCAGCACCACCATCAACTCGATCAGCGTAAAACCCTGCTGCCTGCACCGGTTCATCGAATGCGCACTCCCTTGCGTCCAGCCCCGTCCCCAAAAACCATCCTGCACGGCCAACATGTAAGGCGTGTGAAATAAAACCGTGAGAATTGCCGCGTAGTCTGGTCACCGGGACTAAAAGGAGATTCAGCCCATGAGATTCACCGCACGCTTTTCACCCCCCCAAATCACCCAGGCCGCCGCACTGCTGACCGCCCTGGTCGGCATCGCCACCTGGTCATCCCTGCTCCTGACCACCGCCGAATCCCACACCCCGGCGGCCACCCCGCAACTGCTTGCGGCGCGTAGCGATAATCCGGCGTTGCAGTGGTTTTCCAATCGCACGGCGCCGGTGGAGATCAAGGTGAGTGGCGTGATGGCGGGGAGTCGGGGGGCGGTGGCGATCCTCAGCCTCAACGACGGGCCGCCGAGGAGCTTTTTGCAGGGGGAGCGGGTGAGTCCTGGGGTGAAGTTGGTGGCGGTGGAGGGGGATGGGGTGGTGATTGAGCAGGGTGGGGATAGGTTGCGGTTGGAGGTGGAGAGGTTGGGGGAGGGGGTGGAGATGCCTAGGTTGGTTGGGCCGTGAGTTTTTTTAGCTGCAATTAGCTAATTTGAGGTCTGGTTGCGAGCAGTTTTCAACTGCGATCCAGAAACGGATCGGCGTGAGTGTCTGCTTCGGCAAAAGCTGTTTTTTTTTAGGCTGTCTCCGAAGCCTCGCGCCATTCCAGTGGCTTGTTATCGACAGGTTGCCCCATGTTGAGATATCGTTTTGCTATCATTCAAAAAGGGATGCGGTAGAAATGGCGGATGAGCAGAATGAAGTGAAAAACGGGGCTGGCGGTTTTCTAACCTGGTCGAATATTAGAGATGCCTCGATATTGGCTCTAGTTTTCGTAGTAACTATCAGACTCGCTACGGCGAACATTAATGTTGATTTAAGTGGCTTTAATTTTACAGATCTGTTGAGTATGTTTCTTGCTGTGTCTTCGGTCGCTTTGTCTGCGGCCTTTTATTTTAAGGCGGATGAGTCATCTCGTAGTTTTTACAATAATAGTTATAAGTTTACTAAAGATGTTTCAGAGATACTTGGTCGCATTGAAGCTGGGTTTGGAGAGCGTCTCCGGCATATTGATGAAAGTTATACAGGGTTAAGTAATAAGTTTGACAAAATGCCTTTCGATAGGGGGGCGGAAGGCGGTGAGAAACAGAAGGTTGCTGAAATTCAGGAACAAGAGGCAAAACAGCAAGACATAATTGAAGAGCTGATGGCCAGAGCCCATTTGGCCGACGAGGAAAAAGCTCAGCTTTTGAATCGACTGGCAAAACTTAGTGATGAGGTTATGAAGTCGAAAGAGGAGTTGCTAAGGCATCGTCAGCAAGCCGATAAATTTCAAGAACATCACGGATTCATGACGTATATGGGGCGACGAATTCGTGATTTTTTCGATGAGAGTTTTTTGAAGAGTTCAGATGGGAGAATAAAACAGCAGTGGCATAATATATATGATGAAATGGGTTTGGATGAGCACGATAAATCCTACATGGAGAGTCGCGCACTTACCCGTAATGGCTACCTAACCAGCAGCGGTGTTGATGTAGTTAGAGAAGTTATTCGTAGAGCATACTCATAACTGCTTTGTGTGGCTTGTCACCTAGGCTCTGTACAGGAAATAAATCAGTCCCCTTTAGGTGGTTTGGTGTCTCAGTCGCGTGGTGGGGACTGGATTGCAGGGGATGTACTTGACTGCTTTTTACCAACTGAAGGAAGCGTGTCGTGAATGTCCGCTTTCGGCCAAAAGCGGACGTTTAATTTAATGTGGGTCTGGCGCGCTTTCTGAAAATTGTTAAACCTTAAGGGAGAAAAGGGGGCTGATTTAATTTCTGAGAAATAAATCAGTCCACTTTTTGTTGTTGGGAGTCAGCTCGAGCACTTCAATCCGAATCGATTCATCACAATGTATCTCGTGGATGCTATGGACGGCTTTCAGTTTGAGGCATTTCTGGTCGAGATTTTCCAAACTATCGGGTTTGATGTGAAGGAAACAAAAAAGACTGCCAATCAGGGCGCGGACCTTTTTGTCAGTCGGTTCGGCAAAAACATGGTTATCCAGGCCAAAAATTACACGGGCTCTGTTGGAAATGCCGCAGTGCAGCAAGCAATCTCCGCCAAAGCGTTCTACGCGTGCGACGAGGCGATGGTGGTTACCAATTCATACTACACAAAGTCCGCGAAGGAGTTGGCCGGTACTGCCGGAGTGCGATTAATAGATCAAGAGGGGTTGTAGAATTACCTTGATGATTACAACCAGAAGCTCATTGAGGTTTTTCAAGCAGAGGCTGAGGAAAGTTAGTTGAGGATGGGTCATGGATCCAACCTATTTCACCAAGATGGAAATAGGTGCGTTGAAAATAAATTTGCCCCCATTTTTATCTTTCTTATAAAATCTAAAAATTATATTTTTCCTCGGCAAGATTTGAAAAAAAAAGGCCGTGGATACCTGAGGTCTGAATGTACAGGATAAAAAGTCTAGCTACGCTCGAATGTGAGCTAAAAATAAGCATGCGAAAGCACTTCGTTGATTTTTTTCATCTTACGACTACAAAAAAACTAGCAAATTAGTTGTTTTAAAATCAATAGGTGATTTGCCGGATGCAGAGACTGCGTACTCTGGACGAGGCCTGTACGTAATCATGTCTGACTACCAAATTGAGCAAAACAATTGCACCTTTGTTATCGATGGGCTAAAGGCAATATATCGGGGTCACGGCTACATAGTAAAAAATCGCCTCAAGAGCCACTTATTCAACGATCACTATCGTAAAAACTTACCAGAAAGAGGCGTTCGCTACGACGTCTGTATGAAATTAGACGGTAATAACGGAATTAACATTAATGAAGCGCCATACAGCAATTATCGTTGGAAAATTGTAGTTCATAAGATGCTTGGTAGTTCAAGGATGATGCGGGAGCAAGCAGAACAAGCTTTTGACGAAGTTTTTAATCGCCCCCTAGCCTCTAAAGAACCTAGGTAGTTTTCCTGATTTTTTGTGTATTAATTGGCCGCGAGCCAAGCACAAGGCTCGAAAGAGAGTTTCTATTTGATATGGGATATCTCAGGGACTGATTTATTTTCTAAGAAATAAATCAGTCCCCTTTTTTGCTTTTTTATGCAGGTCTCTTCAATTCCCAACTTCTTGATTTTTTGTAAGAAAAAGCGGGGATTTCCAAGTATCAGTTCCCCGTTTTGCCAGAAAACAAATCCGTCCTTTTTTAGTCTTATAAATTTAAACTTTGATTTTCGTTGTTTCCATTTTCTTTCAAAGCAAAAAAAGCGCTCAGCTCAGCTTGGTCTATGCCAAGCTCTTGAAAGTCATTTCCTTCTATCTTGTTTACTATCTCGTCATTGAAAGTTTGCTTGCACGTGGCGTAAATTCTCAAGCCTAAAATTATAGAGTTTGAAAGCTTGAGTGAATATGTAAATTTATCCTTGAGGCTATCTCGTTTCTGAATGATCTCAAGGATTGAGTTCAAAGCTTTGATGTCCTCCAATATGCGTTGAATTTGAAAGCGTTGTTCGCTACTGAGTTTGTGGGCTACATCGGAAAAATACTCGCTTAAGCAAAGCGAGCTTACATTGGTTGGGAGATTATGGCCAGGGAGTGGCTCTCGCCTAGAAATCAACCCTGCAATTCTAAAAAGCTCTTTCAAAATAATCTGAAGCGAGTCGCGCACGCTATCAACGTCTTCTTTGCAGCATAAAATTTTATTTTTTATGATTTTGTTTTCTTTTGAGTGTGTGGAAGCATAATTAAGAAAAAAACCAATGAGTGCTCCAGATAAGGCTCCGATTATAGGTAAAAATTTTACTACTAGTGATTTTTCTTCCTTGGAGAATTCAATGTATGCCAGGCACTGATTGAAGCTATCAAAATCCATGCTGCCTTTTTCCTTGATTATTTGGGTGATGAAAGTGAATGTATTGCGTGTCTATTAGGTTGTAAAGGTTGACTGTTTTAAGGTTCGATATTTTTGTTGGTGGTGATTTATGTAAGGGTGCGCGTAATCTATCTAGGTTTCTTTGAAAAAAAGGGGGACAGATTTATTTTCCAGAAAATAGATCTGTCCCCTTTGTTCAGATCAGTCCCCTTTGTTCATCTAACGGTGCAACCTCTGACCGGCAGCCGTATCAAGATCAGTCTAGTCGCCCAAATTAACGGCTTTACCGTTAGCCCGGACATAATAATTATCGAATTCACCGCTTTCGACGAACACGAAACCATGGCGAGTGTAAAAACGATTTGAAGCGCTTTCCTTCAGAGCACCCACCTTGATGGGACGCCCGATCTCATCAGCCTCTCTGAAAATCTGAGTAAGCACTTCAGAGCCGATTCCTGCTCTCTGAGCACTGGGAATCACATACAAGTGGTCAAGCAAAAGCTCGCTCAGTTGATCTTTGATTACGACAAAACCGACCAGATCACCTGATACTTCTATGCGGCGTGTGCTGTTAACGTCGAACCCAGCAACAAATCGTTCGCGCGCACGATCTGGGTTAAATCGTCCAAGCCGTTCAAGGCTCTCGCGCATGGCCTCAATCCTGATGGCTACCAGATCTTCCAGGTCGTTATTGGAAGCTGCGCATAAAACGACAGCGGAGTTTTGATCAGCGGAGGCTGGCATGACAAGCACCCTAAACATGGCCGGTCAGTCATTATGCAGAGAACAGATTCCGCATAACCACTACTGCTTCGGTTCAATGGAGGCGATGGCTCCCTATCAGCTTCAGGGGGATGTGTTCGCCGGACGCTTACGTTTGTTGGGGCAAGGGGACGGATCTGTCGTGGGGGGCCGAGACGCAATGAGAATTCCGATAAACACCAACGTTTAAAAAAACATCTTCAGACACTCTCTCAGGCTACATATCCTTGCGCCGTTGCCTACAGCTACGCCAGAATCCGCCGGCTTGTGCGCTTTGGGGACGGGTTCTAATGTGGTGCGGTCGCTGACGAATCAGTGATCGGATTTGACCGTCCGCCCAACATCAAGGCGCACCAGCGTTCTGCACGTGTTCAGGCATTGTCTGAAATCATGTCGCGGTGGCTGTGCGTGGGACACCTTCGGGTGTGCCGGATTCCTTGATGTCCGGTCGGTCAACCCGCGTACAGCTGCCACCCTGTTTGTTTGACCGCGAACGGTGGCAGCTCTAGTCATCAAGGAGCTTCACCATGATCAAACCAACTCCCAACCCGCCCGAAACCGAATCGGTTTCCCCCTACGAATCCATCGATTCCAGAAAACTCCACGAAGCCGCCGACCGCGCGCTCGACCATTACCTCTGTCCGCCCGGCTCCACGCCGCCCCCACGCAGAGCCCGCGGGATGTATGCCGTGACGGCGGACAACAAAAACGAAGAACTGCTGATTGATGCCAGTGAAACACTCGCTTCGGCCCAAACCATTGCCCAAAACATCGCCAGTCTGGTGCCGGCCTCGCAGCGTCGGGCATTGGTGGGTATTGCGCAGTTGATCATGCTCGGGGAGTTGGCGGTGAATCGGGCGTTGGATAATTTGCAATTGCCGGAGTGATGCGGGGCAGGGCTGGCAGCGACGGCACATGCGCTGTTTCTGTTGCCTGATGTTCCGCTATCGCCAGCAGGCTGGCTCCCACAAAGTTATGGGTTGGTCTCGGACATCGTGTTCGGCCAAGGAGGGAGGTGGTAGGCCATCACCCTCACGGGTGATGGTTTGAAGCATGACTGAAAAGGGGGCTGATGGACCTGTCCCCTTTGGTTTCTGGCTTCAATCCTTTTCGGGACATTTGAAGTTCCAGGAATAAATCTTCATTTCTTTGACTTCTTCGCCGACAGTTCCTACATCTAAACAGTCGCCGTTCTTGATGTAGTTGAAGCTGCAGTAACGGACGCCCTCCGTGCAAGACTCGATTTCACTGAAGCCTTTTCTTTGGATGACGCTTTCAACCCCGAACTCACCGGAGTAGGTCGGATTCGGCCTCCAGCCATTTTTGATCAAAGCTTTTCGGGCTTTCGAAAATGGCATTTCTTCTTTGATAGGAAGGTCGGCGGCGTTAGAAAATAAACTGACGCAAAATAAAAGGCTGATGGCTGATATTTTTAGTTTCATTTAACAGTGCCGCAAACCGAAAAAGGGAACTGATTTATTTCATTCGATCCCTTGGTTTCTTAACTTGCGTCGTCTTTATTGGGTTCTAGAGATGCATCCGGACATTCATCAGTCCACCGCGTAACCGTCATGTCTTTAAGCTGCTCACCAATGGTATCGACGCGTAAGCAGGCGCCTTTCTTTGAATAGAACAGGATGCAGCGCGAGCTATCAAACGAGCAGGTGTCGAGCTCCAGGACATTCCGAGCGGCCAGCTCGCGCTCGACACCACTGTATTCATAGCCATCGTTGGTGTGCATCCGGGTTGGCTTCCATCCTTGTTTGATCAACTTGGACCTGGCCGACACCAAGGGCTCATCGACGGCGATGCCGGCTGGCCCATGTTTGTCGTTTGTCGATTGCGGGCCACCGGCAAACGCCAGGCTTGTAGCCGTGCAATACATTGCGAGCAACAGGAGGAGCGGGGTCTTCATTTAGTCGTTCCTCCAGCTGATTTGTAGCTCGCCAAAAACTTTGGATACTCGGCGTACGGTTGAGGCGGGTAGTGGTTTTTCTTGCCTGGCCCTTCCGGGAGTGCCGCCCACCTTGTGGCCGCCTTCGGCATTGCGCCCGGAATGTCTCCGGCCTTGATCTTGTCGATCACTCCGAGCGTGCGAAGAATGTCGACGGTAATAAGGTCTTGGGTATGGGGCGAAAAGTCCGTCAGCCCCTGCTTCTCGCCATACTCGCGCCATGTGGCAACGTTGATTTGATACAAGCCCGATGCCGTAGTTTTTCCGCCGTAGCCGGCGCCCGGGTGGGTGGACTCGTCAGTGAACGTCCATTTTCCGGTTTTAAAACCTTCGGCCCAGCCATGACCGTATTTCGCGTGATAGTCACCGCCTTCGGCTTCGCCAATGGCAAACAAATATGCCTTGACGTTTTTGTCCTTCAAATACTCTTCGTTCTCGGCCCGTCTTTTCTGTTTTTTTGCGTCGAGCTCTACAGTTTTCTGGGTTTCGTCTTTGACGGGTGTCACCGCTCTGGTGGCAACGGGAGACATCTTCCTGCCATTTCTGCTAACGACTTCAGCCATACCTTAGTCCTCCAGAAACAGTTGAATTGTTTCGGGCAGGTGCGAACTCACTACATGCGTGTAGCCCATCTCATCGCTTACACCGTGTTCCAGGCTGCCATCAGCGCGTTGAATGGCATATTCAAGATTGGCCAATGGTTCGCCCGACTCTTGATCAACCAATCTGAACTTGTCGTTGAAGTGCACCGGCATTGGCATCAGGCCGCTGAAGGGTGCTGATACAACGGTGTCACCAATAATGACCGTGCCGGAGCCACCCACAACCACGTTGCCGTGGCCACCGGTACTGTCTTTAGTAGCGGCATTCAGGCCATTGATAAAAACCGTCGAGCTGACCGCGCCGGTGATCGGGCTACCGCACGCGGATTTATCGGTCATCCGAGCGGCAGGAAGGCCGTCGAAATTGACATTGGGAGAGCCGCTGACAATTGGATTTGTGCCGTGCCCCGGGAGCGGGCAACTGGTGGGATCTGTCACTCGGGCTGCAGGTTTGCCACTCACGCGAAGTTCCTTTTCAAAGATTCAGATGTCCTTGGCCTGATTGGATTAGAAATTCTGGCCACTGAGAGAGTGCGAACATCACACGTTTGGCAGAGCAGGAAAGAGTGCTCTGGAGGGGAAGCATCAAACTCCGCCATCCATGTACGTTTGCGTCGCACAGAATGCCTGAGGCAAATGTTGCGCTCAACATTTCTTACAATTCTTCGGTTGACGAGTTGTGAATGATCTTGAAGCAAGTAGCCCGTAATGCCTTTGCGTTCGGATAGGTTGAAGCTTTTGGTACAGAGAGAAACGTATTTGGCCGAGGTCGTCAGTTACACCTGACAACCTCGGCCATTTTCTTTCCGGCTGCTGAGCTACACCGCTTGGCCGATCACGTCTTCACCTCAACATGATCCAACGCCTGATTCACCGCCAACTCACTCAACATCACCAACTGCGCAATCCCGATCGCGGTCTTGCGATGAGCAGGCTCCAGCGTGGCCGCAAAGTTGTTGAGCATTTCGCTGGCCGATCCCAGTGATTCGCTGGCGTTGGCCAGAAGGGATTCGGTGTTGTACGCCGGGTTGGCCATGTACATGGGGTCGTGTTTGTGGTGGCTGCCCATGATGCGTTGTTGTGGGGTGAGGTAGTGGTCGAGGGCGCGTTCGGCGGCTTCGTTCAGGGTTCGGGAGTCGGGGAATTTGTAGGGTGAAACCGGATCGGTTTCGGGGGGATTGGGCGTCGGTTTGAACATAGATGTAACTCCTCATGCTTCAAAAAGGGAGGCCATCCAAATTCGCTACCAAACGAAGGTGGCGGCCATGCTCAGGTTGGTAGACCGGCACATGAGGAACCCGGCGCACCCGAAGGTGCCCTGTGCATGACCACCATAAAGCCGAGACGAAACGACGCCACGAATGGTGATGCTGTGCAGAACTCATGTGCGGGCTACCAAACCCGATCACTGTTTTTCAGTGACCCGGAAACGATAAGACCCGCACCCCAGACGCACAAGCCGGCGGATTCTGGCGTAGTCGTAGGCAATGACGCAAGGCGTTGTAGCCTTGGGGAAGTAACGCTGAGTGTCTTTAAACAGCATTCAAAAATCGGTTAAACAGACGCAGGCTTCAGTCTTGGGGCCGATTCAACAACGTCTCCAGCCGAGCCAGCGGCGGCGCCTCCTGGCTGCGATCAAAGACTTGCACACCGACCTTCAGCATCCGCCCATTCTCCACCGCCCCAATCACCTGCTCACACCGCAACAACAACCGCCCCTGATCACATTCCATCGCCTTGACCCCCATCGGCAATCGCCCCTCCAACCGCAATTCCGCCATCCGACTCTGCGCCGCAATCATCGCAATCGAACGATCCCGCAAAACCCCGCTGCTCTGCGTCATCAACCCCGCCACGCGCACGGCGGCGGACATGGCGACGGCGATGATCGCCAGTGCGACGAGCACTTCAATCAGGGTGAATCCGGCTTGTGGGGCTTTGTTGGGCATCGGGACATTTCGACGGCAAGGACATCTCACTTTAACCATCGGAGTTGACCGATTGCTGACCAAAGCTCCCGAGGACGCTAGACCGTTGGTCGCTACTGTCAGATCTGACAGTAGCGACACTTATGTCCGTGAGATTTGATTGAGGCGTCCCTGAAAAAGCTCTGTCTGGCGGGTACTTTTGCAGAGGGTTTCCAAGGGCATCCGCCAGTTGGAATTGCGTCTGTCGCTGGCTACGTCCATTCGAGAGAGGAATTTCACTGATGAGAATGCTCGCGGTTGTAATGCTGTGCCTGTTGGTGGGCTGCACCAGCCAGCAGCAGGTCCCCGATGATCTGCAGATTCAGCAAGCTACCCTTGACGGAGCGGCAACGGCCACCAGGCTCCAGGCACTTTATAACGGCACTCGTACCGATTGCGGCGGTCCGTCCCGGCCTGCGTTTCTGTGCGAAGGCGTCATGGCCAGGGGAACGGTGAAATCGCCGGCCTATCATGTCTGGAACCCGAGTCCGGGCTCGGTGCAGCAGGGGCGGGTGTCATGGTCATGGCTACGACGTGATTCGTCTTTCAAAGGTTTTTACTACAACAACGGCTACATCATCTATCCGATCTTCGAGAGCCCGACAGACAAGGTCGATTTCGATTTTTTCTGCATTTTTCCCATGAACGGCAGCACCGCCTCCCGCTCTGAAAACGGTTGTGGCGCGCTGGCTTCTCAACCGCTCACCAGCCGGCCTTGCCACATTCAGGGCATCACCACGGCCCAGCAGTGGATGACCAATTACCGTACCAACAATGCGCAATGCGGCTTCAATGTCCGCGAAACGACGGCAGGCGATCACTCGGCGTCTGCCTATATTGAAGGCATTCGCGCGATGGCGTTGTTGGGGGCCACTTCGTTCCAGGGCTGGAACGAAGTCGTCAGCGGTATCTGGCCGCAAAACATTCATCGCACCGTGCCGCTGTGGGCGTTCTTCTACACGGGCAGTGGCCTGCCCGATGCTCAATACAACCAGAAGGATTTCTATACGGCTTCAGGGGGGATCGTGGCGCCAATCATTCGGGTGACCATGCCCACCGTGCAGGGTGGCAGCGCCAGCTTCCAGTTTTTCAGCGGGGAACAGGTGGTGGGCAAGTGGCAATCAACGAACCCAGCGAAAGGCACTTATGCAGGTACGCAGTGACAGGTGCTGCGTAAGGCTGGGCGGCGACCGGGCAGTCGCCGCCCAGCCTCTATTTGGATGACTTTTTCTCCCGAGGATTTTCAACATCCCTGACATATCTTCTTGCAACACTGCGCGTCGAATCGAATCAAGCCAGGGAATGACGAGATGGATATCGCGCAGTTCAAACAGCCCAGTCGACCGAGCCGGATGCCCCGTGGGCAGCAGGGTTTCACGCTGATCGAGATCATGGTGGTCGTGGTGATTCTCGGGATTCTGGCGGCGATGGTGGTGCCCAAGGTGCTCGACCGGCCGGATCAGGCGCGGGCCACGGCGGCGAAGCAGGACATTGGCGGGTTGATGCAGGCGCTGAAGCTGTATCGCCTCGATCACGGCACTTACCCGAGCCAGAGCCAGGGCCTGAAGGTGCTGGTGGAGCGGCCGGCCGATGCGAAGAACAGCAACTGGCGCTCGTACCTGGAGCGCCTGCCGAATGACCCGTGGGGTCGTCCTTATCAGTACCTCAATCCCGGTGCCAACGGCGAGATCGACATCTTTTCCCTCGGCGCCGACGGCCAGCCTGACGGCGACGGCGTGAATGCCGACATCGGTTCCTGGCAGTTGTAAGGCCGGCCATGAACAGCCAATCGAACCAGCAGGGGATGGCGATCATCAGTGCGCTGCTGATCGCGGCCGTGGTCGCGGTGATCGCCGCCGGCATGCTGACCCGCCAGAGCGTTTCGACCCGGGCGCTGGAAGCCGAACAACTGCGTGTGCAGGGCCGTTGGGTGTTGCACGGCGGGTTGGAGATCAGCCGGCAATTGTTGTGGGAAGCGCGGCAGCGCGATCCGCTGACCCGACTCGATCAACCGTGGGCGCAGCGGTTGAACACCCAGGGTTTCGAGGGGCGGCTGGAGGACGAGCAGGGCAAGTTCAACCTGCGCAATCTGGTGGCCAACGAGCGGGTCGATGACGCCCAGGTGCAGGCGTTCGAGCGTTTGTGCGAGTTGATCGGTGTCAGCAACGGCTTGAGCCGGCGCATCAGTCAGCGGGTGATCGGCTCTTATCCGCACCTGTTGAATGCCCAAATGGTGGACAAGCCTGTGGCGAAAAATACGTTCGACAGTGGGCGCGCGACGTCGCCATCCGCTTCGCGCAAACCGCAGGCGCCGACCTTGCCGATGCTGCGCACGTTTGACGATTTGCGCAGTGTCGACGGGGTCAACGATGCGCTGTTGGCGAAACTGGCGCCGTACCTGACGGTGATTCCGGCGACCACCTGGCTCAACGGCAACACCGCCACGGCGCCGGTGCTCGCGGCGTATGTGCCGGGGTTGTCGCTGGAGCGGGCGCAGGCGTTGATCAATGAGCGTGACGCCGGGCGCTGGTTTATCAATCGCGGGGATTTCGTCAATCGCCTGCGACTGCCGCAACTGGAGATCACCAGCGTCAAGGTCGGGATCACCAGTGACTGGTTTCGGCTGCGTGGGCAGGCGCGGCGCGATCAGCGGCGGGTGAGCCTCGATGCGTTGTTGCATCGCAGTCAGGATCGTTTGCCGCAAGTGATCTGGTCGCGGGTGGGCGTATGAGCCAGTTGCGTGTGAGTTTGCCGCCGCTGGCGGAGCTGAGTCTCGACAGTGAAGTGGATTGCGCGTGGCTGGATCGTCAGGGGCAGGTCGTTCGCCAGGAACGCGTGCGGCTTGGCGCGCTGCCGAAGCAACCGCTGGTGTGTTTTCTGCACCCGTCGGACAGCCTGTTGGCGAGCATCGATCTTCCGCCGCTGCCCGCGAACAAAACCGCTGCCGCCGTGCAATGTGCGGCGCAGGCGTTGATGCTCGGCGATAGCGCCGAGATGCACATCGCCCACAGCGCTCGAAATGAAAGCGGCCAAGTGCAGATCGCCTGGGTGGCCCGCAAGGATTTGCAGCACCTCGGGCAATTCGGCTTGAACCTCAAGGGCCTGTACCCGGCGGCCTACAGTTTGCCGGTGATGGCCGGCGGCGTCGGCTGCCTGCATGACGATCATCTATTGCTGCGCCATGGCCCGAATGCGGCGCAGGTGCAGCCGATGATTGATGAAGCCTGGCTGCTGGAAACCGGTCTGCCCGCGCACTGGATCGGTGACGGCGCGCCTGAAGCGATGCAATCAAAATTGGCCGATACACAGCGAAGCGCCGGCCAGTTGCCGAATTGGGGCCTGCACGGCGGCCTTCAGCAACCGGGCAGTGAGCATCGCGGCTGGGGCAGGGCGCTCGGCTGTTGTGCGCTGGCACTGGCGGTGTGGGTGATCGGTTTGAACCTGTACGCCGCTCGCGAGGCCGGGCAGGGCCAGCAGCTCAAGGCGCAGATGGCGCAGCGGGTGAAGCAGGCGTTCCCCGAGTTGCCGGTGATCCTCAATCCGTTGCAACAGGCCCGTCAGCAGATCGCGGCGCGCCAGCAAGGCGCGGTGGATGCGCCGGGGCAGGATTTCACGCGGCTGGTGTCGCAGGCCGGCAGTGGCATGCCGTCCATGGCCGGGACGGTGCAACGTCTGGAGTTTGTCGACGGCGCGTTGCAACTGAGTCTGCTGCCCGAGGCCCGGCGTTCGGGCAACGACAAGGACTGGCAAGGCTCGCTGGCCCAGGCCGGCATCAGCATCAGCCCGAATGACGACGGCTGGGTCCTGCGCCCGGCCGGCGAGGCGACCGCCGCCACCGACAACGAAGACAGCAGCGGAGCCGAAGATGAATAGCCCCTCGCTTGCGAAATACCGCGCCGGTTGGCAGCGCTTCAACGCTCAGTTGAAGGCCCGTTGGCAGCCGTTGGCCTTGCGGGAAAAACGCATGGTCGGCGGCATGGCGGCGCTGTTGCTGGGGCTGTTTGTGTGGGTGGCGTTGATTCAGCCGCCACTGAAGAAGATCACCGCCTCGCAAGTCGAAACCCCGAAATTGCGCGCCCAGGCCGAAGCGCTGGAAGTGCTGTTGCGCGACGTCAGCGTGCGCCCCGACGGGCAGAACCTGGAGCAGTCGCTGCAACAAACCTTGCAGGCCAGCGGACTGGGCGGCCATTACCAATTGGCGGCCGTGTCCGTCGGCTGGCAGTTGACCTTCGACGCGGCACCGGCCGACGCCGTGCTCGACTGGCTGCTGAGCCAACCCCGGAATTTTTCACTGCAAGTGGTCGAGGCCCGTCTGCAACGCGCAGACGACGCCGCGACCGATGACACGGCCGGCACTCTGTCGGGCACCGTACGCATGGATCAGGCGCTGGGCGCTAAGGAAGCTTCATGAAGGGGTCAGGATCCAAACGCATGGCGTTGCCGATGCTGTTGATGGCATTGAGCGCGTGCAGCAACACCACGCCACCGAATCAACCGCCGCTGCTGGTGGACAGCGAACTCGGCCGGCCGCTGGCCAACACCCAGCGCAGCGGCGACGCGGTGCTCGACCGCGAGCGCGCGCAGGCCCAGGTAAAACCGGCGCCGAAGCAATTGCACAACATCACCGAACGCGCCCGCAGTGGCGGTTCGGCGCGGGGCACGACGTTGCCGGCCAATCCGTTGGGCGATCAGCCGGTGACGCTGAATTTTGTCGATGCGGATATTCAAGCGGTGGTGCGGGCGTTGTCGCGCTCGACCGGCCAGCAGTTTCTGGTGGACCCAAGGGTCAAGGGCAACTTGACGCTGGTCTCCGAGGGCCAGGTGCCGGCGCATCAGGCTTACGACATGTTGCTGGCGGCGCTGCGCATGCAGGGTTTTAGCGTGGTGGACGTCGGCGGCGTGGCGCAGGTGGTGCCGGAAGCCGATGCCAAGTTGCTCGGCGGGCCGATCTACAGCGCCGACAAACCGGCTGGCAACGGCATGCTCACCCGCACGTTCCGCCTGCAATACGAGAACGCGGTGAACCTGATCCCGGTGCTGCGCCCGATCGTGTCGCCGAACAATCCGATCAACGCCTATCCGGGCAACAACACCATCGTCGTCACCGATTACGCCGAGAACCTGACGCGGGTCGCGCAACTGATTCAGGGCATCGACACCCCGAGCGCCATCGACACCGACGTGGTGCAGATCCAGAACGGCATCGCCGCCGACATCGCGCCGATGGTCGCCGACCTGCTCGACGCACCGGGCAACGATCCGACCCAGAAAATCGCAGTGATCGGCGACCCGCGCTCCAACACCATCATCATCCGCGCCGGCAGCCCCGAGCGCACGGAGCTGGCGCGCAACCTGATCTACAAACTCGACAACGCCCAGAGCAACCCGAGCAATCTGCACGTGGTGTATCTGCGCAACGCCCAGGCCGGCAAACTCGCCCAGGCACTGCGCGGTCTGTTGACCGGCGAGAGCGACAGCGGCACCAGCGACAATGCGCGCTCGGTGCTCAGCAACATGGGCAGTTCCACCAACTCGGGCGGCGGGCAAAACGGCCAGAGCGGTACGCAAACCAACGGCTCCACTTCGACCACCAACAGCGGCAGCACCGGCGGCAGTTACGCCCAGGGCAGCGGCGCCACCAGCGGCAGCGGCAATGCGCAAAGCAGCGAACAGAACGTGGCCTTCAGCGCCGGCGGCGTGACTATTCAGGCGGACGCGACCACCAACACCTTGCTGATTTCCGCGCCGGAACCGCTGTACCGCAACCTGCGCGAAGTCATTGATCTGCTCGACCAGCGCCGCGCCCAAGTGGTCATCGAAAGCCTGATCGTCGAAGTCGGCGAGGACGACGCGAGCGAATTCGGCGTGCAATGGCAGACCGGCAACCTCGGCGGCAAAGGCGTGATCGGCGGCGCTAACCTTGGCGGTTCGGGGATCAACGTCAATGGCAAGACCAGCCTCGATGTACTGCCCCAAGGCCTGAACCTTGGCTACGTCAACGGCACGGTCGACATCCCCGGCATCGGCAAGATCCTCGACCTGAAAGTGCTGGCCCGGGCCCTGAAGAGCAAGGGCGGCACCAACGTGCTGTCGACGCCGAACCTGCTGACCCTGGACAACGAAGCGGCGAGCATTTTCGTCGGCCAGACCATCCCGTTTGTCAGCGGCAGTTACGTCACCGGCGGCGGGGGCACCAGCAACAACCCGTTCCAGACCGTGACTCGCGAAGAGGTCGGTTTGAAGCTCAACGTGCGGCCGCAGATTTCCGAGGGCGGCACGGTGAAGCTCGACATCTATCAGGAAGTCAGCAGCATCGACGAACGTGCTTCGGCCGCGGCCAATTCGGCGGGGATCGTTACCAGCAAACGCGCGCTCGACACCAGCATCCTGCTCGATGACGGACAGATCATGGTGCTCGGCGGTCTGCTGCAGGACGGCTACAGCCAGAGCAATGACGCGGTGCCGTGGCTCTCGAATATTCCCGGGCTGGGCGCGCTGTTTCGCAACGAGCGCCGCTCGATCACCAAAACCAACCTGATGGTGTTCCTGCGCCCGTATATCATCCGCGACAGCGCGGCGGGGCGCAGCATCACGTTGAACCGCTACGATTTCATGCGCCGCGCACAGGGCGGTCTGCAACCGGAGCGCAGCTGGGCGATGCCGGACATGCAGGCGCCGCAATTGCCCGCCACTGCCCAAGGCGTGCCGGCGCCGGTGTCCGGCCCGCGTGCGACCATCAAAGCGGTGCCGCTGCAATGAGCGCATTGCCTTACGCCTGGGCCAAGGCGCAGCGGATTTTGCTGCGCGACGGCGTGCTGACGGTGTGCCCATCGACGCCGGGCTGGTCGATCAGCGAGGTGCGCCGGCAGTTCGGCGCGGCGAAGCTTGAGCGGGTGCGCGACGACGAACTCGACGGCTTGCTCGCCACGGCCTACGCCGATACCGGCAGCGCAGCGGCGGTAGTGGGTGCGGCGGAAAACGAAGTCGATCTCGACCGTCTGATGCAGGACATGCCGGAAATCACCGACCTGCTCGACACCCAGGACGGCGCGCCGGTGATCCGCATGATCAACGCTTTGCTCACCCAAGCGGCGCGGGACGAGGCCAGCGACATTCACATCGAACCGTTCGAAACCCATTCGGTGGTGCGCTACCGGGTCGATGGCACCCTGCGTGATGTGGTCTCGCCGCGCAAGGCGTTGCACGGTGCGCTGGTGTCGCGGATCAAGATCATGGCGCAGCTCGATATCGCGGAAAAACGTTTGCCACAGGACGGCCGGATTGCGTTGCGCGTAGCGGGGCGGCCAATCGACATTCGCGTTTCCACCGTGCCCACCGGTCATGGCGAGCGAGTGGTGATGCGTCTGCTGGACAAGCAGGCCGGGCGCCTGCATCTGGAAACCTTGGGCATGGATGCGCAGGTGCTGGCCAAACTCGATCACCTGATCCGCCAGCCCCACGGCATCGTGCTGGTCACCGGCCCGACCGGTAGCGGCAAGACCACCAGTCTTTACGCGGCGCTAGCGCGGCTCGATGCGAGCACCAGCAACATCCTCACCGTGGAAGACCCGGTGGAATACGACTTGCCGGGCATCAGCCAGATTCAGGTCAACGCCAAGATCGACATGACCTTCGCCCTGGCCTTGCGGGCGATTCTGCGCCAGGACCCGGACATCATCATGATCGGCGAGATCCGTGACCTCGAAACCGCGCAGATCGCGGTGCAGGCGTCGCTGACCGGTCACCTGGTGTTGGCGACGTTGCACACCAACGATGCGGTGTCGGCGGTCAATCGCTTGGTCGACATGGGCGTCGAGCCGTTTCTGCTGGCCTCGTCGATGCTCGGCGTATTGGCCCAGCGGTTGGTGCGGCGCCTGTGCAATCAGTGCAAACAGGAAGACCCGGCCACGCCCGGCACCTGGCGCCCGGTGGGTTGTGCGGCGTGCAATCACACCGGTTACAGCGGCCGAACCGGCATTCACGAATTGTTCTGCATCGACGACGACATCCGCACCCTGATTCACCAAGGGGCAGGGGAGCAGGCGTTGCGTGCGGCGGCGAGCAAGGCCGGGATGTTCAGCCTGCGCGAGGACGGCGAGCGCTGGATTCGCAGCGGTTCCACGGCGCCGGAAGAAATCCTTCGCGTGACACGGGACGCCTGATGAATCGCTATCGTTTTGAAGCCGCCGATGCCAGCGGCAAGATCGAATCCGGGCATCTGGAGGCGGAGAGTCAGGGCGCGGCGTTTGGCGTGCTGCGTGGTCGTGGCTTGACGGCGTTGTCGGTGGAGAAGGAAAGCAATGTCTCTCAGCATGGTGGCGGTGGATTGTTCAGCGCCAAGCTCTCGGATAACGATCTGGCTTGGGCCACCCGGCAACTGTCGAGCCTGCTCGGCGCCAGCCTCCCGTTGGAGGCCGCGCTGAGTGCCACCGTCGAACAGGCCGAAAAAAAGCACATCGCCCACACCCTCAGCGCCGTTCGCGCCGATGTGCGCAGCGGCATGCGCCTGGCCGAAGCGCTGGCGGCGCGGCCACGGGATTTTCCGGAGATTTACCGGGCGCTGATTGCGGCGGGCGAGGAGTCCGGTGATCTGGCGCAGGTGATGGAGCGGCTGGCGGATTACATCGAGGAGCGCAACAACCTGCGCGGCAAGATTCTCACCGCGTTCATCTATCCGGGCGTGGTCGGGCTGGTGTCGATCGGCATCGTGATTTTCCTGCTCAGCTACGTGGTGCCGCAGGTGGTCAGTGCGTTTTCCCAGGCGCGGCAGGATCTGCCGGGGCTGACGCTGGCGATGCTCAATGCCAGTGATTTCATCCGGGCGTGGGGCTGGTTGTGCGCAGGCGTCATGGCCGGTGCGTTCTGGAGCTGGCGCCTGTATCTGCGCAACCCGGCGGCGCGCTTGAGTTGGCATCATCGGGTGCTGAAGCTGCCGCTGATCGGGCGCTTTGTGCTGGGGCTGAACACCGCCCGGTTCGCCTCGACCCTGGCGATTCTCGGTGGCGCGGGGGTGCCGTTGTTGCGCGCATTGGAGGCGGCGCGGCAGACCTTGTCGAATGATCGTCTGAGCCTGAGCGTCAATGAGGCCACCGCCAAGGTGCGCGAGGGCGTCAACCTGGCGGCCGCGCTGAAAGTGGAAAACGTGTTCCCACCGGTGCTGATTCACCTGATCGCCAGCGGCGAGAAAACCGGTGCGCTGCCGCCGATGCTCGAGCGCGCTGCGCAAACCCTGTCCCGCGATATCGAGCGTCGGGCGATGGGCATGACCGCGTTGCTCGAACCGCTGATGATCGTGGTGATGGGCGGGGTGGTGTTGGTGATCGTGATGGCGGTGCTGTTGCCGATCATCGAGATCAATCAGTTGGTGCAGTAGATTTCTCAACTTTTTTTACCGGCGTCTGATCTCACCCGAGCGCCAAAAACAGCATCCTCGGGTTCTCCTTTCTGTCATCTGCAACGGCCCTTCAAGGGCTGTGGCCGACTCCCTCGAAAAGCTTGTCTTAGACCCTCCGGCTCACCACCAGAACACCCGAGAAAATCCCTCTAAAATCACCTCGCACCTCCCGAGGTTTTTTCCTTTATCTGTCACCGGAAACTGCGAATTTCTCAGTGCGACTTAACCCCGGACCCCGCTTGCGAAGGTCAGCGGTGAGTCCTCCCAGCGTCATGCAAGACCCCTGAAAACCTGTGTTCACAACCAACGTTGAAAAGGAGATTCTTCATGTTCAAGCGCACTCTGATCGCAGCTTCCCTGACCGTTGCCGCTCTGGCTTCCGCTCAAGCCATGGCCGTTACCGGTGGTGGTGCAACCCTGCCAGCCGCTCTGTACAAAGGCTCGTCCGACAGCATCCTGCCAGCCAACTTCAGCTACGCTGCCATCGGCAGCGGCGGTGGCAAGACCGCTTTCCTGACCAACAACCCGGCTGGCTTCAGCACCACTGGCACTGTGCACTTCGCCGGTAGCGACTCGATCCTCAGCGCTTCGGAACTCAGCACCTACAGCAGCACCTACGGCGCTTCGTTCGGGCCGCTGATTCAACTGCCTTCGGTTGCCACTTCGGTTGCCATCCCTTACAAAAAAGCCGGTCAGACCGCTCTGAACCTGACCAGCGCTCAACTGTGCGACGTGTTCTCCGGCGCCAAAACCACTTGGGGTGCTGTACTGGGCACTTCCGACACCACCGCCATCCGCGTTGTTTATCGCAACGTTTCCAGCGGCACTTCGGAAATCCTGACCCGTCACCTGAACGCCGTCTGCCCGACTCAGTTCGCCACCAGCACCACCTTCACCGCCGCTCGTATCGGTGGCATCGCGCTGCCTTCGAACTGGGTCGGCGTTGCCAACACTTCCGATGTCGCCACTGCCGTGAACGCAGTTGACGGCTCCATCGGTTACGTCGGTCCGGACGGTGTAGATGCCACCAGCAACGCTGTTGTTGCCCGCGTCAACGGTGTTCAACCGACTTCGGCCAACGTCAACCTGGCACTGGCATCGGTTACCGCTCCTTCGACCGCTGCCCAGGCTGCCAACCCGGCCAACTGGTCGCCAGTGGTTGCCAACCCGGCTCTGGGTTACAAGCTCGCTGCCTACACCAACTTCATCTTCGGTCAATGCTACAAGGATGCAGCCGTGGCCGCCGACGTCAAAGCCTTCCTGACCAAGCACTACAGCATCCCGGGCAACAACGCCGCGACTCAGGCTCACAAGTTCGTCGCAGTGCCTGATTCCTGGAAAAACGCTGTAACCGCCAACTTCATCACCAACACCTCGGGCAACAACCTGGACATCAACAACACCACCGTGTGCAACACCATCGGTCGTCCTTTGTAAGCTCGCGCAGTCGTAACAGAAATGGCGGCAACCTTCGGGTTGCCGCCATTTTTTTTGGCTGGATACACCTCAATCATGAAGTTTGTGTGACATCCGTTCGGTCGCGCCCCTCGCCAACTGCCTATGACGTAACAGCAGGTTTTTGCACGCCTGCGGCCTTGTGTGGCAATCAAAAAGGATCTCGTAGTGATGCTCGCTCGCCCATCCCGTCGTCGTACCAGCGTTCTGTCCTCCAAACGTGAAGCCATGGAGCCGGCGCTGTGGTTGCTCAAACCGTTGGCGCACGCGGTGGCGTTGTGTCTGGTGGCGGGCAGCGCGCAGGCGCAGACGGCGTTCAGTTCGGGCTGGTTTGCTGCCAAGGGCGCGGCGCAACAGGCTGCGGCGGCGCGTCCGAGCGTGGGTGGCTTGCCTGGAATGACATCGCCGCTGGCCCAGCAGCAGAAGGCCAATGCGCAGTTGCAGCGTTCGATTCAGACCCTGAACAACACGGTCGCCGCGATTGCCGCGCAACAGGCGGCGCAGGCGGCCGGGCGCGCCGCCGCGTTGGGCTCGGTGCAGTTTGTGCCGGACGGTCTGGGCGAAGGCGGTCTGAAAGTCGACAACAGCCTGACCCAGGGCTGGCAGAACGCGAAGGGCCCGCAGCAGACCCAGGTCGATGGCAAGACCACAGTGACGATCGAGCAGACCGCCGACAAGGCCATTCTCAACTGGGAAACCTTCAACGTCGGTCGCAACACCACGGTCGATTTCGCGCAGCAGTCGAACTGGGCAGTGCTCAACCGGGTCAACGATCCGAACGCCCGGGCCAGCCAGATTCAAGGCCGGATCAAGGGCAACGGCACGGTGATGCTGATCAACCGCAACGGCATCGTGTTCAGCGGCAGCAGTCAGGTCAACGTGCGCAACCTGGTGGCGGCAGCGGCGAACATCACCGATATCCAGTTCCGTGATCGGGGTCTGTATTTCGACAGCACCGGCAGTCAACCGACCTTCACCGATGCGGCCGGCAAAGTGCTGGTGGAGCGCGGTGCCTCGATTGAAACCCATAAACCGTCGGCTTCCACCGATGCCGGCGGCTATGCGCTGCTGCTCGGCAACGAAGTGCAGAACGACGGCAGCATCAACACTGCCAAGGGTCAGACCGTGCTGGCCGCCGGTGACCGTTTCTACATCCGCAAGGGCTCGGGCACCGAAGGCAATGCGCTGTCGACCACATTTGGCAGCGAAGTGATTCCGGGATTCAAGGCCGGTGCGGTGGCGGGCAAGGTCAGCAACAACGGATTGATCCAGTCCGCTACGGGCGACATCACCCTGACCGGTCATGAGGTGGTGCAAAACGGCGTATTGCTCGCCAGCACGTCAGTGGCGACGCGAGGCACGATTCACCTCACCAACCCGATCTCCGATACCAACGGCAGCGTGACGCTGGGGCAGGGCAGTGCCACGGCGATCATGCTCGACAGCAGCGACATGACCGCCCTCGACAGCCAGCATCAGGCCGCGCTGACGGGCGTCACGGCCAACAACCGGATCCGTGGCGACCAGTCGCGCATCGAGATCCAGAGCGGCGGTAGCGTCGAGTTCCAGAATGGCTCCATCACTCTGGCCACAGGCGGGCAGGTCGCGGTCAGCGCGCAGCGCCGCAGCCTGGTGCGTGAGGGCGCGATGATCGATGTGTCCGGTGCCATCGGCGTCAAGGTGGCGATGGAAAACAACAGCATCAAGATCAACGTGCAGGGCAATGAGCAGCGTGATGCGTCGGTCAACCGCGAGAAGGGCGCGCTCAACAGCAACGACATCTGGGTCGATGTGCGCGAGCTGGTGTATGTGCCGGCCGGCACCAACGGCTATGCCACGGATCGCTGGTACACCGCCGGTGGCCTGTTGGAAGTCGGTGGTTATCTCGGCACCCAGGGGCACAGCGTCGGCGAGTGGATGGCCCAAGGTGGCGTGGTGAGTTTCGCCGGCAACGACGTGGTCACCGAAAAGGGTTCGCTGATCAACCTGTCCGGCGGCACCCTGGATGTGCAGAGCGGGCAGATCCGCCAGAGCTGGCTGCGTGGCGCAGACGGGCGCTTGTACGAAGTTTCCCGTGCACCGGGGGATCTGCTCTACACCGGGCTGTACAAAGGTTATGAAGACAACAGCGAGCGCTGGGGCCGGACCAGCTACTTCTACAACCCGCTGATCGCTCCGCGTTCGCGCTTCGAGTCGGGTTACACCGTGGGCCGGGATGCCGGGCAACTGGTGATTTCCACTGCCAGCGCCGTGCTCGACGGGCAGATGATCGGTGACGTGTACCAGGGCGAGCGGCAGAATCAGGCGCCGAAACCGGTGCTCGACGGCTATCAGCAGAGCCAGACCGCGCTGGCCCGGCGTGCGCAATTGATTGTCGGCAGTTACGACCCGACCTTTGTCGCGGCGTCGAACGGCCTGCTCTACACCCTCAATCCAATGCTTGATCAGGTGCAGATCGGTGGCACGCGCCCGGTCGCCGACAACGATCTTGAATTGACCGGCGCGGTGTCCGATGCCCGCAAGGGCAAGCTGTATCTCGATAACGATCAGCTCAACGGATTCCGCCTGGGTGCGCTCAAGGTTTCGGCCAAGGATCAGATCGCCGTTGACGGCGCTCTCACGGTCGATAACGGTGGCGACATCACCCTGTACGCCCCGGATGTGCAGGTCGGCGCGGACCTGACTGCTCGCGGTGGCAGCCTGCGTCTGGGCAACGTACTCAATCAGTTCAACGGCGGTACAAACACCGACACTCGCCTGGCGGCCAAAACCGACAAGGCGACACAAACCCGCATCGCCGAGGGCGTGCTTCTCGATACACGAGGCCTGTGGAGCAACCTGCGCACCAACCCGGACGATAACGCCAGCCTGGCGTATCTGAACGGTGGCCTGATATCGGTCCGCAGCAGCGGCGATATCGACGTCGCTGCCGGCAGCCTGCTCGATGTCTCTTCCGGTGGTGCCGTGCTTGCCAATGGCAAAACCCGGGGCGGCAAGGGCGGCGACCTGACGCTGGAGTCGAGCGCTATTTCCGCGCCCGGAAAGACCCATCTGAACCTCGATGGCGAACTGCGCGGGTACGGCGTCACGGGCGGCGGCACCCTGACGGTGCAGGCCAACAAAATACTCGTCGGGCAAACGGATAAAACCCTGGCGGAAAACACCCTGCTGCTGTCCGCTGATCTGTTCGACAAGGGATTCTCCGCCTACAACCTGATCGGCCTGAGCGGACTCGAAGTTGCCGAAGGCACCGCAATCGACGTGAACATGCCGGTCTACCGTTTCGGCGATGCGGCACCGAACGAGATCAGCGGCGTTGATCCGCGTACGGCGCTGGAGCTGTGGACCCCGACGCTGTTCCAGGAAAACCCGACCAAGGGCGTTCTGACCCAGCGCGCCGGTGCCAGCCTGACGTTGCAAGGTGGCGCGACATTGGACGACCTGATCGATGCCGCCAACAGCACCTTGACGCTGGGCCGTGGCTCGCGCATCAGCGTCGACCCGGGACGAAGCATCAAACTGCGTGGCGCCGGGCAGATCACCGTCGATGGTGAGCTGTATGCAAGGGGGGGCACGATTGACATCCGCCAGCAACAGTTCGGCTCGATCAAGCCGGCGACGTCCATCCTGGTTGCCGATCCGAAGGCCCATGACCGTTCGATCTGGATCGGTGAACAGGCCGTGCTGGATGTATCCGGCCAAGTCAGTACCGCAACGGACGTTCTGGGGCGCACGTATGGTCAGGTGGGCAAGGGCGGCAGCATCGTCATCGGCGGCGAGATCGACTCGAAACTCGCCACAGCCACCGCTGCCGATGCTTACGTGATCGTACGACCAGGCGCACGGCTGGATGCCTCGGGTGCAGAGGCGTTGCTCGATATCGCCGGCCAGGGTCCGACCCGCATCGCCACTGACGGTGGTCGCATCAGCCTGAGTTCTTACAACGGTCTGTTCATCGAAGGCAGTCTGCGTGCGGTGGCGGGTGGTCTCGGGGCCGCTGGAGGACGTCTGGACATTGCCCTGGAATCACCGTTGTACGCGGACTCTGCGGACAACAAGGTGCGAGCGCCAAGGGAGATGATCATTGCTCAAGGCGCGGCTGATCAGCGATTGGGATCGGATCTGGAACCCGGCCATAGCGCTGACGGTTTGCGCTACGGGCAGGCGCGCTTGAGTGCCGATGGTTTGATGAGTGGTGGTTTCGATAACCTGAGTCTGCTCAGCAACGGTCTGCTGTCGTTCGACGGTGACGTGAATCTGCACATGAATCAGAGCCTGAGCCTGTATGCGGGCGCTTTGTCTCTGGCCGAGTCGTCGAACGATGCAACGCGTGTCAATGTCAGCGCACCCTATCTGCGCCTGTCCGGAGTCGGCACCTACTACGGCATCGTCGGTAAGGTTCGACCTCAGGCAACACTCAATCCGACGACCCGACTGTCAGAGGCCAGCTTCAACGCATCGGCGAATCTGCTGGATCTGAGCAACGGTCTGTCGTTCGGTACCCAGGGCGTGATCCGGCAAGTCAGCGGTCCCGCCGCTGAATACAGCCGACGGGCTTTTGGCGAGGTATCGCTCGATAGCAGCGGTGATCTGCGTTTCCTGGCACAGACCGATGGCGCGGAGAAGACCCGCCTGTGGACGCCGGGTGACTTGAGCCTTGGCGCTGCACAGATTTATCCCGCCAGCGGCGTCCAGGCTGAAGTGCGTGTCGGTTATCAGGGCTCGATTACGGCGCCGGCGCACACGTTGCGCATCAGCGGACGGGGTGCGGCGCCCGTTGCATTGCCGTACTCGGTGTTCGGCAAGTTGAGTCTGTATGGCGGGTACGTCGAGCAGGGAGGGGTGATTCGCGCACCGCTGGGCCAGATTTCTCTGGGTGACGACCTGTTGACCCAGACCCGCGAGGTTCATCTGCTTCCCGGCAGCCTGACTTCGGTCAGCGCTGCCGGCCTGGTCATGCCGTATGGTGGCACCACCGATGGCATCGACTACCTTTACAACGGCAAGTCCGTCGCCCTTGAGGGGATCACGGGCGAGAACACCGGCGTGGCAATCCGCTCGCAATTCATTGACGTACAGAGCGGCGCGGTCATTGATCTTTCGGGCGGTGGCGATCTGCGCGGCGCCGGTTTCGTTTCCGGGCGTGGCGGCTCAACCGATGCGCGTTTCAACCCGCTGGTACGCAACGCCGCTGACGGTACATTCAGCTTGCCGGGGCTGGCAAGCAACCCGGTCTACGCCATTGTCCCGGGCAATCAGAGTACCTACGCGCCCGTGCTCGCCGAAGCCGGTGCGGTGGACCCGCGTATCGGCCAGCAAATCACGCTGGGGGCTGGTGTTCCGGGGCTGCCGGCGGGCACCTACACACTGTTGCCTTCTACTTTCGCGCTGTTGCCCGGTGCGTTCCGGGTCGAGGTCAATGGTCAGGCCGCACCAGGCACGACAACGGGCACATTGCGCAATGGTTCGTGGACCAGTAACGCACAGATGTCGATTGCCAATACCGGCCTGCGCGACAGTCTGGCCAGTCAGGTCATTCTGACTTCGGCTGATGTGTTGCGCCGTTATTCGCAGTACAACGAAACCGGATTCACTGCATTTATCCAGAGCGATGCCGCGCGCCGTGGCGTGCCAAGGGCGCTGGCACCGATGGATGGCAAGACACTGGATTTGCGTCTGGTTGCTGGCGGCAAGCAAGACATTGCGCTTCAGTTCGCGGGTAGCGCGTTATTCGCGGCAGCCGAAAATGGCAGGGTTGGCACAGCGGTGGTACGCAGTGGCAACGCCGGCGCAGATTTTGAAATCCTGGGTGCAGGGCATGCTCCCACTGAGGGTTTCAAAGGCGTCTCTCTCTATGCCGATACCCTGAACAACCTGAATGCAGGACGTCTGACCGTCGGCGCAATGCCGAATGTGCGGTACACCGTGGAAGGTAATCTCATCAGTTTCCTGGGTGATAACTCCAGCATCGTTCTGCGTGAAGGGGCCGTATTGTCGGCGCCGGAAGTCCTGTTGCGCACGACATCGGGCGCCGGCGGGATAACGGTCGAGGCGGGGGCGGGCATCAATACGCTGGGGCGCGGCAATGTCGCTTATGACTCCGCGGATGGCTATCTCTATAAACCGGGGGCCGCCAGCATGTTGTTGGTGTCCAACGGCTGGACCAATGTACTGGCACCCGACCAAGGCAGCGGCGGCAACGTTCGTATCGGCACCTGTACGTCTGACGCCTGCAGCAACCCGGCGCTGCTTTATTCCAATGGCAGCATTACCGCCGCCACCAACGATCAGTTCGAGCTGGGCGAGGCCGTACGTTTCGGTACCCGGCATCTGGCGCTCGCCGTGGGCGCGGTGAATGTCGGTAATGCAGCGTCGCTGGCGGCGGCAGGCAAACGCGTACCCAATGGCCTGGTACTGAACCCGACTGTGCTTGACCGCCTGTTACGCGGCGACACTCAGTATGGTGCGCCAGCCCTTGAAACCCTGAGCCTGACCGCTCGTGATGCATTCAACTTCTTTGGCAGCGTAACCCTCGATACGCTGGACCCGCAGACCGGTCAGAGCAAGTTGCAGAATCTGTTACTCGTGACACCTGCGATTTACGGCTTGGGCGATGCCAGTGATGTGGCGACCATCCGTACCAGCAATCTGATCTGGAACGGTGCCACTCAAAACCCGGGCACGGTGATCAAAGAGGGAGCCGGCACCGGAAAGGGGACGCTGGATATTCAGGCGCAACGCATCGAGCTGGGTTACGGGCCGATGCCACAACCCAATGGTCTGGATCAGAACAATCGTCTGGCGCTGGGTTTTGCCAACGTCAACCTGACGGCCAGTGAACGCATTACTGCCAATCACAAGGGCAGCCTGGCGGTTTATCAGCAGCAGGGCGTTTACGACCCGGTCAAAGGCTACACCTACAGTGGCGGCAATCTGAATCTGCGCACACCGTTGCTGACTGGTGAAGCGGCATCGGTCAGTCTGCTCAAGGCCGGCAACAGCCTGACGCTCAGTGGCGCCGGGGCTGTTGGAGTGGCCAATGCCCTGGGGGCGGAGTTGAACCTTGAAGCCCGCAACGTCGTGCTCGACAGCCGTATCGCATTGGCCAGCGGCAAGCTGACGGTGAAGTCCGAGGGCGATCTGACCCTGGGCAGCGGAGCCGTGCTGGATATGGCCGGGCGCACCTTGCCGTTCAACGATGTCAGCAAGTACAGCTGGGGCGGCGATGTTTCGCTGTACAGCGCCAACGGCAATATCCGTCAGGCCGCGGGCTCGCGCATCGACCTGTCGGCGCAGAACAATCAGGCCGGCAACCTCAGCGTCGTCGCATTGGCGGACGCAGCCGGGATGGTCGACCTGCAAGGCGAGATTGTCGGCGGCAGCAGCGGTTACTACGACGCCGGGGGCACGTTGGTGCCGTACAAGGCCGGGGGCGTGGACATTCGCGCGCAGCGTCTGGACGGTGACGCCTCCGAGCAGTTTGCCGCGCTCAACCAGCGCTTGAACGCCGGTCAGGTGTTCGGCAGTCGCAGCCTGCAACTCAAGCAGGGCAACCTGGTGATCGGCGACGGTCTCAAGGCTGGCGAAGTCAATGTGTCGGTGGACAATGGCAGCCTGACGGTGGCCGGTCTGATCGATGCCAGCGGCGAACGTGTCGGCAGCATTCGTCTGTCGGCGAAAAACGGTCTGACCCTCGCGGGCAATAGCGTGCTCGACGCCCATGGTCGCGTGCTGCGGGTGGACAGCTACGGCAAGATCATCGATGCGCCGAACCGTGCCACGGTCGAACTCGGTTCCGGCGACGGCTTGCTCACGCTGGGCAGCGGCGCGCGCATCGACCTGCGCCACGGCACCGATGCCGTGCCCGGTTTCCTTGCGGGGCAACACGATGGAATGCTGCGCGGCACTCTGGAGCTGAACGCGCCACGCCTGGGCAACAATGACATCGCCATCGACGCCAGCGGTGCGCTGACCATTCAGGGCGCGCGTTCTATCGGGCTCAATGGCGTGCGCCGTTACACCGATGCCCGTGATGGTGTCGATCAGGCCGTCAGCGGGCGGCCGTATCAGGTCATCGATCAAGCCATGCTCGATCGCATTCACGGTGACAGCAACAACTTCATCAACGCTGCGCTGGGCAACAGTGATCTGCTGCAACGCAAACTGGCCGGGCTGAACAACGCCACCTACGCCGATGCATTCCATCTGCGGCCGGGCGTGGAAATCGCCAGCAAGACTGCCGACGGTGATCTGGTGGTGGAGGGCGATCTGGACCTTTCGGGCTATCGCTACGCCAGTCTCAATCCGCACACGCGGCTGAACCCTGCCGTTTACGGTTCAGGGGAGGCCGGCAGCCTGGTGATCCGTGCCGGCGGCAATCTCGATATTTACGGCAGCATCAACGACGGCTTCGCCCCGCCACCTGAAACCGTCGATGATGCCGGCTGGAAACTGATTGCAGGTGTGCAGCCGTTCGGCGGCGATCTGATCGTTCCGGGCACCGGTGTTTCGCTGGCCGAGGGTACGAGGTTCCCGGTAGGTGCAACGCTGAACTATGACGTGGCGATTCAGAGTGCGACCTTCGCCAGCGGTACGTTGCTGCCAGGTCAAGTGACCCTGAAAGAGTCCTATACCTTCAGCGCCGGTACGGTGCTGGCTGGCGCGATTCACGACCAGAACGGCAATTTGCTGTACGCCGCAGGAACATTGCTCAGCGACAGCGTGACCTTGCCAGCCACTACGCGTCTGGGTGCAGGCATTCGCCTGAACAAGGCGACCTCGCTGGACGCGATGACCTGGCCCAAAGGAGTGCCGCTCCCCGGGACTGTCGATGCAGACACCGGCAACACTGACGGCGTTCTGTTGAGCGGTTCACTGGCCTTGTTGCGCGGGTCGCTGATTCCGTCAATGACGGACGTGAAACTGGCCGACGGTACGTCCCTGATCGAGTTGCGCCCGTTCAACGGCACGCAGCAGGGCAAGAACTGGGCAGTGGCGAGCATGTTGCCGTCGGGCAGTGCGTCGTGGTCAATGCGTGTGGTGGCCGGTGCCGATCTTGAGGCCGCCGATAACCGCATGGTCAAACCGGTGACCAGCGAAGGCAATTTACGACTGGCGGATACTCACTATGGCGTGACGGTCACTCAGGGTGCCGCGAAACTGGTCTGGGCCGTCGGCAACCAGTATGGCTTCCCCGCGTATGAGCCGATCCCCGAGGAGTACCTGATTCTGTGCGAGATCGGTCCCGGCGATTGCGCGCCGATGGCACGCTGGGTCTGGGCACCGGGCAGTGGCATGGGCGCCGATTACGAGCCCGTTCCAGATGACTACCTGATCCTTTGCCAACTGATGCCGGAGTTGTGCCTGGAAAACAATCCGCAGAAATCCGCCAAGGCTCACACCCAGATGTTCAGTGTGCTGCGCACAGGGACGGGCGATCTCGACCTGATATCGGCGGGCAATCTGAGCATGGACTCACCTTTTGGTGTGTACACCGCAGGGACGCAGTCGGCCAATGTCGATCCGCTCTATAACCAGCCACGCGGGCACCTTTCCGATACCAACTCGGTTCTGGGCAGCACGGGGGCCGACTACGAAAAATGGGTCAACGGTGGCACTGACAGCCTTTATCAGGCCTGGTATCCACAGCTGGGCGGCAACCTCACAATCAATGCCGGTGGATCGATTTCCGGCGATTCGGTAGGGCACAAGGAGCAAACCACGTCCGGCGGTTTCCGCGACCAGATCGCCAGCGTCGCCGTCGGCAACTGGCTGTGGCGCCAGGGGACGGGGAGTGCCGATGTTCCAACCGCCTGGTGGATCAACTTCGGCAGTTACATCACTCAGCCGATACCGAATGCAACCAGTACCGACCCGTATCTGGTGGGGTTTACCGGCTTTGGTACGCTGGGCGGCGGCAACATCAGTTTGCGCGCCGGGGCTGACGCGGGCCTGTTGAAGCCCATGGGCGATTCGCGCAATTACCTGCGCAGTCAAGGGCTGATCGTGGCAGTCGGCAGCACAGGCAGAATCGGCAGCGATGGTAGCGTGCAGATGACCGGTGGCGGTGACATGGATATCCGCATTGGCGGTCAGCTCAACCCGTCGCTGCAAGCCCGGGCGGGTGATACCGGCACGGCGCGACCATTCCACGATCTGCAAGGTGCACTGATTAACCTGCGCGGCGCGGCACAATTGAGTGGCGGGGCTGTGGGCGGAATTGATCTGCAATACGGCGCGGCCTCGCAATTCAATGACCCGAGAGAGACGCGCGCTTTCGATCCGTTTACTTCCACGCTCAGCAAAGCTTCCGGTGGCCTGGTGTTGATTCCCGGTGACTCGGGCATGAGCCTGAGCACCCGTGGCGATCTGGTGTTGGGCGGGGCTGGGGATCCGGGGCGAGTGAGCCTGCAGAACGCGACCCCTGTTTTCGACAGCAATGGGGACATCAAGAGAGGCGGGATCCTGAGTGGTTTTTCGTTGTGGACCGACCATACGGCAATCGACTTGTTTTCGGCGGGTGGCAATCTCGCGCCCAGTACGCAGATCGCAGAGTTCGACGGTTCCAACAATCTGATCCTTGGGCGAAACACTTCGCCTACGGACGGTCGATTCGTCTATCCCTCCATCCTTCGGGCAGTGGCGGGGCAGGGTTCCATTTATGCCGGTCCGTCTGCCGCTTTTGACGGCGGGCTTGGCAACAACCCGCTTAAAGCCTATTCGTTGCTGCTGGCGCCATCGCAGTCAGGTCAGCTGGAATTGTTGGCGGGTGATTCGATCTACGCGGGTGGCTATGCGATCAATCAATCCGGTGCCAGTCCTTTAGCCATCGCGACACCATTCAATCCGGCGTTCAATCGCTTTGATGCCAATTCGCAAGGCACACTGGTGGCCAGCAATTACAGTCGCGACGGTGTTGTTCCGGACGGAAACACGCGTTATCCGTTGTTCGCATTCGGTCCCAACAGCTATTCGGGATTGAGCGATGTGCAGCAGCCTGCACGCTTTTATGCGTTGACCGGTGATCTGGTGGGTATACGCACCGGTGAGACCTTGAATTTCGAAACATCCAAACGGACCTGGTACGAAGCCGCGGGCCCCGTCTGGATGATCGCCGGTCGTGACATCGTCGCGTCCGGAACCAATCTTGGACAGCCAACCTCCGTGCAGCCGGAAGAGATGGGCATCAACCGTGAGAACATCACGTCCACCGGCAACCTGTTCGTCCACAATGACTCACGAGACATCTCTCGCGTTTCTGCCGGTCGCGACATTCTCTACAGCAGCTTCGATATCGCCGGTCCTGGTGTCCTCGATATCAATGCCGGGCGCAACATCCTCATGGAAAACCGCGCCAGCATCACCAGCCTCGGATCGTTGGTGGCAGGCGATAAGCGACCGGGGGCCAGCGTGGTATTGCAGGCCGGTGTAGGCGCGCAGGGGCCGGATTACTCGCGGTTCATCGCCCGTTACCTGAACCCGCAGAACCTCGCCGACCCGAATGCGTCGCTCAACGGGCAACCGGGCAAAGTGGTCAAGACTTACCTCGATGAGCTGCAGAGCTGGCTGACCCTCGGCTATGGCTTCAGCGGCGACGCAGAGCAGGCGCAAGCCTTCTTCGCCGCGTTGCCAAGTGCCGAGCAGGCGATCTTCGCCCGCCAGGTGTACTTCGCCGAATTGCGTGCTGGCGGCCTGGAATACAACGACGTCGACGGCCCGCGCAAAGGCAGTTACCTGCGTGGTCGCAACGCCATTGCTTCGCTGTTCCCGACCACCGACGTGGCCGGAAACCCGATCCGGTATGACGGCGACATCACCCTTTACGGTGGCGCCGGGGTCAAGACCCTGTTCGGTGGCGATATCCAGATGCTCACGCCGGGCGGCGGTCAGGTGTTCGGCATCGAGGGTGCCGCGCCGCCGTCCACGGCAGGGATCATCACCCAGGGTTCGGGCAACATTCAGCTCTACTCCCAAGGCAGTATTTTGCTGGGTCAGAGCCGGATCATGA
This sequence comes from Pseudomonas sp. 22082, assembly GCF_052046055.1. Classification (NCBI taxonomy): domain Bacteria; kingdom Pseudomonadati; phylum Pseudomonadota; class Gammaproteobacteria; order Pseudomonadales; family Pseudomonadaceae; genus Pseudomonas; species Pseudomonas sp. 22082. Next base: position 326,760 of record NZ_JBQEQB010000002.1, read on the forward strand.
CCACGTTCGGCGGCTCGATCCTCGGCTGGTCTGCCGAGGGCGACATCAACGCCGGTCGCGGTTCGAAAACCACCGTGGTCTACACCCCGCCGAAACGCGTGTACGACACCTGGGGCAACGTGACCCTGTCGCCATCGGTGCCGAGCACCGGCGCCGGTATCGCCACGCTCAACCCGATTGCCGAAGTGGCCCCGGGGGACATCGACCTGATCGCGCCGCTGGGCACCATCGATGCGGGCGAGGCGGGGATTCGCGTGTCGGGCAACGTCAACATCGCCGCGCTGACGGTGGTCAACGCCGCCAACATCTCGGTGCAGGGCAAGGCGACCGGCGTGCCGGTGGTTTCGGCGGTCAACACCGGGGCGATTACCTCGGCCAGTTCCGCCGCGTCGTCGGCAACCCAGGCGGCGGAAGACGTCGCCCGTCAGCAACAAGCCGCCTCGCGCCAGAACCAGGCTTCGGTATTTACCGTGCAGGTACTGAGCTTCGGCAACGAACAACTGGCCCCGACCCGCGACGGCGCCAGCCGCGCGCCGACACCCGGCTACAACCCCGACAGCCCGGTGCAGGTGCTGGGCGCCGGGGCGCTGGATGAACAGGCGAAACAGCAGCTGACCGAAGAGGAGCGGGGACAGCTGACGTTGTAAAGAACTCTCGTGTAGTACGCTTCGGGCGGCCATTTGGTCGCCCTTTTTTTTAGGTTGATGAAGTTGGAGGGTATTTTTGTCGGGCGTGAAGCACCCTCAGTATTTTGATGTGGCCATTCACTCGATAGACCAGCAGATAATTCGGATGAATCACCATTTCGCGAGTGCCAGGTACTCGGCCGGGCCGGTAACCATAAGGTATTGATGAAAGTCGCTGTGCTGCTGCACCCACCTTGTTTCTTAGCGAAATTGAAGCGTTGGTGTTGTGTTGCTCGATGTATTTGAAGATATCAGCCAGTTGACGCGAGGACTTGCTGCTCCATTCAAGCAGCAGAGCGGCGCTTCCTGCGCATCTCTTCCAGCATCTGGTCGAGCATTGCCATAACTTCATCATGGGGAATGCCAGGACTTGGATCATCAAGTGCATCCTGTACCTCCGCACGAAACCAGCGATCGTAGCTCTCTGCCTCTTCTTCGGATTCGAAGTCAGCGTAAAACGGGGAATGCAATATGCTCATAGTGATCTCCGTGATCAATTTCAGCAGTTTAAGGGGGAATGGCCCATTGTCGTCACTGGCAGACGATGTACCCCATGAGCCCTTGAAGAACCATGGGATAACGAAGCCCAGTATCTGCAAGCGCCCCTTTGAAATCTGCCGGACGTTTCCCCCCGTTGTCCGGCAATCTCGACTGCCACTGTAGGCCTATTCCTACCCTCTGTTTTTCAGGTTTTCAGCCTACAAATCCGCGCGCACCTTCCTACAAATGCACTCAGAACGCATACGGAATGCTCACCTTCGCCCACAGCATTTCCCCCTCCGGCCGGTTCTCCACGTCGAACTCCTTGGCCCAGCGGATCTCCGCGCTGGCGTACTTGAGGAAGGTGAAGTGCAGCGCCGGGCCGATGGCGAAGACCTTGCCGCGCACGCCGTCGTTCACGTCTTCGCCGGCGAACTGCACGGTGTGGCCGAACTGTTTGTCGTCGGTGGTCTGCTTGAGGTAGTAGCCATTGATGCCGAGCATCAGGTCGTCGGTGATCTTGTAGCTGGCCGAGTAATCGAAGTGGAAGATCTGCCCGGACTTGTAGTCGGTGTCCTTGTTCTTCTCGTTGAAGCTGTAGGTGGTCTTCATCGACACCTCGGTGCGTTCGGTCGGCAGCCAGGTGAAGGAGAACAGCGGTTTGTAGGTGTAGAAATTGTTGCTGGTGTTGGCCAGCCGATCGACGCTGTATTCGCCGGTGGGCACGGTGATTTCCACGGCGGCGCCGAGGGTCAGGTCCTTGCCCATGTCCCACAGGATGATCGGCGCGATGGTGGTATCGCCCATGCCTTCGCGGGTGTCGCTCAGGCCGAACACCGAGACTTCCTGCTTGAGCCACGGCTGGGCGATGTAACCGGCCAGGCGTCCGCCGAAAATCCGCACCGGGCTCAGGTAATCGAGACGCGGGATGACGGCGGTGGATTCGATCTCGACATTCGGCACCTTGCCGCCGAGCGAACTGATGTTGAGCTTTCGTGACTTGTAGTGGTTGTAGTAGAGATTGAAGGCGACCATGTTCTCCGGAAGGCTGTCGACTTCCAGCGGCAGCATGAAGAAGCCGTCGGTGCCGGGGCCGATGTTGTCGACGCCGGCTTCGGTGGCCAGCGCCGGCAGGGTCGCGGCGCAGCCGAGCAGGCTCAGCGCCAGTCGCACAGGGAATGTCGCGCGGTTCGGGGTCATGTCCGTCCTCATTATTATTGTGTTTGGCGCAACGCCGGTACGCAGGGCGCCCGGCCACCATAGAAATAAGCCCTTGGCGCACAACAGGGCAGGGTATTGGCGGACACGGAAGGGGACTTCTGCGGACAGTCCGCCAACCCTGTGCTAACTTCCTTCGACATAACCGGTTACAAAAATAACAATTCAGCGTGATCCGGAATGTCAGCCCCCATGAACGTAAAAGTCCAAGACCCGACCTTCGAAATGGCGCTGGTGTCGCCGTTTCTCCTGCAAACCCTGGCCGAAGTCGCCGCCAACAAGGGCGTCGAGCCGCAGAGCCTGTGCCGTGGCCTGGGTTTTGATTTCGAAGATCTGCAGGATCCTTCGCAGCGGATTTCCTACCGCCAGGCCGTGGCGATGATCCAGCGGGCGCTTAAAGCTTTGCCCAATCAGGGGCTGGGCCTGTGGGTGGGCGCGCAGAACGTGCTCGGGACGCTCGGTTTGCTGGGGCACGTACTGTCGCTGTGCAAGACCTTGCGCGATGCGTTCGACATTGGCGTTCGGCATCAGCACACCTCCGGCGGGATCGTCGTTTCCAGCGTCGATGTGGTGGGCGATCAGGTCTACGTCGACGTTGAATGCCGGCTGCCGTTTGCCGAGGTGCAGGTGTTTGCGGTGGAAGAGTTTTTCGCCAGCCTGCTGGTCTATGGCCGGGCGCTGGTGGGCGAGACGTTCAAGCCGATTGCCGTGGAATTCATGCACGCGGCGCCGGATTACGTTGATGAATACCGGCGCCTGCTGGGGCCGGAGGTGCGCTTCGGTTGCCTGCACAATCGGATGCTGATCGACGTGCAATGGCTGGATGTGAACCTGCCCAATCATCATTCGCTGGCGCTGCGTCAGGCGGTCAAACTGCTGGAGCTGGAAGCGGCGCAGGTTCATCAGAAACTTGATCTGATCCAGGCCGTGGAGCGGGCGATTGCCCGGGATCTGAGCCGGGGCAGTCACATTGAAAAGATTGCCGGTGACTTGAACATGAGCAGCCGGACTTTGCGCCGGCGGCTGACTGAACATTCGCTAACGTTTGAGGCGCTGCTGGAGCAGGTGCGGCAGGCGCGAACCATGAGTTTGCTGGCCAACCCTGATATGCCGATCGAGCGGATTACCGAGGAGGTCGGCTATAGCGATGTGCGCAGTTTTCGCCGGGCGTTCAAGCGTTGGACGGGGAAGAGCCCGAGTGCGTGGCGCAGCGAGTGCGTCATCTGATCCCCCACAAACCCTCCGCCTACAGTTAAACTCCGCGCTCTTTCCAAGGAGTCGACATGAGTTACTACCAGCCGGGCATTCTCGCCACCCCTGTTCCGCCGCAAGCACGTCACCTGTTTTTCGCTCTCGAGTCGGTTGAAGCGCTGCCGCAGGCGATCGACAACCTGCTGAACCTGGTGGATGGCAAGTCGGCGGTGGTCGGTTTTGGTGAAACCCTGGCCAAGGCCCTGAATGTGCACGTCGACGGCCTGCGCAGCTTTCCGGCGCTGACCGGTGTCGGCGTGGAAAACCCGTCGACCCAGCACGCCCTGTGGGTCTGGCTGCACGGCGTCGACCGTGGCGAGCTGCTCAACCGCAGCACTGCGCTTGAGGCCGCCCTGGCCCCGGCGCTGCGTCTGGTGCAGATGCAGGAAGCTTTCCGCCACAAGGACGGCCATGACCTCACCGGTTATGAAGACGGCACCGAAAACCCCAATGACGAAGCCGCCATCGCCGCCGCACTGCAAAGTGAAGGCGCTGACGGTCTGGTCGGTGGCAGCTTCGCTGCGATCCAGCAGTGGCAGCACGACCTCAAGGGATTCCATGCGCTGTCCGCTGAAGACAAGGACAACATCATGGGCCGTCGCCTGAGCGACAACGAAGAGATCGACGACGCCCCGGTGTCCGCTCACGTCAAACGCACCGCTCAGGAAAGCTTCGCCCCGGAAGCCTTCGTCGTGCGTCGTTCGATGCCGTGGATCGAAGGCGATCGCGCCGGCCTGATGTTCCTCGCGTTCGGCTTCTCCCTCGATGCCTTCGAAGCGCAACTGCGGCGCATGAGCGGTCTGGAAGACGGCATCACCGACGGTCTGTACCGCATCAGCCGGCCGATCACCGGCGGCTACTACTGGTGCCCGCCGCTGCAAAACGGCCACCTCGACCTGCGCGCACTGCGCATCGGCTGAGGCGCAAGCATGCACGTGGTGCGTTGGGGCATGATCGGTTGCGGCAGCGTTGCCGAACGCAAGAGCGGGCCGGCCTTCTACAAGGCGCCCGGCTCGGCGTTGGTGGCCGTCATGGGGCGACGCCTCGAAGCGGTGACCGATTACGCCGCGCGCCACGGTATCGCCCGGACTTACACCGACGTCGATGCCCTGATCAACGACCCCGAGGTGGACGCGGTGTACATCGCCACGCCACCCGACAGCCACCACGCCTACAGCCTGAAAGTCGCCGCCGCCGGCAAGCATTGCTGCGTGGAAAAACCGATGGCGCTCAACGTCGGGCAAAGCCGCGAGATGCAGCAGGTGTTTGCCGATGCCGGTTTGCACCTGTTCGTCTCCTATTACCGCCGTTCATTGCCGCGCTTCCAGCAGGTGCGGCAATGGCTGGAGCAGGGGCGCATCGGTGAGGTGCGGCATTTGAGCTGGACGCTGACCAAGGCACCATCGCCCAAGGATCTGGCCGGCAGCGCAAACTGGCGCACCGATCCGGCGGTGGCCGGTGGCGGGTATTTCGCGGATCTGGCCAGCCATGGATTCGACCTGTTCCAGTACCTGCTCGGCGACATCGTCGAAGTCGCCGGCTTCACCGCGCGTCAGGCCGGGTTGTACGCGGCGGAAGATGCGGTCAGCGCCAGTTGGCGATTCGCTTCGGGCGCGCTGGGCATGGGTTGCTGGAGCTTTGTCGCGGACCGGCGCGAGGATCGGGTCGAGATCATCGGCAGCCAAGGGCGGATCGGTTTTTCGGTGTTCGACGAACATCCGGTCGAGCTGCACGCCGATGAACACATCAGCCTGGAAATCTCCCATCACGAGCACATCCAATGGCACCACGTACTGGGCATGAATGCGCAGATTCGCGGTGAGTCCCGGCACCCGGCAGTCGCCGCCGAAGCCCTGAAGACCGATTGGGTCATGGATCAGATTCTCAAACGCTACTGATTCGCTGGTCGCACTCAATACCAATGTGGGAGCGGG
>NZ_JBQEQB010000002.1:332354-409228 GCF_052046055.1 Pseudomonas sp. 22082
CGACGCATTCGCGAGCAAGCCCGCTCCCACATTAAGAAATTGCGCCACCTGTCTAACCTTATGCTCATTCGGTATTTCTCAAGCTTGTCATAACGTCTCTAAGATCACGTCATAACTCGTTATAACAAGTGATCCCGTGATGACCGATAACGTTCTCTCCTTAAGCAGCGTTCCTCTGCACACCCAACTGCGCGACGTGCTGCGAGCCAGGATTCTCGACGGTGAATACCCGCAAGACAGCCAGATGCCGTCCGAAAGCGAGCTCGGCGCACTGTTCAAGGTCAGCCGCATCACCGTGCGCCAGGCCCTGGGCGATCTGCAGAAGGAAGGGCTGATCTTCAAGATCCACGGCAAAGGCACCTTCGTCGCCAAGCCCAAGACCTTTCAAAACGTCAGCACCCTGCAAGGCCTCGCCGAATCCATGACCGGCCGTGGCTACGAGGTGATCAACCGCCTGCGCAGCTTCAAATTCATCGCCGCCGACAAATTGGTCGCCGAGCGTTTGCAGGTCGCCGAAGGCGAAACTGTTGCGCAGATCAAACGCGTACGCCTGATCAATCGCGAGCCGATTTCGCTGGAAATCACCTACCTGCCCAAAGCCGTCGGCGAGCGGCTGGAGAAGGCTGATCTGGTGACCCGCGACATCTTCCTGATCCTCGAAAACGACTGCGGCATCGCCCTCGGCCACGCCGATCTGGCCATCGACGCGGTGCTGGCCGACAGCGACCTGACCCAGGCCCTGAACGTCGAGGCCGGCTCGCCGATCATGCGTATTGAGCGTCTGACTCACGACGCCGACGGCCAGCCGCTGGACTTCGAACACCTTTACTACCGTGGCGATGCGTTCCAGTACCGCCTGCGGATCGACCGGCAAAAAGGGGCGTGACCATGACCCGCAATACCTTAGAGCAGGAATACGACATCGTCGTGATCGGTGGCGGCACTGCCGGCCCGATGGCCGCGATCAAGGCCAAGGAAAAGAACAAGGAGCTGCGCGTGCTGCTGGTCGACAAGGCCAACGTCAAGCGCAGCGGCGCGATCAGCATGGGCATGGACGGCCTGAACAACGCGATCATCCCCGGCCACTCGACGCCCGAGCAGTACACCAAGGAAATCACCATCGCCAACGACGGCATCGTCAATCAGGCGGCGGTGTACGCCTATGCCACTCACAGCTTTGAAACCATCGAGCAGCTCGACCGCTGGGGCGTGAAGTTCGAGAAGGACGAAACCGGCGATTACGCGGTGAAGAAAGTCCACCACATGGGCGCCTACGTGCTGCCGATGCCGGAAGGGCACGACATCAAGAAAGTCCTGTATCGCCAGTTGAAACGCGCAAGGGTCAACATCACCAATCGCCTGGTCTGCACCCGTCTGCTGACTGACGAGGAGGGCGCCGTCAACGGTGTGATGGGGTTTGACTGCCGCACCGCCGACTTCCATGTGATCAAAGCCAAGGCAGTAATCCTCGCTTGTGGCGCGGCCGGCCGGTTAGGTCTGCCGTCCTCGGGTTACCTGATGGGCACCTACGAAAACCCGACCAACGCTGGCGACGGTTACGCGATGGCGTACCACGCCGGGGCCGAACTGGCGAACCTCGAGTGCTTCCAGATCAATCCGCTGATCAAGGATTACAACGGCCCGGCCTGCGCCTACGTCACGGGGCCGCTCGGCGGCTACACCGCCAACAACAAGGGCGAACGCTTCATCGAGTGCGACTACTGGAGCGGGCAGATGATGTGGGAGTTTCACCAGGAACTGGAGAGCGGCAACGGTCCGGTGTTCCTCAAACTCGATCACTTGGCCGAGGAAACCATCCAGAACATCGAGGAAATCCTCCACAGCAACGAGCGCCCGAGTCGCGGCCAGTTCCACTCCAATCGCGGCACCGATTACCGCACGCAGATGGTCGAGATGCACATCTCGGAAATCGGTTTTTGCAGCGGCCATTCGGCGTCCGGCGTGTGGGTCAACGAGCGCGCCGAAACCTCGGTGAAGGGTTTGTACTCGGCCGGCGACATGGCTGCCGTGCCGCACAACTACATGCTCGGCGCGTTCACCTACGGCTGGTTCGCAGGTAATAACGCGGCGGAATTTGTCGCCGGGCGCGAGTTCTCTGCGCTGGATACCGAGCAGATCGAGAAGGAAAAGGCCCGGGTCTACGCACCGCTGGATCGCGAACACGGTCTGCCGCCGGCGCAGGTCGAGTACAAGCTGCGGCGCTTCGTCAACGACTACCTGCAACCGCCGAAAGTGACGAAGAAGATGGAAATCGGCCTGCAACGCTTCAGCGACATCGAGCGCGATCTCAACCAGATGAAGGCCAACAACGCCCACGAACTGATGCGCGCCATGGAAACCAGCGTGATCCGCGACTGCGCCGAAATGGCCGCCCGCGCCTCACTGTTCCGCGCCGAAAGCCGCTGGGGCCTGTATCACTACCGCGTCGATCATCCGCAACGGGACGACCGCGAATGGTTCTGCCACTGCCATCTGAAGAAGGGCGAAGACGGGCGCATGACCAGTTTCAAGAAAGCCGTCGAGCCTTACATCATCCCCCTCGATGCCGAGGAAATGCAGGCCTACGACCGTTTGCGGGTCGGCGCTTTCGCCGCTTGATGCATCACTAGAGAGAGTCCGAACCATGGCCTATCAAGCCCAGGAAATCTTCTTCCGCTCCAATGCCCCCGTCACCGTGGACGAGGACAAATGCATCGCCGACAAGGGCTGCACCGTGTGCGTTGACGTCTGTCCGATGGACCTGCTGGCGATCAACCCGGCCACGCAAAAGGCCTACATGGCCTTCGATGAGTGCTGGTACTGCATGCCGTGCGAAAAGGACTGCCCGACCGGTGCCGTCAAAGTCGAAATCCCTTATCTCCTGCGGTGACCCCAAATCCACTGTGGGAGGGGGCTTGCTCCCGAAGAGGCCGGCATTGCTGGCATCACTATTGACTGAAACACCGCTTTCGCGAGCAAGCCCGCTCCCACAGGGGATTTGTAGCGAGCCGATAGCCATCCGGAAAACCCCGGACGCTGGATTCACCAAACACCCCTCGTTTCCCACCGCGCCCTGATCGCGGCGGAGACGAACATCCTATAAATGATTCGAGGGGATTCAACCATGTTGCGTGCAGCAATCGCCGGTCTGGTACTGGCTTCGTTCACCCTGTCGGCCTCGGCCGAAACCATCCGCATTGCCATCGGCACCCAGGACACCACCATCAACTGCGCCGCCGGCGGCCTGTTGATTCGTGAGCTGGGCCTGCTCGACAAATACCTGCCTCACGAGGGCGCCTATAAAGACGCCAAATATGACGTGCAGTGGAAAAACTTCACCAGCGGTGCGCCGCTGACCAACGAGATGGTCGCCGGCAAACTCGACTTCGGCGCCATGGCCGATTTCCCCGGTGCGTTCAACGGCGTGGCGTTCGAAACCGCCGGCAAACACAGCCTGTTCATCAGCGTGCTGTCGGGCAGCATCAAGGGCAGCGGCAACGGCATCGTGGTGCCGAGCGCGTCGGGCGTGCAGTCGCTGAGCGAGCTCAAGGGCAAGACCATTTCCGTACCGTTCGCGTCCACCGCCCACGGCATGCTGCTGCGCGCGGTGGCGGAGCAGGGCTGGGATCCGCTCAAGGACGTGAACATCATCGCCCAGCCGCCAGAAGTCGCAGGCTCGGCGTTGCAGGCCGGCAAGATCGACGCCCACGCCGACTTCGTACCGTTCGCCGAGCTGTTCCCGAGCCGTGGCTTCGCCCGCAAGATCTACGACGGCGCCCAGGCCAATGCACCGACCTTCCACGGTGCGCTGGTGGATCAGGCCTACGCGAAAAAATACCCGGAAATCGTCGTTGCTTACCTGCGCGCCAGCATCGAGGCCAATCAACTGTTGGCCGCCGAACCGGAGAAATACAGCGAGCTGATCGCCAAGGTCACCGGCGTTGATGCTGAGGTCAATTACCTGTTCCACGGCCCGCTCGGCGTGCAGACCCGCGACCTGAGCTGGAAACCGGAATATCGCCAGGCTGTGGGCACGGCCATCGACACGCTGAAGCTGCTGAAGAAGGCCGATCGTGGGCTCGATCTGAATACCTTTATTGACGATCAGTACATCCGTGCGGCGTTCAAGGCTTCGAATCTGGATTACACCGCGCAACTGGCCAACTACGCGCAGACGCCGTTGAAGTCTGTCGATGCGGTGACTGGAAAAGCTATCAGCGATTTCAGCCATGTCGCGGAAATCTGGGTGCGCGGTGAGGACAAGGTCCGGCGCTATGCCTCGGCTGAAGAGGCGTTCACCGCGCTGGCCGGCCTGAAGTCGGAAGGCAAGAACATCCGGGCGGTGTATGCCCAGGCGAGTGACAGCGGAATCAAGTTGCTGGCGGAGCAGGCGTGGTTTGCCAGCGATGCGAAGGGGCGCCTCAGCGCGTTTCTGCTCAAAGGCCAAGCCCAGCAATACGCGTCGGCGCAGGGCGGGAAGGTTCTCGACTTCACCGACGCCACGACCCAGGCCGTGGCCACCCGTTGACTCAAACGTAGATCGTTCCCACGCGGAGCGTGGGAACGATCAGAGGTGATATATGTTTTCACGCTGGATCCCCCGAGCCGCCTCATTGCTGCTCTGCCTGCTCTTCTGGCAACTCGCTGCCAGCCACCACTGGAACCTCGGCCTCGTCACCTTCGCCAACGTTCCAACCCCGTTGGCTGTGATCGAAGCCGCCCTTGGCCTGGGCGACTCCGGCAAGCTCATCCAGCACCTGAGCGCCAGCCTCGGCCGGGTCTTTGCCGGTTACCTCGCGGCGCTGGTGATCGGCATCGCCCTGGGCCTGGCCATCGGCCGCTCAAAGTGGGCCGAAGACCTGCTGCTGCCACCGTTGGAAGTGCTGCGCCCAATCCCCGCCGTCGCCTGGATTCCACTGGCCATCCTGATGTTCCCATCCTCCGAACTGTCGATGGTCTTCATCACCTTCACCGGCGCGCTATTCCCGATCCTGCTCAACACCGTGCACGGCGTCGAAGGCGTCGACCCGCGCCTGATCGCCTCGGCCAAAAGCCTCGGGGCCGGGCGTCGGGCGATTCTGCTGGAAGTGATCCTGCCGGGTGCCGCGCCCAGCATCATCACCGGCCTCGCCATCGGCATGGGCACCTCATGGTTCTGTCTGGTGACCGCCGAAATGATCTCCGGCCAGTTCGGCATCGGTTACTACACCTGGGAGTCCTACACCATCCAGAACTATGCGGACATCGTGGTCGGCATGTTGCTGATCGGCGTGTTGGGCATGGGCAGCAGCCTGCTGATCAAACGCCTGGGCGGGCTGTTCACGCCCTGGCATCGACCACGAGGAAAAGCCTGATGAGCGTGATGCAAACCCCGGAAGGGCGGATCGATATCCGTCAGCTATCCATCGTCCTCGGCGAAGGCCGGCAAGCGTTTGAAGCGGTGCAGGGGCTGGACTGCCAGATCGAACCGGGCCAGTTCGTGTGTATTCTCGGCCCGTCCGGTTGCGGCAAATCGACCTTGCTCGGCGCGCTGGCCGGGCATCTGCAGCCCCATGGCGGACAGTTGAAAGTCGACGGCACCGACGTGTCCGGCCCGTCACCACAACGCGGCATGGTGTTCCAGCATCACACGTTGTTTCCGTGGCGCACGGTGCGCGACAACGTCGCCTTCGGCCTGAAGATGCGCGGAATCGGCAAGGCCGAACGCCATCGCGCCGCCGACGACATCCTCAAACTGGTCGGCCTCGAAGGCTTCGCCGAACGCTGGCCGGATCAACTTTCCGGCGGCATGCAGCAACGGGTGGAGATCGCCCGGGTGCTGGTCAATCGCCCCCGGCTGTTGCTGATGGACGAACCCTTCGGCGCACTGGACGCGCTGACCCGGCTGAACATGCAGGAACTGCTGCTGGACATCTGGACGCGGATTCGCACCACCGTGGTGTTCGTCACCCATGACATCGACGAAGCGCTATTCCTCGCCGATCGCTTGCTGGTGATGAGCGCACGACCGGGGCGAATCATCGAAGACCTGCGCTTGGATTTCCCCCGGCCACGCACCACCGAACTGGTGACCAGCCACGAGTTCTCGCGCCTCAAGCGCCACTGCCTCGACCTGCTGCGCCACGACAACGACCGACCGCTGCCGCGCCTCAACCCGCTCGGCCTGCCTCCCGAAAACGCCTTGCCGAGATTTGCCCTGTGACTTCATTTTTTGCTGTGACCGATAACGACGACATTCTCGCCCTGCAACCACGCCTGACCGCCGATGATGCCGGGGTGCGGCGGATTGCCCTGATCGACCTGGCCGACCTCGAAGAGCCGGACGGTCTGCTCTGGCTGGTCGAGCGCCTGGCCGCAGACCCCGCCGAAGAAGTGCGTGCCGAAGCGGCGCGCCTGTTGGAAGCCTGGGAAGACCAACCGGTGGTTGAAGCGCTGTGCCAGTCGCTGACGGATCCGTCGCCGGCGGTGCAAGCCGCTGCGGCGCAGAGCCTGAGCCTGCTCAAGACCGAAGCGGCGGGCAGGGTGATTCTGCCGTGGACCGCCCATGCCGAAACCGGCGTGCGGATTGCCGCGTTCCGGGCCTTGCGTGAATTGCGCTTCCCCGGCGCTGCGCCGGCCGCGATTCAGGCGCTGAACGATGCCGACGCCAGCGTGCGCCGTGAAGCCGTCGGCGTGCTTGGCTGGCTCAAGCTACTCGACGCGCTGCCAGCCCTGGCCCGCTTGGCCAGCAATGATCCGGACACCGAAGTGCGCCGCGCCGCCACCGGCGCCCTGGGCCTGGCCAGTGATGCCGAGGTGCTGCCCGCGTTGCGTCAGGCCTTGCAGGATCAGGCCTGGCAAGTGCGCGAAGAAGCCGCGACCACCCTCGGCAAGGTCGGCCACACCGACGCCGGGCCGGCGCTGATCGAAGCCTTGGCCGACGACTACTGGCAGGTTCGCCTGCGCGCGACCCGCAGCCTCGGCCGTTTGCGTTACGTGCCAGCCCTCGACGCGCTGATCGACACCCTCGGCCACCGCATCAGCAACCTGCGCAAGGAAGCCGCGCTGGCTCTCGGCGAACTGAACGATCGCGGGGCCGTGGCCGCATTGCAGGCCGCGCAGGACGACGGCGATCCGGAAGTGCGCAAAGCCGTGCGGATTGCCTTGAGTCAGCTGCAATGAATCCGCTGTCGGTCGGCAATTCTCAAACTGAGCACCGGTTGCGGCTGAGCTGGCCGGATGGCCGCGAGCAGTTGCTTGACCATGCCGAACTGCGCCGCCAATGCCCGTGCTCGCAATGCCGGGCGTTTCGCCTGCGGGGCTCGCCGCCCATGGTTGACCCGCGTGTGCGGGTCCTCGAATTGAACGCTCAGGGCTACGGTCTGCAACTGGTGTTCAGCGACGGCCATCAGCGCGGGATTTACCCGTGGGCCTATCTGGCGCAGCTGGAGGGGATCACTGTCCCGCCTTCATCGCCGGCCGACAGCCATGGAAAATATCCAGCCCCGGCTGATACAGCGACGTCCTGACCTCGAACAACCCCAGCACCGAGTGGAACAGGTTGTCATGGCTCAGATCCGGCTGGCTGCTCTTGCCTTGCAGGCAGCCACGGTCGATGCCCAGTTGCGCCAGGGTGTTGTTGCCGAACCACATCACCATCGGCACATGGGTCTGGGCTTCCGGCGCCAGCGCATAGGGCGCGGCGTGCAGGTACAGGCCGTTCTCGCCCAATGATTCGCCATGGTCGGACACGTACAGCATCGATGTATCGAGGTGGTCCTGATTGCGCTTGAGCAGCTCGATCACCTTGGCCAGGAAATGGTCGGTGTAGAGGATCGTGTTGTCGTAGACGTTGACCAGTTCGTCACGGCTGCAACTGCCCAGTTGATTGGTGTGGCAGATCGGTTTGAAGCGCTCCATGTCCTTGGGATAGCGCTCGTAGTATTCCGGGCCGTGACTGCCGTCGGCGTGGAGGACGATGATCGCGTTGCCCTTGAGGCGGTCGATGTAGCCTTGCAGGTCAGCCAGCAGCGCTTCGTCGAGGCAGTTGTTGCCGTCGCAGAACGGCCCCGGCTGGTTCTTCGCGATGTCGCGGTTCGGCACCCGCAGGCAGGTGCCCTTGCAGTCGCTGTTGTTGTCCAGCCACAGCACCTGTACGCCGGCCCGTTGCAGGATATCCAGCAGGCCTTCGTAGGTTTTGCCTTTCTTGTCGCTGTAGTCCTCGCGCGGGAACATCGAGAACATGCACGGCACCGACACCGCCGTCGAGGTGCCGCAGGAATGCACGTTGGTGAAGTTGATGATGTCGAGTTTGCTCAGCTCGGGATTGGTCTCGCGCTCATAACCGTTGAGCGAGAAATGGTCGGCCCGGGCGGTTTCGCCGACCACGAACACCATCAGCGATTTCTTCTCGCGACCGGCCGCCTTGGCGCTCATCACCGCGTCTTCGCCGATGGCCTGCACCACGAAATGCTTTTTGATCCCCAGCCGTTGCTTGGTGTATTTGCTGATCGCGTAGATGTAGTTGGTCGGGTTGATGAAGTGGGTGAGCTTGTCTTCCTCACGAAAGATCGGCGCGTAGGTCGAATAGAACGCGCCCACCGAAGCGCCGATCACCAGCACACAGGCCACGATCACCAGCACCTTGTTCAGCAAGCCTCGAAAGAACGACCGATAAACCACCGGCCAGCGCCAGATCAGCACGGCCGGCAACACACCGAGCACCAGCACGTAAGCCAGAAGTTTGCCGCTGAACAGCGCCGTGGCTTCCCCGGGGTTGGTTTCGAACACGTTCTGGATCATCACCGTGTCGATGGTGATGCCGTATTCGTTCATGAAATACGCCGCGCAAGACGAAAGCACAGCCACCAGCGTCAATGCCGGTTTCAGCGTCCAGCGAAACGACACCAGGGTCAGCAGCAGGGTGAGCGCCGCCCACAGAAACAGCCCGAAGGAGGCGAAAAACGCCAGTTTCTGTGCGCCTTGCAGGGTAATCAGCGTTCCCAGCGCCTTCCAGGTCGCCAGGTTGTACAGCGCCACCAGTGCCAGCGAAAACAGCAGCACCAGGCGGGTCGGAGTGATGACTGGCAAGCGCAGTCCTTTGCCCAAAGCCATTTGAATCTTTCCTCTACCGATAGAAAACTCATACGAATGTGCTCCTGACTGTAGAAGATGATGGGTAAAAATTTTGTAAACATCCGGTAACAGTTTTTCAGCGATGGCTGACGTAACTCAGGTGGCCGTTGAGCGCCGCGCGATGAAGTCGGACCGAGCTGACTGGCGGTGCTTGTCAGGAAATTCCCACAAGAGTACAAATGTACTCCATGACGACTCTGACTCCCCGCCGTACCGCCATCCTGACCTTCATCCGCGAACGCATCGCCGAACACGGTCAGCCCCCAAGCCTCGCTGAAATCAGCGAGGCTTTTGGTTTTGCCTCCCGCAGCGTGGCGCGCAAGCATGTGCTGGCGCTCACCGAAGCCGGGTTCATCGAGGTCAACCCGCATCAGGCCCGGGGCATTCGTTTGCTCGGGCAACCGGCGCGACCGGAACTGCTCGAAGTGCCGGTGCTCGGCCGGGTGGCCGCCGGTGCGCCCATCGGTGCCGATGCCGACCTGCACAATCGGCTGATGCTCGACCCGGCGTTGTTCTCCCGCACGCCCGACTACATGCTGCGGGTGCAGGGCGATTCGATGATCGAGGACGGCATTCTCGACGGCGATCTGGTCGGCGTGCGGCGCAACCCCGAGGCGCTCAACGGCCAGATCGTGGTGGCGCGGCTCGACGGTGAAGTCACCATCAAACGCTTCGAGCGCATCGGTGATGAGGTTCGCCTGTTGCCGCGCAACCCGGCGTACCAGCCGATTGTGGTGCGGGCCGATCAAGACCTGGCCATCGAAGGGGTGTTCTGCGGTCTGGTGAGGCAAGGCTGATGGGGGCCGTCGTTGCGCTGGATACGCTGTTCAATGGCGGCCAGGTCTGGAAGGGCCGGCCTGCGCCACCGGCCGCCAGCCCGCAACCCACCGGGCACGCGGCGCTGGACGCAGCGTTGCCCAGTGGCGGCTGGCCGGAAGCGGCGCTGAGCGAAATCCTCCTGGCCGGGCCCGGTGTCGGTGAGCTGCAACTGGTGTGGCCGACGTTGGCGCGGCTGTCGGCGGCGGGCGAGCGCATCGTGCTGGTGGCGCCGCCGTTTGTGCCGTACCCGCAGGCCTGGGCCAATGCCGGAGTCGATCTGCGGCAGTTGTCGGTGATCCAGGCCAGCGAGCGCGATGCGTTGTGGGCGGCGGAACAATGCCTGCGCTCGGGCAGCTGCGGTGCGGTGCTGTGCTGGCCGCACAAGGCCGATGATCGCGCCTTGCGCCGTTTGCAGGTGGCGGCGGAAACCGGCCAGACCCTGGCGTTCGCGTGGCGGCCATTGAGCGAAGCGGTCAACCCGTCGCCGGCCGCATTGCGCATTGCCATCGATGCACGACCCGCGCAATTGCGCGTGCTCAAGTGCCGGGGTGGTCTGGCGCGCAGCGCACCGATTGCCTTCGCCGTGGGGCATTGAGGTCGCCATGCGCTGGGTTTGCATTCTGTTCCCGCAATTGGCTCTCGACGCCGTGCTGCGTCAGCGCCCCGATCCCGAGCAACCCTTGGCGCTGCTCAGCGGCCCGGCCCAGCGCCGGGTGCTGCAAGCGGTCAACCCGGCGGCGCGGGCACTGGGCTTGCGTCCGGGGCAGTCGATGACCGCCGCGCAGGCCATGAGCAAAGGGTTCGCCACCGTCGATTACGATTCGGCCGAGGTTGAGCACTGGCAGCAGTTTCTCGCCGCCTGGGCCTATCGCTTCAGCGCGCAGGTCAGCGTGCATTACCCGCGCACCGTGGTGTTCGAGATCGAATCGAGCCTCGGGCTTTTCGGTTCCTGGGCGCAGTTCGAGGCGCGGTTGCGCACGGAGCTGACCGAGCTGGGTTTTCGGCACCGCATCGTTGCCGCGCCCAACCCGGTGGCGGCACGGGTGTTGGCCAACGCCTACGACGGATTGGTGGTGCCCGACGGTGAAGCCCTGCGCCATCACCTCGGGCAATTGCCGGTCGACCGCATCGGCCTTGAACCGAGCGTGGCCACGGCGTTGTCGCGCATGGGCCTGCGCAACCTTCATCAGGTGCAGAACCTGCCGCGTCAGGCCCTGGCCCGGCGTTTCGAGGCGCCGATGCTCAAGCATCTGGACACGCTGTTCGGCGCACGGCCGCTGGCGCTGGCGTTCTACCTGCCGCCGGATCGCTTCGATGTGCGCATCGAACTCAATTTCGACGTGCAGTCCCATCAGGCGCTGCTGTTTCCATTGCGCCGCCTGACGTCCGATCTGGCGGCGTTTTTGTGCGGGCGCGACAGCGGCGTGCAGCGCTTCGACCTGCATCTGGAACACGCCGGGTTGCCGGACACGCTGATCAAGGTCGGCCTGCTCAGCGCCGAGCGCGATCCGGCGATGCTCTTTGAACTGGCCCGTGGCCGACTGGAGCAGGTGCAGGTCGAAGCCCCGGTGCGCGGTTTTCGTTTGCGCGCCGAGGATCTGCCGAGTTTCGTGCCGCAGTTTCAGGAGCTGTTCGACGACCGTCCGCAGCAGACCTTGCCCTGGGAGCAATTGCGCGAACGCCTGCGCGCGCGGCTGGGGGATGAGGCGGTGCAGGGCCTGCGCTTTCAGGCCGATCATCGCCCGGAGTGCGCGTGGCAGAACGCCGATGACAAACAGCGTTGCCCTGCATTGTCGGGCGTGCAGCGTCCGGGCTGGTTGCTGGGCGAGCCGCAGTCCGTGCCCGAAGGTTCGGCGCGCATCCTCATGGGCCCGGAACGGATCGAGTCCGGCTGGTGGGACGGTGACGACGTGCGCCGCGACTATTACCTGATCCAGAACCGCGCCGGCCAGCAAGGCTGGGCGTACCGGGCGGTGGGTGAGGGCGGCCCGTTGTGGCTGCAGGGCTGGTTCGCGTGAGCCAGGGTTACGCCGAACTGCACTGCCTGTCGAACTTCAGTTTCCAGCGTGGTGCGTCCAGTGCGCTGGAGCTGTTTCAGCGGGCGAAAAAACACGGCTATCAGGCACTGGCGATCACCGATGAATGCACCCTGGCCGGGATCGTTCGTGCCTGGCAGGCGGCCAAATCCGTGGAGCTGCCGCTGATCATCGGCAGCGAGATGCGCATCGAGAACGGCCCGAAACTGGTGTTGCTGGTCGAGAACATCGAGGGTTATCAAACGCTGTGCGGCTTGATTACCCAAGCCCGACGGCGTACCCGGAAAGGCCAGTATCAAATACTGCGCGAGGACTTCAGCGAACCGCTGCCGGGGCTATTGGTGCTGTGGGTGCCGGATTCGGTCGATGAGGTGGAAGAGGGCCGCTGGCTGAAGCAGACCTTCGGCGAGCGGCTGTGGCTGGCGGTGCAGTTGCACCGCGGGCAGGACGATCAGCGGCGACTGGCTGCACTGCTGAGTCTGGCGGATGAACTGCAGATTCGGGCAGTGGCCAGTGGCGATGTGCACATGCACGCCCGTGGCCGGAGGGCCTTGCAGGACACCATGACCGCGATCCGCCATCACGTCCCGGTAGCGGAAGCCGGATTGCGCCTGCACCCCAATGGCGAGCGGCATTTGCGCAGCCTCGATGTGTTGCGCGAGTTGTATCCGCAGACCTTGCTGGACGAGTCGGTGAATCTGGCTCGCCGCTGCACCTTCGATCTGGGCGAGTTGCGCTATCAATACCCCAAAGAACTGGTGCCCGAGGAACACAGCGCCAGTTCCTGGCTGCGCCACCTGACCGAACAAGGCATCGCCTGGCGCTGGCCGAAAGGCGCACAGCCCAAGGTGCTCAAGCAGATCGACGATGAGCTGGAGCTGATCGCCGAACTCGGCTACGAAAGCTACTTCCTCACCGTGCACGACGTGGTGCGCTTCGCCCGTGAGCAGAAAATCCTCTGCCAGGGCCGAGGTTCGGCGGCCAATTCGGCGGTGTGTTTTGCCTTGGGCATCACCGAGATCGACCCGGATCGCACCACGCTGCTGTTCGAGCGTTTCATGTCGAGGGAGCGCAACGAGCCGCCGGACATCGACGTGGATTTCGAGCACGAACGCCGGGAAGAAGTCCTGCAATACGTGTTTCGTCGTTATGGTCGCCGTCGTGCGGCGCTGACGGCGGTGGTCAGCACTTACCACGCTTCCGGCGCGATCCGCGATGTGGCCAAGGCGCTGGGTTTGCCGGCGGACCAGATCAATGCGCTGGCCGACTGCTGCGGCCACTGGAGCGATGAAACCCCTCCCGTGGAGCGCCTGCGTGAAGGCGGTTTCGATCCCGAAAGCCCGCTGCTGCACCGGGTGCTGAGCCTGACCGGGCAACTGATCGGCTTCCCCCGGCACCTGTCGCAACACCCCGGTGGTTTCGTGATTTCCGAGCAACCGCTGGACACTTTGGTGCCGGTGGAAAACGCCGCCATGGCCGACCGCACGATTATCCAGTGGGACAAGGATGACCTCGACGCCGTCGGGCTGCTCAAGGTGGATATCCTCGCCCTTGGCATGCTCAGCGCGATCCGCCGCTGTTTCGACCTGCTGCGCCGTCATCGTCATCAGGATCTGAGCCTGGCCACGATCCCGCCTGAGGATCGTCCGACCTACGACATGATCAGCCGCGCCGACACCATCGGTGTGTTCCAGATCGAGTCCCGGGCGCAGATGTCGATGCTGCCGCGCCTGCGCCCGCAAACCTTCTACGACCTGGTGATCGAGGTGGCCATCGTCCGGCCGGGGCCGATCCAGGGCGGCATGGTCCATCCGTACCTGCGCCGCCGGAACAAGGAGGAAGAGGAAACCTATCCGTCCCCGGAACTGGAAGTGGTGCTCAAGCGCACCCTTGGCGTGCCGCTGTTTCAGGAACAGGTGATGCAGATCGCCATTGTCGCCGCCGACTACAGCCCCGGTGAGGCCGATCAGTTGCGCCGCTCCATGGCCGCGTGGAAACGCCACGGCGGGCTGGAGCCGCACAAGGAACGACTGGCCGCCGGCATGAAGAAAAACGGCTACTCCCCGGAATTCGCCGCGCAGATCTTCGAGCAGATCAAGGGCTTCGGCAGTTACGGTTTCCCTGAATCCCACGCTGCCAGTTTTGCCTTGCTGACCTATGCCAGTTGCTGGCTCAAGTGCCACGAACCGGCGGCGTTCGCCTGCGCGCTGATCAACAGTTGGCCGATGGGGTTCTACAGCCCGGATCAGATTCTTCAGGACGCGCGCCGGCATCATTTGCAGATCCGCCCGGTGGACGTGCGCGCCAGTGACTGGGATTGCAGCCTGGAGCCGATCACCGGCGAGCAACCGGCCATCCGCATGGGCCTGCGGATGATCAAGGGCTTTCGCGAGGAGGATGCGCGCAGCATTGAAAGCGCGCGGGCGAGGGGGGCGTTTGCCGATGTCGCCGATCTGGGCGAACGGGCCGGGCTCGACAGTCGCGCCCAGGCGCTGCTGGCCGATGCCGGGGCATTGCGCGGTCTGGCCGGTCATCGTCATCGGGCACGCTGGGAAGTGGCCGGGGTGCAGAAACAGCTCGGGTTGTTTGCCGGGTTGCCGAGTCAGGAAGAGCCGGATGTGCTGCTGCCGACGCCGAGTGTCAGCGAAGACCTGTTCACCGACTACGCCACACTGGGCACTACGCTGGGGCCGCACCCGCTGACGTTGTTGCGCAACGAGTTGCGGGCACGGCGCTGCCGCAGTTCCCGGGAGTTGCTGGAAGTCGAGCATGGTCGGCCGGTCAGCGTGGCGGGGCTGGTGACCGGTCGCCAGCGGCCGGGCACCGCCAGCGGCGTGACCTTCGTGACCCTGGAAGACGAGTTCGGCAACGTCAACGTGGTGGTCTGGCGCGATCTGGCCGAGCGTCAGCGGCAGGTGCTGGTGGGCTCGCAATTGCTCAAGGTCGATGGCCGCTGGGAGCGGGAAGGCGAGGTGCGGCACTTGATTGCCGGACGCCTGAGCGATCTGACTCCGCTGCTCAACGGCATCCGCGTACAGAGCCGCGACTTCCACTGATCAGCGCTGTGGCCAGAACCGTTCGCCACCCCCCGGCGCTTCCGTCCACGCTTGCAACGAGCGGGTCGGCAAATCGAAGTAATCCCGGGTCCGCGCATAACCATGCCCGCCCATGCGCCCGATCGCATCCAGCCCCAATTGATCGATGTACAGGGTTTTCGGGTCAATCAACTCGTCGCGCACATGGGCCATCAACACCTCGCCAAAAATGATCTCCCGGGACTGACCGATGTTCAGCGCCATCATCCGTCGGCATTCCAGCGCCACGGGGGCTTCGCCGATTCGCGGGCATTTGACCGCGGTGCCGGGAATCGCTGTCAGGCCGGCAGCGGTCAATTCATCGAAGCCCGGCGCAAACGGCACGGCGCAGACGTTCATGGCCTCCACCAGTGCATCGCTGACGATGTTGACCGTGAACTCCTGATTCATCTGGATATTGCGCGTGGTGTCCTTCGGGCTCTGATCGCCGTAGTTCTCCACGCCGAGCGCGAGAATGGGCGGATCTGCCGACAGGGCATTGAAAAAACTGAACGGCGCGGCATTGACCCGGCCTTCGCCGTCGATGGTGGTGACCAGAGCAATCGGGCGCGGCACCACGCTGCCGATCAGAATCTTGTATTTTTCCCGTGGGCTCAGTTGGCTGAAGTCGAAGCTGTGCATGGCAGTGTTCTCTAAAGAAGGGGATCGATGGCGCTCAACGGCGCTTCGGCGCTGTAGTCGTCGGCGAACGCAATGGCCGGCTGGAACAGGGTTTTCCAGTCCGGTCGGCCAAAGGCCCGGTCGCTGTGGCTGCGCATCAGTTTTTCGTATTGGCGCTGGGCCTGGCGTTGCAGAGAGGGGTAGTCGACGCCGATGACCTGACCGTTCTGCATCACGCAGCGACCGTCGATGTAACTGGCGATGCAGTCGTCGCCGCGTCCGGCCAGCAACAGGTTTTTCAGTGGATCGAACAGCGGGCCCAGATGCAGGCCG
This sequence comes from Pseudomonas sp. 22082, assembly GCF_052046055.1. NCBI lineage: Bacteria > Pseudomonadati > Pseudomonadota > Gammaproteobacteria > Pseudomonadales > Pseudomonadaceae > Pseudomonas > Pseudomonas sp. 22082. Next base: position 348,352 of record NZ_JBQEQB010000002.1, read on the forward strand.
CGCAGATTGAACACGGTGATATCCGCTTTGGCGCCGGGCGCCAGGCGACCGAGGTCGTCACGGCCCAGCGCCTTGGCGCCGCCGAGAGTGGCGGCGTTGTACAGGTCGAGGCTGCTGGTCAGCGATGGACTACCTTCCATGAGCCGGGCGATGTTCAGGCCGTGGCGCATATTCTCCAGCAGGTCTGCCGGCCAGGTGTCGGTGCCGAGGGCGAAGTTGATGCCTTTGGCACGATAGCGGCCGAACGAATTCAGCGCCTCGCCGTCACGGGCGAACACCAGCGGGCAGTGCACCAGACTCGCGCCGCCGTCGATGATCCGTTGCAGATCGTCATCGCCCGAGGTGTAGAGGCCGTGGGGCAGCAGGCTGCGCGGGGTGAGCAGGTCGAGTTGCTGCAACCAGCCCAGCGGCGATGTACCGCGCAGCTGTTCGACCATCGCCACTTCACCCGGCGCCTGACAGCAATGCAGGCGCATCGGTGCATTCAGTTCACGACTCAATGCGGACGTACGCTCAAGCAGCGCCGGGGTGCAGGTCTGGATGCGATCCGGCAGCAGCGCGCCGCGAATCAACCCGGCGTGGGCGCCATCGAAATCCTTGAAAAACCGTTCGGCCGCGTCCAGCCCGGCCAGGCCCCGAGCCTCATCCCAGTGATGGGCGAGGGTGCCGTCGGCGCGCCAGTAACTCATGCCGCTCATGTAGCAGGGGCCGAGATAGGTACGCAGGCCCAACTCGCCCGCCACGCCGGCGACAGCGGCGAACTCGTCGTAGGTCTCCGCCCATTCGCGGTAGTACATCGAGGTGATCGGCATGGCCGTGGTAATGCCGTTGCGGATCAACTGAGTGAAGGCGTAGCGGTATTTGAAGACCTCTTCCTCGGGGCTGAATGACTCACGCGGGCCGGCCGCCAGATACTCCGCCGACCACATGCGGCCCATGGTGCGCTCGTCGCCGTTGTCCAGAGTCAGCACCGTGGAATCGAGATCGCCGAGGGCGTCCAGGTCGATAAAACCGGGACCGATCAGTGCGTTGCCGTAGTCGATCCACTGATCCACCGGCCCTTGATAACCGCGCCCGACAAACTCGATGCGCGACCCGGCGAACACCACTTCGCCGTCGCGCCACAGCACATGTTGCGTGCCGTCGAAACCGACCACGCAACCGGCCTTCAGGCCGATGCGTTTCACAGACGGCTGCCCAGCAAACGACCGCCGCTGGCGATCAGTTCGCCGCCGCGATAGACCTGACGCACCGGCCGCGCGACCACCGCTTCACCGAGGGTTTCCACCGGCATCAGCAGAAAGTCCGCCGGCCGGCCGACGGCGAAGCCGTAATCCTCGATCCCCAATGCGCGCGCACCGTTGACCGTCGCCGCGTCGAACGCCGCCGCCAGTTCATCGTCCTTGCCCAGATCAAAACGGAAGGCCAGCAGCATCGCCCGTTCCAGCATGTCGCCATTGCCCATCGGCGACCACGCATCACGAATGCCGTCGGAACCCAGACACACGTTAACGCCGGTCTCGCGCAGCGCCAGGAAGGGTGGAACGGCGCAATCGGCCGGCGCCGAACTCATCAGCGAAATGCCCAGTGCAGCAAGGCGTTCGGCGACCGGTTTGACCTGACTCCACGGCAGCATGCCCAGGCAATAGGCGTGGCTGATCATCACCCGGTTGTGCAGGTTGAAACGCTCGGTGTAATCGGCGATCCGGGCGATCTGCCACAGGCCCAGTTCACCTTTGTCATGCAGGTGAATGTCGACGCCACGCTGGAATTCGCTGGCCAGTTTGAACACGAAATCCAGTTGCGCGATCGGGTCATTGTCGATGCCGCAGGGGTCAAGCCCGCCGACGTTTTCCACGCCCAGGGCCATGGCTTCACGCATCAGCTCGGCAGTGCCGGGGCGGCTGATCAGGCCGGTTTGCGGGAAGACCACCAGCTGCAGGTCGATCAGGTCGTTGTAGGTTTCGCGCAGTTGTTGCATGGCCTCGACGTGGCGCAGGCCGAATTCCGGGTCGATGTCGACATGGCAGCGCATGGTCAGCGAACCCCGGGCGATGCAGTTCTCCAGCAGGGCGCCGGCGCGTTCGGCGATTGGCGCTTTGACTTCGCGCAGCACGCGGCGCTCGTTGCTGATGTAGTCCTTGAGCGTCGGGCCGGCACTGTTCGGGCGCCAGGGCTGGCCGTACAGGGTCTTGTCGAGGTGGACGTGGCTTTCCACCAGCGGGGCGGTCAGGAGCTGGTTCTGGCCGTCGATGTCGGTGGCGGCCAATGGAGCAGTGGAGGCCGCGCGGCGTTGGCTGAACTTGCCGTTTTCGATCAGCAGGTCTTCGGCGGGGGCGCCGTAGGGGCGGATGTTTCTGAGCCAGCGGGGGGCAGTCATTGGAACCTCATTTGTTCTTTGGATTTTTTCCCCTCACCCTAGCCCTCTCCCGGAGGGAGAGGGGACCGACCGAGTCGTCTCAGGTACTACGCCGACCTGAGAGACCGAGTCGATTATGGATTCAGAGCAAAACGTTCAGGTCGGTGTATTTCTTGAATATTCCCCAATCGGTTCCCTCTCCCTTTGGGAGAGGGCTAGGGTGAGGGCTGCGGTTTCGGATCAACCCTTAAGCTTCGACCAGATCCGATCCTGCAGCTCCCGCGCCTTGTTGCTGCATTCCTTCTCCGGGCGCAGGCGCGAGGCGTACTCCTCGGGCATGTTGATCGCGTCCATGACCTTCCATTTCGCATCCAGCAACTGATCGCTCTGAATCCCGTTGGCATAGGCAATCGCGTTGGACACGGCCGCCGCGTTCTCGGGCTTCATCATCCAGTCGATGAAGATCTTGGCGTTGCCCGGATGCGGCGCGCTTTTCGGTACGGCGAAGTTGTCCTGGAACATCGCCAGGCCCTCTTTCGGGTACACGTATTTGATCGTGCTCTTCTGCAACGTGGCGCGGGCCGTCGAGCCGTTCCAGTTCTGCATCATGATCACTTCGCCCGAGGCCATGCGGTCGACGGTGTTGTCGGAGCTGTACATCTTCAAAAACGGTTTCTGCTTTTGCAGCAGCTCGAGGATGCGCTTGGCGTCCTGCGGGTTTTCCGTGCATTCGTCGACGTTCAGGTAATGACTGGCGGCGTTGATCACGCTGCTGGAGGTGTCGAGGGCGGCGAGCTGGCCTTGCAGTTCCTTGCGCGGCTCGAAGAATTCTTTCCACGAGTCGTCGAGCTTGCCGCCGGGTACGCGGGCGCTGTCATAGGAAAACCCGGTGGTGCCCCACAGATAAGGCGCCGAAAACTTGCGGCCGGGGTCAAAGCTCGGGTCGCGGAACGGGCCTTTGACGTACTGGAAGTTGCTCAGGGTCGGGGCGTCGATTTCCAACAGCAGGTCCTGCTTGATCAGCGTCTGCATGATCGACTGCGACGGTACGATCACGTCATACGCGGCGCCGCCGGCCTGCAACTTGGCGAGCAGGGTTTCGTTGCTGTCGTAGCCGTCCATGGTGACCTTGATCCCGGTCTCCTTTTCGAACTTGGCCAGCAGGTCCACCGGGTAGTAATCGGTCCAGTTGTAGAAGAACAACTGTTTGGGCTCGGCGGCGTGGGCGCCGAACGCGGTGAAACAACTCAGGGCCAGACCGGATACTGCCAGACGCATGTTTTTCACTTTCATGAGCGCGCTCCAGGTTTATTGTTGTTTGCCGCGTTGGCCGAGCCAGAAGGCCAGCACCACCAGCACGATGGAAATCACCAGCATCAGGGTTGAAATCGCGTTGATTTCAGGTGTTACGCCAGCCTTGATCGCCGAGAAGATGTACACCGGCAACGTGGTCGAACCGGGCCCGGCGACGAAGAAGGTCATGATGAAATCGTCGAGGCTGACCACGAACGCCAGCACCGAACCGGACAGCACCGCCGGCCACAGCAGCGGCAAGGTCACGCGGCGAAACACCTGCCACGGATTGGCATACAGGTCGTTGGCGGCCTCCAGCAGGCTCTTGTCCAGATCGTTCAGGCGTGCGCGGATCGGCAGGTAGGCGAACGGGATGCAGAAGCCGATGTGCGCGACGATCACCGTCATCAGCCCGAGCTTGATGCCCAGCGCCATGAACAGCAGCAGGGTGGCCACGGCGGTGACGATCTCCGGCAGGATCAGCGGCAGGTTGATCCCGCCCTCGACCATTTTCTGCCCGTAGAACGGCCGGTAGGTCGCCAGCGCCGCCAGCAGCGCAATCGCCGTGGCGCACACGGTGGCGATGGTCGCGACGATGATCGAGTTCAGCGCCGCGGTCTGGATCGACGGGTTGGCCAGGATCCGCCCGTACCAGGCGAACGAGAACTCGGTCCACACCGTCGCCGAGCGGTTGGCGTTGAAGCTGTAGGCGATCAACACCAGGATCGGCACGTACAGATAGGCGAGGATCAGCAGGCTGATTTCCCGGGTCGCCGGGAGTTTTTTCAGGTGCAGAGAGATCATGCTTTCGCTCCCCGGTTCAGGGTTTTCGCCGCGCTGCGGCTGTACAGGGCGTAGAGCACCAGTGACAACAGCAGAATCCCCAGCAGCAGGAACGACAGCGAACTGCCCAGCGGCCAGTTGCGTGCGGTGCCGAATTGCTGCTGGATCAGGTTGCCGATCATCAGGGTCTTGCCGCCGCCGAGGATCGCCGGGGTGATGAAGGCGCCGAGGCTCGGCACGAACACCAGCAACGCACCGGCGATCACGCCGGGCATCGACAGCGGCAGGATGATCCGCCGCAGCGCATGCCAGCGGTTGGCGCCCAGGTCATAGGCGGCTTCCACCAGACGCCAGTCGAGTTTTTCCAGGGTCGAGTAGATCGGCAAAATCATGAACGGCAGGAAGCTGTAGACCAGACCGACGCTGACCGCGAAGTCGTTGTACAGCAGGGTGATGCCGCCGGCACTCGGGAACAGCGCGTTGAGGCTTTGGGCGACCCAGCCCTGCTCGCGCAGGATGATCAGCCACGCGTAATTGCGGATCAGCAGGTTGGTCCAGAACGGAATGGTGATGAGCAACACCATCAGGTTGCGCCGGCGTGGGGTCAGGCTCGACATCCACAACGCCACCGGAAAGCCGAACAGGAAACACAACAGTGTGGTGCCACCGGCCTGGAACACCGAGCGCAACAGCGCCTGGGCGTAGACCCAGTTCAGCTCCAGCTCGCCGTCAAAACCTTCCTGGAAAAACAGCTGCACGTAACTCTGCAACTGCCATTGGGCCTGCCAGTCGACGCCGCCGTAGGTGTTGCGCGGCAGCAGGCTGATGTAGCCCATGATGCCCAGCGGAATGGCGATCAGGGCGAGCAGGGTCAACACCACCGGGCTGAGCAACAGCGCGCGGTTGAGAGAGGGGGAAGTGCTGCTGACGCTCATCTCAGGCCTCCATCAACAGACAGGCCTGGGGCGGCAGGTGCACCGCCACGTGCTCGCCGACTGCACGACCACGGTTCAGGCCTTCGTTGTTTTCCCGCAGCATGACTTTGATGTCGTTGTTCAAACGGCACTGGTACAGCGTCGCGGTGCCGACATACAGCACCGCCTCGATTACCCCGCGCAGGTGATGCGGTTGATCCGCTGCGACCAGTTGCGAACGTTCGGGACGAAACGCCAGCTGCACGCTGCTGCCATTGACGCCTTGCGGCGGGCAGGGGATTTCCACCGGCATGCCGTTGGGCACGAAGAGGTTTTCGTTGTGTTCGCCGCGCTTGAGTTCGCCGGGGAGGAAATTGATGTCGCCGATGAACTGGGCGACGAAACGGTGCTGCGGGCGTTCATAGATGTCGGTCGGGGTGCCGATCTGCAGGATCTTGCCGGCGGACATCACCGCGATCCGGTCGGACAGGGTCAAGGCCTCTTCCTGATCGTGGGTGACGAAGATGAAAGTGATGCCGGCTTCCTGCTGCACGCGCTTGAGTTCGACCTGCATTTCCTTGCGCAGCTTCAGGTCCAGCGCCGACAGCGGCTCGTCGAGCAACAGCACTTTGGGCTTCGGCGCCAGGGCCCGGGCCAGAGCCACGCGTTGCTGCTGGCCGCCGGATAATTCCGCCGGCTTGCGCCCGGCCAGGTGTTCCATCTGCACCAGCGCGAGCATTTCGTCGACCCGTCCGGGAATCGTCTTGCGATCAAGACCCTGCATCTCGAGGCCGAAGGCGATATTCTGCGCGACACTCATGTGCGGAAACAGCGCGTAACTCTGGAACACCGTGTTCACCCGACGCTTGAACGGCGGCAGGTGATTGACCGTTTCCCCCGCCAGACGGATCTCGCCGTCGCTGACGTGTTCGAAACCGGCGATGGTGCGCAGCAGGGTGGTCTTGCCGCAGCCCGAGGGGCCGAGGAGGGTGAAAAACTCGTTGTCGGCGATGTTCACCGACACGTTGTCGAGGGCTGGCGCCAGGCCTGGATCATCAGAATACCGCTTGGATACGTTACGCACTTCAATGGCTATTTGTTGACCCATAATGGTGCAATCCTCTAATTATTGTATGCAATATCTGAATGCAATTTAGAAATACCCGGATTAATCTGCTGGCGCAACCCCCCATTTCCCTGACTGAGTCGTTCGTCGGGCAGCGTCGCCAGCGTTGAAGGAGCTTTCAAATGACCGAGAAAAAAACGGAAACCACGGTCGACCGCGTCTACCAAGGGGTTTACGAGGCGATCAGCAAGCGTTCGCTGCGTCCGGGGATGAAGCTGGGCGAGGCGTCGCTGGCGGAATTGTTCAATGTCAGCCGCACGTCGGTTCGCGCGGCGCTCAAGCAATTGGAGGCCGACGGACTGGTCACCACCGAGCCCAATAAAGGTGCGTCGGTGTCGCTGCCCAGCGATGAGGAAATCCGTTCGCTGTTCGAAACCCGGCGTCTGATCGAGATCGGCATCGTCACCGAACTGTGCCGGCGCAAGGATTCGGCGGTGATGCAGGACCTGCGTGATCATTTGCTGCTTGAAGACGAAGCCCACCAAGCCGGCGACCACGAGCGACTGATTCACCTGCTCGGCGAGTTCCACATCAAACTCGCACGCAGCCTGAACAACCCGGTACTGCTCGACTGGTTCCAGAAGCTGATTTCCCGCGCCTCGCTGTACGCCGCCGCGCTGGATGACGACAGCCACGAAGCCTGCCGTGATGACGAGCACCTGCGCCTGATCGAGTACATCGAGGCCGGCAATCAGAGCGCCGCGATCGAGCTGACCTGCATGCACCTGGACGGCATCCAGAAGGCGATCCTCGACGTCGCTGCGAAAATGAAGACTGGCTACCACCCGCTCAAACACCTGATCGGAGTGTGAGCGTCGAGTGCAGGTGAAATCGGCTATACCTCTAATGAAACCATCGCTGCCCGACACGCTCGAAACAGACGGGCGTGGCGTTTGAACGCGCGGCGATAGAACCGGACCCACTACAAGGCGTTGAAGCAGCTGATGCAGTTTTTATCCGATAGCCATGGGTGTGACGGCTGGCAAGGCGAGATGGCCGGGCGCATTCGTGCGTTTGACTGGAGCAGGACTGATCTGGGCCCCCTCGAAACCTGGCCGGCCAGCCTGTGCAGCACTGTCCAGCTGATGCTGGCCTCGCCGCTGCCGATGGTCATGCTCTGGGGGCATGCCGGTTACATGATCTACAACGACGCTTATTCACGATTCGCCGGCGGACGACATCCCTACCTGCTCGGATCGCCGGTGGAACTGGGCTGGCCGGAGGTGGCCGATTTCAACCGGCATGTGGTCGACACCTGTCTGGCCGGCGGCACCCTGGAATATCGCAACAAGGTATTGGTGTTGCTGCGCGACGGCGTGCCCGAGGATGTCTGGCTCGATTTGTATTACAGCCCGGTGGCCAACGATGCCGGTGTGCCTTCGGGCGTGATGGCGATGGTGGTGGAGACCACTGAACTGGTGTTGTCCGAGCGTCTGCGCCAGGCCGCTGAAGATGCCTATCGCGCCGACAACGAGCGGGTGCGCCTGGCACTCAATGCCGGGGCATTGCTCGGCTCGTTTGTCTGGGACGTCAGGAACAACGTGCTGTCGGCCGACGAGCGTTTTGCCCGGACATTTTCCTACCCGCCTGATCAAGACCTGAGCAACCTGCCGCAGCATATCGCCGAGACGCACATTCATCCGGACGACCGTAATTGGGTACAGGAGTGCGTGGAGAATTCGGTGCGTACCGGCGAGCCCTACAACGCCGAGTACCGGGTGGTGCGTGCCGATGGCAGTTGTCTGTGGGTGCTCGCCAGCGGTGCTTGCGAATTCGACGAGCAGGGCCGGCCGTTCCGTTTCCCCGGTGTGCTGATCGATATTCACGAGCGCAAGACCGCCGAGGAATCGCTGCTCAAGTTCACCCGCAACCTCGAACAGCGGGTAGCGGATGAAGTCGAGGCGCGCCTCGCCGCGGAAGAGCAATTGCGTCAGTCGCAGAAGCTCGAAGCCATCGGCGGCCTTACGGGCGGCGTGGCCCATGACTTCAACAACCTGCTGCAAGTGATCGCCGGCAACCTGCACCTGCTGGCTCGCCATGAACCGGACAATGCCAACGTCCAGCGTCGGGTCAGCGCCTCGCTGGCGGCGGTGGAGCGCGGCGCCAAGCTGTCTTCGCAACTGCTCGCGTTTGCCCGGCGTCAGCCGCTGTCGCCGGCGGTGTGCAACCCCCGCCAGATCTTCGAAGGCGTGGGCGAGTTGCTGCAACGGGCGCTGGGCGAAACCATTCAGATCGATGTGCAACTGCCTGTTGAGCCTTGGCACATCAACGTTGACCGCAATCAACTGGAAAACGCCATTCTCAATCTGGCGATCAATGCCCGGGATGCCATGAAGGGCGAGGGCACGATTGTGCTCGGCGCCTCCAACCTCTCGCTGGACCGGGCGTTCTGTTCGGGCAAGGGCATCGTGCCGGGGGATTTCGTGCGGGTCTCGGTCAGTGACAGCGGCGTGGGCATTGCCCCGCACATGCTCGAGCAGGTGTTCGAACCGTTCTTCACCACCAAGGCCGACGGCCAGGGCACGGGCCTGGGCTTGAGCATGGTGTTCGGCTTCGTCAAGCAGAGCGGCGGGCATGTGGAGATCGACAGTCGGATCGGCGAAGGCACGCGGGTGCAGTTGTACTTTCCACGCAGCCTGCGCCCCGTGCTCGATGACTCGCCGAGCGTCAATCATCAGCAGGCGGGCGGTCACGAAACGATCCTGGTGGTCGAGGACAACGAAGCGGTGCGCACCTCGGCGGTCGAACTGTTGCGCGAAGAAGGCTACCGCGTGCTGATCGCCGGCAACGGCGATGCGGCCATGCAGATGTTGATGGAAGGCGCGCGGGTCGACCTGATCTTCACCGACGTGGTCATGCCCGGTCTTATCAAAAGCTCCGATCTGGCGGCGTGGGCCAAGGTGCAAATGCCGCCGGTGGCCGTGCTGTTCACCTCGGGCCACACCCGCGACATCATCTCGCGCAACCACCAGCTCAGCCCCGACACCCATTTGCTCGGCAAGCCCTATGGCCCCGAAGCACTGCTGCAGATGATCCGTTCCGTGCTCAGCACCTGAGCTCCAATCCCCTGACCAAGGCTGGCCGATGACTTCCAGACGCAATTCCAGTTCTGCCGCCGGCATGGTTCGCGTGCGCGGTGCCCGTGAACACAATCTGAAGAACGTGGACGTCGACATTCCTCGCGATGCACTGGTGGTGTTCACCGGGGTGTCGGGTTCGGGCAAGTCGTCGCTGGCGTTTTCGACGCTGTATGCCGAAGCCCAGCGGCGCTATTTCGAATCGGTGGCGCCCTATGCGCGGCGGCTGATCGATCAGGTCGGCGTGCCGGACGTCGATTCCATCGAAGGCCTGCCTCCGGCCGTGGCCCTGCAGCAACAGCGCGGCACGCCGAGCACGCGCTCGTCGGTGGGCAGCGTCACCACGTTGTCGAGCCTGATCCGTATGCTGTACTCGCGCGCCGGCAGCTATCCGCCGGGTCAGCCGATGCTGTATGCCGAGGATTTTTCACCGAACACGCCGCAAGGCGCGTGCCCGGAGTGCCATGGACTGGGCCGGGTTTACGAGGTCACCGAGGCGTTGATGGTGCCGGATCCGAATCTGACCATCCGCCAGCGTGCCGTGGCGTCCTGGCCGCTGGCCTGGCAGGGGCAGAACCTGCGCGACATCCTGGTGACCATGGGCATCGATGTCGATATCCCGTGGCGCAAGCTGCCGAAAAAACAGCGTGACTGGATCCTCTTCACCGAGGAAACACCGACCGTTCCGGTGTACGCCGGGCTGACGCCGGAAGAGACCCGCGTCGCCCTCAAGCGCAACATGGAGCCGAGCTATCAAGGCACCTTCACTGGCGCCCGGCGCTACATCCTGCACACGTTCACCCATTCGCAAAGTGCGCTGATGAAGAAGCGCGTGTCGCAGTTCATGATCGGCAGCCTTTGCCCGCTGTGCGATGGCAAGCGCCTCAAGCGCGAGGCGCTGTCGGTGACGTTTGCCGGGCATGACATTGGCGAGTTGTCGCGCATGCCGCTGCTGCAAGTCGCCGAAGTCTTGAAGCCGGTGGCGGACGCGAGCTGGCTGGAACACGCCGATGAAAGCGGTGAAACCCTGACCCACAGCCAGACTCGCGAAGCCCGCCAGCAGCGCGTGGCTCATGGCGCCAGCGGCCACGCCAACGCGCCGGACGTGCGCCATACGCCGAACCTGTCGCTGGAAAAACGCCTGGCCGCGCAGCGCATTGCCGAGGACTTGCTGGAGCGGGTCAGCACCCTGACCGATCTCGGGCTCGGATATCTGGCGCTGGAGCGCAGCACGCCGACCCTGTCGTCCGGCGAATTGCAACGCCTGCGACTGGCCACTCAATTGGGCTCGCAATTGTTCGGCGTGATCTACGTGCTCGACGAACCCTCCGCCGGCCTGCACCCGGCTGACGGCGAGGCGCTGTTCGAAGCCTTGCAGCGCCTGAAGGCCGACGGCAACAGCGTGTTTGTGGTCGAGCACGATCTGGACACCATGCGCCGGGCCGACTGGCTGATCGACGTCGGCCCGGCGGCCGGTGAAAAGGGCGGGCAGATTCTCTACAGCGGCCCGCCACCGGGGCTGGCCGCGATCGAGGACTCGCAGACCCGCGCCTATCTGTTCGCCGAACAGCAACGGTCGACCCGTACGGCGCGCAAACCGTCGGGCTGGCTGAAGCTCGACGGTGTCACCCGCAACAACCTGAATAACCTCAGCGCCGAATTTCCCCTGGGCTGTTTCACCTCGGTCACCGGTGTTTCCGGTTCGGGCAAATCCAGTCTGGTCAGCCAGGCGCTGCTGGAACTGGTCGGCGCGCAGCTCGGGCGCAGCGTCAGTGACGCCGAGCCGGAAGAACTCAATCTGGAAGACGATACCCCGTCTGCCAGCACCGGCCAGGTCAGCGCCGGGCTGGAGTCGATCAAGCGTCTGGTGCAGGTCGATCAGAAACCCATCGGCCGCACGCCGCGTTCGAATCTGGCGACCTACACCGGGCTGTTCGACAACGTGCGCAAGCTGTTTGCCGCGACCGATGAGGCGAAAGCGGCGGGTTACGACGCCGGGCAGTTTTCCTTCAACGTCGCCAAGGGTCGCTGCCCGACCTGCGAAGGCGAGGGCTTTGTCAGTGTCGAATTGCTGTTCATGCCCAGCGTTTATGCGCCTTGCCCGACCTGTCACGGCGCGCGTTACAACCCCGAAACCCTGGCCATCCTTTGGCAGGGCTTGAGCATCGCGCAGGTGCTGCAGCTGACGGTGGACGAAGCAGTGATGGTGTTTGCCGAGCAACCGGCGATCCGCCGTTCGCTGGAGGTACTGCGCGACATCGGTCTCGGTTACCTGCGCCTCGGGCAGCCGGCGACCGAGTTGTCCGGCGGCGAAGCCCAGCGCATCAAACTGGCCACCGAACTGCAGCGCAACCAGCGCGGGGCGACGTTGTATGTGCTGGATGAACCGACCACCGGCCTGCACCCGCGCGATGTCGACCGCTTGCTGGAGCAACTGGATACGCTGGTGACGGCGGGGCACACGGTGATCGTGGTCGAGCATGAAATGCGCGTGGTGGCGCAGAGCGACTGGGTGATCGACATCGGCCCGGGCGCGGGGGATCAGGGCGGCAAGATCGTCGTGGCCGGTACGCCGCAGAAAGTGGCGGCGAGCAAGAAGAGCCGGACTGCGCCGTTTCTAGCCCGTGCCTTGAACCGATAACTGCGTCGCCTAGGCGGGCCTCATCACGGGCTTGCACGCAATGGCGGTGTATCAGGCGCCGTCGAGCGTGCGGCGAACCTTGTCCAGCAACTCGCGGATCTGGAACGGTTTGACCAGCATCTCCATGCCGGCCCCGAGGAACACCTGGCGATTGATCGCCGTTTCGGCGTAACCGGTCATGAACAGGATCGGCAGGGCTTCACGCCAGCCCCGCGCAACGTCCGCCAGTTCACGACCGCTCATGCGCGGCAGGCCGACGTCGGTCAGCAGCAGGTTGATCGACGGGTCATTCTGCAGGCGCTCCAGCGCGGTCTCGATGTCGCCGACCTGGGTGCAGCGGTAACCAGCGTCTTCCAGCACTTCGGTGACGAACAGGCGCACCGCCGGCATGTCTTCGACGATCAACACATGTTCGCCCGAGCCTTGCGGATCGATGGTCACAGGGGCCACATCGACAGCGGTCGGATCACTGGTGGCCGGCAGCATGATCGTCACTTCGGTGCCGCGTCGCGCCACGCTGCGGATGTGCGCATCGCCACCGGATTGACGAGCGAAACCGTAGATCGTCGACAGCCCCAACCCGGTGCCCTGGCCCAGCGGTTTGGTGGTGAAAAACGGCTCGAACACCTTATCGATGACGCTGTGCTCGATGCCGGTACCGTCATCGCGCACCGATAGCGCCACATAGGAACCATCGGCGAGGTTCGGGTCGCCGTGGGAATACGCCGCGTAAGTGCTGACCCAGATATTGCCGCCCCGTGGCAATGCGTCCCGGGCGTTGATCACCAGGTTGAGCACTGCGCTTTCGAGCTGGATCGGATCGACCAGCGCGATGGCAGGTTTGGTGGTCATTTCCAGTTTGAGGGCGATGCGTTCGCCGATGGTGCGCACCAGCAACTCTTCCAGCGAGCGGACGTGCTTGTTGATGTCCACCGGACGGGTGTCGAGCGGTTGCTGGCGGGCAAAAGCCAGCAGGCGATGGGTGAGCGAGGCCGCGCTCATCGCCGAACTCAGGGCCGCTTCGGCATAGAACTGGACCTTGTCCGGGCGCGCATCGGCGACGCGTTTCTGGATCAGTTCGAGGCTGGTGATGATCCCGGTCAGGAGGTTGTTGAAGTCGTGGGCGATGCCGCCGGTGAGTTTGCCCAGCGCATCCATTTTCTGTACTTGCAGCAGTTGCGATTCGGCGCGTACCCGGTCGGCGACTTCCTTGGCCAGTTGCGTGGTGGTGTCGTCCAGCCGCGCCAGGTGCGAACGTTCGCGGTGACGGTGTTCGGTGACGTCTTCGACGAACACCAGGCTCAGTTTCGGGGTGCGGTAGGGGGAAATTTGCCACTCGGTCTCACGGATCTCGCCCTGCACGCGCATGTTCAGCGTGCCTTTCCAGCGTTCGCCATCCACCAGCCGCAGGCGCAGTTCGTCGAGGATCGCGCTCTGATCCTCGGCGAAGCATTCGCTGAGGGTCTGCGGGTCGCGGTTGTCCTGGATCAGTTGGGAGAAAGCGTGGTTGCACTCGTGGACTTTCAGGTCGGCATCCAGCACCGCGATGGGCGCGGAGATGTTGACGAAGATCTCGCGGAAACGCGCCTCGCTTTCGCGCAACGCGTTCTCCGTGTCGCGCACCCGAAGCAGGGTGCGCAATGTTGCCAGCAGCACATCGGGATCGACCGGGTGAATCAGATACGCATCGGCCCCGGCATCGAGGCCGGTGATGATGTCGCCGGTCTGGATCGACGCGGCCGACACGTGGATCACCGGGAGCAGGGCGGTGCGGGCGTCGGCGCGCAGTTCGCGGACAATATCGAAGCCGCTCATGTCCGGCAGGTTGACGTCGAGAATCAACGCGTCGAGCTTTTCACTGGCGATCAACGCCAGGCCTTCGCCACCGGTGCCGGCCTCTGACACCTCATAGCCGTGGCGTTCCAGCCGCCGGCGCAAGGCGTAACGGGTGGCGACGTTGTCGTCGACAATCAACAGACGGATGTCATGTTTCATCGACGCTCTCCTGGGCGATCGCCAGCGGGATGATCACGAAAAAGCACGAACCCACGCTCGGGGTACTCTGGACGCCGACCTCGCCACCGAGCAATTCGGCGAAGCGTTTGCACAGGGACAATCCGAGCCCGGTGCCGCGCAGGCGTTTTTGCAGCGGTGAGTCGACCTGAGAAAAGTCTTCAAACAAGGTGCCGTGCAGCTCCGAAGCGATACCGATACCGGTGTCGCTGACGGCGAACCGTACCTTGTCCTCACCTTCAAGGCGCGCCGAGATCCGGACTTCACCACGGGTGGTGAATTTCAGCGAGTTGGAAATGAAGTTGCGCAGAATCTGCGCGAGCTTCTTGTCGTCGGTATAGAGACGCGGCAGGCCTACCGGCTCCTCGAAAATCAGGTCGACGGCGGTGGCGTCGACAATCGGCCGGAACATTCCGCGCAACGCCGCGAACAGGTCGAACATGTCGAACCACGCCGCAGAAATGCTGATGCGTCCGGCCTCGATCTTCGCCAGGTCGAGCAAGTCGTCGACCATGTCGCTGAGTTCCCGGGCGGCGCTGCTGACGAAGGCCACCTGCTTGTGTTGCTCGGGACTCAGCGGGCCGTCGAGTTCGTCGGCCAGTAAGCTGTTGATGCTCAGGATCGAGCCCAGCGGTGTGCGGAACTCGTGGCTCATGTACGACAGAAAGCGGCTTTTCAGATCGGACGCCTGGCGCAGTTGTTCGGCCTGAGTGTCGAGTTCGGCGTACAGCGCGAGCACGCCCTGATTGGTTTCGTCGAGCTCTTCGCGCAACGCAGCGGTTTCGCTCTGCAACTGGGCGATCAATGCAGCCTGTTCGGTATTGCTCAGTGTCGGGGACTCAGCCATGGGCGGCCTCCAGGGCAACGACCAGCACCGTTACATCGTCGCGCCCGCGACAGAAATCGCGGTGCAGGACGGTGGCTATCACGGCGGGATGGCGATGCACCAGACCGGGGTAGTCTTGAAGGTTCCATCGGGACTGCAAGCCATCGCTGTACATGATCAATAGATGTCCGTTCACGTGAGCATAGTCAAAGGGCTGGGCTTTTCGGTATTGGCCGCCGACTATCCCTGGATGCGAGGCCAGTCCGCGCGACTTGTCGGAGGCGATCAGGCTGGCACCGATGTTACCGACACCGGTGAACGACAGACTGGCACGCCCTGCGTGAAACTGCGCGAATGCCACTGCGCCACCCCGGCTCCCGATCATCTCGCGGTGCATGTCTTCCATCAGCAGCGTCGGCGCACTGAACGGGCTCAGGGCAAAGGCTTTCTCACCTGCACGGGCCGCACGCTCGGCGTCCTCGCCATGGCCCAGACCGTCGACGATCAGGGCACTGATGTCACGGCCATGAATCGCCAGATGCCAGACGTCACCGCAGGCTGGATCGTTGTGCAGCGAGTGCTGGCTGACACCATACGGCAGATCCGCCTGACGGTCGCTGCGCGGGTACAGACGAGCCAGCAGCACGGCGCCGCGATGATCGGCAAATACGTCGAAGATATCCGCCTGTCGAGCCACTGCACCGAGACCGATGCCCTGAGTACCACCGGTGGAAAAGCCGTCCGCCAGACACGCGTCCAGATCAAACCCCTGGGCACGGTCGACCGCAATCATCTCGATGCCGTCGTCACCCTGACGCGGCAACAGACGCAGGTGCAATTCCCCGCGCCCGGCGTGCTTGAGCACATTGCTCGCCAGCTCCGTGGCCACCAGCGCGACGCGGCCGGCATCGCTTTCGCCAAAACCGTGTTGCTCGGCCAGACGCTGGGCCGTACGCCGGGCATGGCCGATCTGGCTGCTGTCCTCGATCACCAACACCTGGGTCAATGTCCCGCTGATGTTCATGTCCATCGGGTGATCGTTATGCGAGTGCCTTTGCCGGGCTCGGTGTCCAGTTCGAATTCGTCCACCAGCCGCTTGGCCCCGGTCAGGCCCAGGCCCAGGCCGCTGCCGGAGGTCCAGCCGTCGGTCATCGCCAGTTTGATGTCGGGAATGCCCGGGCCTTCATCGCGAAAGGTCAGGCGCAGGCCGACCTTGTGGTTGTCGTCGAGGATCTGCCAGTCCATGTCTCCGCCACCGCCATACACCATGGTGTTGCGCGCCAGTTCACTGACGGCGGTCACCAGTTTGGTCAGGTCGATCAGGCGCATGCCGCATTCGGTGGCCAGCTTGCGCGCCTGTTGCCGGGCCAGCACCACGTCCTGCTCGATGTTGATCGGTTGGGTACCGCTGCTGCGCACGGTCATTGCTGGCGTACTCGTTCCTGCAGCAGTTTCATGCCGCGCTCGACGTTCAGCGCGGTACTGACGCCCGGCAGGTACAGACCGAGCTCGACCAGGGTAATGGCGACCGCCGGCTGCATGCCGACGAGCATGGTTTCGGCGTCCATGATTTTCGACAGGCCGGAAATGGTGCCGATCATCCGGCCAATGAACGAATCGACCATGTCCAGCGCCGAGATGTCGATCAGCACCCCGCGCGCGGAGGTCTTGCTGATGCGCTCGGACAGGTCGTCCTGCAAGGTGAGGGCGAGCTGGTCGTGCATGTCGACCTGGATGGTCACCAGCAGGAAGTCACCCATCTGAAGAATCGGGATACGTTCCATTGTTCAGACCGTCTTGGTGAGGGTGATGCCCAGACGGGTCAGGGCCAGCTTCAGTGCGTCGGCCAGATTGGCTTTGGTGACCACGCCTTGCAGGTCGAGGCCCAGGTGGACGATGGTCTGGGCAATCTGCGGTCGCACGCCGCTGATGATGCAGTCGGCGCCCATCAGGCGGATCGCGGTCACGGTCTTGAGCAGGTGTTGGGCGACCAGCGTGTCGACGGTCGGCACGCCGGTGATGTCGATGATGGCGATTTCCGAGCCGGTGTCGACAATGCGTTGCAGCAGCGATTCCATCACCACTTGGGTACGTTGCGAGTCGAGGGTGCCGATCATCGGCAGCGCGAGCACGCCGTCCCACAGCTTGACCACCGGGGTCGATAGTTCGAGCAGTTCTTCCTGCTGGCGCTTGATCACCGCTTCACGGGATTTTTGGAAGGTACGGATGGTGTACAGACCGAAGGCATCGAACAATTCGGAAATTTCCCAAAGCTGTTCGGCGAGCAGGGCGGGCTGATCCTGATAATGGTTTTGCAGCAGGGCGAACAGCGGGCCCTTGAGCGAGAAAATGAAGCTGGCGGTCTGCTGGGAATCCTGACCGAGCTGGGCACGACTGTGGGAGAGTTTTTCGAGGAAGTGGCGCATGCCTTCCCAGCCCGGCGCGGTGATGTTGGTGCCGCTGTCGTTTTCCAGGCCGCTGACCACCAGTTGCAGGAATTCGCCGGTCTGTTGCTGTATGTCGTGTTCTTTGAGGTTGCGCGTAGCGCCGGTGGTTTGAAGCCCGTTGATCCATTCGCCCAGCAGTTGAACCTGATTGTTTTTAATCGCATTAAGTGTGCTGTTCTGCAGTGCTGCCATGTGCCTGTTGCTCCATTGCGAATAGGGGGCCGGTTCTTCGGGAAATGACCGGCGCGAAGTGAATGACCTTGGCCGTTCGAAATAGTTGTTCGTTCCCCCGAGGATATTTTTGATCTGCCGCAAGGAACGCACCGGTAACTCTAGTCGGCGCGGCCAGGAATGCTGATCTTTTGCCAGCAACAAAGCCCAACGCAAAGAGGCCGCGTCCAATGGAGGCGGCCTCTTTGTATACCTGGCGATTACTTGCTGGGGTGTTTGGCCTGCAGCTCTTTGGCATGGGCCAGGTGTTTCTCCAATGCCGGCAGCATTTTCTGCGCAAAGGCTTTGAGTTCGGTGGCGCCTTTGACTTTGTCGTCGGTCACGGTATTGGCTTGTTTCTTGAACAGCTCGATGGTTTCTTCGTGAGCCTTCACCTGATTGTTGGCATAGGCGGCGTCGAACGACTCATCACGGACTTCGAGTATTTTTTCCTTGGCCTGTTTGACCAGAGTCGTGGTGTCCGGCACTTCGATGTCGTTGGCCTTGGCAATCGTCGCCAGTTCATCGTTGGCCTTGCCGTGGTCGGTGATCATCATGTTGGCAAACGCTTTGATGTCGGCAGATTGGCTCTTTTCCAGTGCCAGACGGCTGGTTTCGATTTCGGCGATGCCGCCGGCCGCTGCGTTATCGACGAAATCGTTGTCGGTGGCGGCAAAGGCCGAGCCCATGCCGGTGCTCAGGGCGACAGCCAGAAAAAGGTGACGCAGTTTGAATCCGTCCATTGGTGCTTCTCCACGCAGGTTTTTGTGAGCGTTATTCAATGGAGGGAGTTCGCCGACCAAAGGTTTTATCGCATTTGCGAAAGGGCGACGAACGGACACCGCTGGTCTGACAGGTGGTCGACAGAAGTGGCCAACCGAGGCCATTCTGATACCTGGCCAGCGCAATCGGTCGCGTTGGCTGCCGATCAACTGACGGAGGTGTTCCATGCCGGTGACCCATGATCTGTTACAGGACTTGAAACTTACAAAGGAAGAGATCCAGCAACGACGCACCGCGGATCCACATCTGGATGCACTGATCAACAGGTATTCCCAGGCGGACGCCGAAGTCGTCAAGGCCGAGACGGCGACCTCGGATGCGCCGAGCGACGACACCCTGAAGAAACTGAAAGAGAAACGCCTGCAGGTCAAAGACAAGATCGTCGAGCAGTTGCAGGCTCGATCCTGACCGTCAGTCGCACCACCGGCCTGCGGTGGTGAATTGACTGGAACGACAGCCCCGACCGGCACCTCGAATGTTCAGAGTCTTCACATTGCGACTCTCAACGAGGTGCCTTATGAAAGATCCAAAATTCCCCAGTGAAGAACAGGGTGCATTCGACCCGGTTCCCACCCATCCCGAGCCCAATAGTCCGGCGCATACCGTCCGTAATCCTGAAGAGGAACGCAAGAGCGAGGAAGTGCCGGAGGATGAAGACCCGGACAAGTTCGATCGGTCCAGTAACTGACCGGCTGCCATCGCCTCACTTCAAGGCTGCTTCCAACGGCATCCGCGCCATGTGCGTCGCCTTCAGCGAGCCGAAATACAACCAGTCGCCATACTCGCGCACCGTGGTGATCGGCGAGTAATTGCCGGCGCTGGCATCCTGCAGATTGGCGATCACCTTGCCGTCCAGATCCAGCCCCAGCACGAACCCGCGCTTTTCCACCGGTTTGGGCAGCACGGTCATCGCCCGCACCAGCATCTTGCGCACGAAAGGATGGGCGGCGGTGCGGTCGAGCAACGGATTGCGAGGCGTGTACAACGCCACCCAGAAACGATCCCGACCATTAAACGCCAGGTTGTCCGGCAGCCCCGGCAGGTTGTCGATGAACAGATCGTGGGTGCCGGCCTTGGGCCCGGTCAGCCAATAACGGCTGATGCGGTAGGCGCCGGTTTCGTTGACCAGCACATAGGCGTCTTCCGGGCCGAGGGTCACGCCGTTGGCGAACTCCAGCCTGTCCAGCAATACGCTGGTTTTTCCGGTCTGGAAGTCGTAACGCAGCAGGCGCCCGTCGCCGCCATGCTCGATGATCGCTTCGCCATCGTGGCCGTAACCCCAGCGACTGGAGGCATCGCTGAAGTAGGCGTAATGCCCGGACTTGTCGATGGCCACGTCATCGGTAAACCCGAACGGCAGGCCATTGGCTTCGGTGGTCAGCGCCACCAGTTGCCCCTGTGCATCAAGGGACAGCAAACCCTTGACCCCGTCGGCGATCACCAGCAAACCGTTGGGATGCCGCGCCAGCCCCAGCGGCCGGCCGCCCGTATCGGCCAGCACCTTGCGCTGCTGGCCATCGAGACTGGTGCGCAGAAGGCGTCCGTCGTGCAGTCCGGTGATCAGAAAGTCGTTTTCCAGCAGCAGCGCTTCCGGGCCTTCGATGTTACTCGGGCCGACTTGCGCCGCGCCCTTGAGCCGCTGATTGTCAGCGTACTGGCCCTCGGTCAGCGAGGGCGCCGGTTGCGGCGTCCAGGCCACGGGCTCGACCCTGGTCGGCATCAACAGCAAAAAGCCCAGAACCCCGACAACCAGCAGCAACACCAGATAACGCCATCTCACACGTGGGCTCCCGCGAGTGCGAGATGCCGGGTGGCCATGTCGCGCAGGGCCAGCATCGACGTTGCCGACTCGCGTTCGATGCGCCGCTTGAGCAGCAGATGGTTGGCGATGCGCAGGCCGATCCCTTCGAACTGGTAATCGAGGGTGCGTACGAACCGCGTGGCAGCGTCGTGCGCCGAGCATTCATAGGTCAGCCGCAACGACAGCCCCTGATCACCCTGGGCCCGGGCGCACCAGCGTCGGCCGGGCAGGTACTCGGTGACCTCCCAGCGCAAATGCCCCTCGCGACCGCCGGCATGGATGTCCTCGTCGAATCGTGCGCCGGCATGCAACGCACCGCTCGGGCCGTCGATTTTCAGCGAAGACGGGTGCCACTCCGGCCAGCGACTGACGGTGGCGGCGTAGGCGAGGACGGCAATCGGATCACCGGCGATATCGACTGTGTGCTGCATGCGGGTCATGGGCGTTCTCGAATCGGTCAGAGGGGCGGTTTCCGGCTCCCGGTAGAGGGTGCCGAACAGGTAGTCCATCAGCGGAAAAACGATATTGAAATTGCGTTCCTGCATGTGCTCGCGACGGTGATGCAGCTCGTGCAGACGGCGCATCTGGCGGATCCACGGCAGGCGGGTCAGCGGGTTCTGCGGCGGCAGATGCTCGCAGGCGTGAAACACTTCATAGGTCAGGTAACCGAACACCATGCAGCCACCGAACAGCCCGGCGACGTTGCTGTTGACCTGCGCGAACAGCCACCACAGGGGCAGGGTGATCGCCAGCGTGTGCAGCACGATCAGCCAGGCCGGGAACAGGATCACCCGCCAGTCGCGGGCGCCGTCGTAGGTCATGTGGCCGGGGGTGAAAAAGCTGTGATGATCGCCGGCATGCCGGGCGTAGAACATCCGCGCGAAGCGCTTTTTGTGGTGGCCGAGGTGGCGGTGCACCATGTACACGCCGAAATTGAAGAACAGCAAGGTCAGCGGCACGGTCAGCCATTCCAGCGACCGCATCTGGTGCACGCTGCTCCAGAACGCGCCGATGGCCAGCACACCGAACAGCAGCACGAACGCGCCATGCAGCCACGGGTTGTAGCGGGGATGGATCGCCGCCCGGTAGCGGCTGCGAAATGCCTCGGTGGTCTGCCTCACTGCGCTCACCCGCGGATATTGTCGTTATCCCGGCAGCGTAGCCGATCCGGCCGTTTGTGCAGTGCCAACCTTCAGGTCACAAGTGCCATGCTCCGGTGCATAGCGGCCGTCAGCTCAACGGGTTCCAGCGCTGCGACCAGTCGTCATCGGCCCTGATCACCTCGCGCAGCAGGTCGAACGCCTGTTGCAGGATCGCCGAGTCACGGTCGCGGGAGTAGACGAGGTAGGTCGGATAACCGAATTCCGGGGCTTTGGTCACCGGCTCCAGCGCGCCGCTTTCCAGATAAGTGCGCACGACCCGGGTCCGGAAATAGCCGCTGCCGCCGTTCTCGAGAATGTATTGCAGGGCCAGCGGGCCGAGGTTGAAGCTCAGGGCAGCCTTGGCTTTTTCCGGCAGGGCGGCGTCGTGCTGGCGGCGGAAGTCCGGGCCCCAGTCGATGTACACGTAAGGGGCCGGGCGGCCGGGCGTGGTCACCAGAATCAGTTTCTCTTCCAGCACCTGCTCGACCTGCAGCCCCGGCCAGTATTCCGGCTGATAGACCAGCGCCGCATCGAGCACCCCCAGTTCGAGCTGGCGCAGCAGGTTTTCGCCGTCGCGAATGTCCATGCGCAGGGCGTGACCGGGGATTTTCTCGCGCAATTCGGCGGCCCAACTGAGCATCAACGGGTTGCACAGGCTGACCTCGCCACCGATGTGCAGCACGTTGTGATAGCCCTCGGGCAAGGGCAGGTCGCGGCGTGCGGCTTCCCAGGTCTGCACCAGCTGATTGGCGTAGACCACGAAGGCCTCGCCGTTGGCGGTCAGCCGCGCACCGGCACGATTGCGCACGAACAACGTGCTGCCCAACTGGCTTTCGAGTTTCTGGACCCGGGCGGTGATTGCCGTTTGCGTGACGAACAGTTTCTCCGCCGCCGCGGCAAGGCTGCCGTGGCGGACGATTTCCAGAAAGGTGCGGGCGAGGTCAATGTCCATGGGCGGGCCGGTGGTTGAAGTGCGCGCATTGTACGGGCAGCCCCGGGACCGCGTCATTGTTCAGTCAGCCATTTCGACTTCTCGCACCCGAGCCCAATCCTCCACCAACCGCGCCGGTGTGCAGCAGGTCTTGCGCTTGTAGACGAAGTTGCGGCACTTCTCGGCAAACTGATTGCGGTTGTACAGCATGTCTTCCTGCATCTCCTTCAACTCAGCCTCGCGACACTGACGGATCAACACATGATCGACCCGCAGCTTGCGTTCGCGCACCGGCGCATAAGTCGGATCGCTCAGCACGCTGTTGGCCCGTTGCAGCAGCCACAGCGAGAACTCGTCCGGGCAGTGCGGGCCGATTTCCTGAACCATGCCCAGTTGCAGCGCCTGAGCCGCGCTGACCGGCAGACAGGCCTGGGTCAGTTGTTCTGCCATGGCCGGGCCGACGGCGCGGGGCAGGCTGTAGGTCCAGTATTCCGAGCCATACAGGCCCATGCTCTTGTAATGCGGGTTAAGCACGATGTCGGCGCGGGCAAACACGATATCGGCGGCCAGTGCGAGCATCACACCGCCTGCGCCGGCATTGCCGGTGACCCCGCTGACCACCAGTTGCCGTGCGCTGAGCAATTCTTCGCACACATCATCGATGGCCTGGATGTTGGCCCAGGCTTCGGCACCCGGATCTTCGGCGGCCTGGATCACGTTCAGATGCACGCCATTGGAAAAACTGCCGCGTCCACCCTTGATCAGCAGCACCTGAGTGTCGCGGGACTTGGCCCAGCGCAGCGCTTCCACCATGCGCCGGCATTGCTCGGTGCTCATGGCGCCGTTGTAGAACTCCAGCGTCAGTTCGCCGACCTGACCGGACTCGCGATAACGGATCGGTTGATACGGCTCGTCGCTGAACGGCGCGTTGGCAATCGACCAGTCCAGCACCGGCACGCCAGACAACTGACCGGCCAGCACATGCCGGGCCGGACGCTTGAAGGTTTCCTCGCCCGGTTGCGGTTTGCGCCGCAGCGAGCCGATCCACAAGCTGTGATCACCGGTCGCCACCAGCACTGCGTCGTCGTGCACCGCGAGAATTTCACCGGGCATGCCGGTGCGCTGATCGAGGTGTGCGTCGTACACGTAATACTGCCCGCCAGCGAGGCTGGCGAGTACGCCGGGCTGGCCGTCCGCCGCGTCGATGCAGCGCTTGATGAAGCGCGAGCAGTCGTGCCAGCTGAAGGTGCGATCGTCCTGTTTCATGTTCGGCTGCAAGCGTCCACGAACCTTGGGATCGTTGTAGTCCAGCGCCACCGGCACGAAGCCGTCGATGAATTTTTCCACCACCTCACGGATGCAACGGATCGCCGCGTCGCTGACTCGCCCGTTGTACAGCTCGGATTTGCGCAGGCCGGTCGGCAGGTTGAATTCGCAGGTGGCCCAGACCGGGCCGGCGTCCATTTCTTCCACCGCTTGCAGGGCGGTCACGCCCCAGGACGGCAGCTCGCGCATGATCGCCCAATCCAGTGCGCTGGCGCCGCGATCGCCGACGATGCCCGGGTGAATGATGACTACCGGACGCTGCGGGTTGCTCCACAGCGCGTGGGGAACGCGGTCCTTGAGGAAAGGGCAGATCACCAGGTCAGCGCCGCTGTTTTCGATCTGTTCGCACACGGCGGCTTCATCGGTGAACAGCACCACGCTGGGCGAATGTCCGGCCTGGCGCAGTTCCAGCCACGCGCGCTGGGTCAAGCCGTTGAACGCCGACGACAGAAGAATGATGTTGAGTGATCGCATGATTGCTCTTCCTTGAAAGGTCAGCCGCAGGCTCCCGGTGAGCCGTCCGTGGCTATCGATGGAGGCGCAAGGTTAGAGACTGGCGTGGCCGGCGCCACTGATCGAGATCAACGTTGTGTCAGCCAATGCTGCCGCGGCGACGACGTGCCTTATTCTCGAATGTTTGATGATCCTGATTTTTTATTACTTCAAATGTATCCGGCGCTATTGCACAGTCGCACCCTTGATCACCGCCGGAAGATCCCGGCGTATCCATGGATTTTCGCAGCGGGTGGAGCCCGTTTTCAGGGAGTAAGGCATGGGGAGTCACAACCCGCATTACCAGGTCATCGGGCAAATGTTCCAAAAGGACTACCGATGGTTGTGCGCGGCGGTCAGTCGTACCCTCGGCTGCCCGCACAGCGCACAGGACATTGCTTCGGAAACCTTTCTTCGGGTGTTGGCACTGCCCGATCCGCTGGCGATTCGCGAACCCCGCGCGCTGTTGACCACGATTGCGCGGCGGCTGGTCTATGAAGGCTGGCGCCGGCAGGATCTGGAGCGCGCTTATCTGCAAAGCCTTGCCTTGGCGCCGGAACCGGTGCACCCGTCGCCCGAGGAACGGGAATTGGTGATCGAAACGCTGCTGGCGGTGGATCGCTTGCTCAACGGCCTGTCGGCCAAGGCCAAGGCTGCATTTCTCTATCACCAGCTCGATGGCCTGACCTACAGCGAAATCGGCGAACGCCTCGGCGTGTCCACCAGCCGAGTGCAGCAATACATGGTCGAGGCATTCAAACGTTGCTATCAGGCGATGCAGACATGAGGCCGGACGACACGCTGATCGACGAAGCCGCGCAATGGATGGCGCTGCTGCAATCGGGGCACGTCAGCTTGCAGGAGCGCGCGGCCTTCGACGCCTGGCGCACGGCGGATCCACGGCATCAGCAAATCATCGAGCAAATGGGTGGCGGGTTGAACCTGCTGCGCCATGCGAACCTGCGCGGCTTGCCGCGTGAAAGTGTCCTGCATAGCCTGAATGCGCCGTCCAGTCGCCGTCGATTCCTCAGCGGCAGTTTGAGTGTGCTCGGGATCGCGGTGCTGGCGGGTCTGCTCGGACGACGCTATGGCTGGCTGCCGGAGGCCGGCGAGTTGTCGGCCGGAACGGGCGAGCGTCGGGCGTTCACGCTGGAGGATGGCAGCGCCCTGACCCTCAATGCCCGCAGCCGCGTGGTGCCGCGCTTCAACAATCTTGAGCGTCTGCTGGACTTGCGCAGCGGTGAACTGCTGATCGATGTGGCGAAAAATCTGGCCCGGCCGTTTGTGGTCGAAACCGAGCATGGGCGGATGCGCGCGCTCGGGACCAAATTCCTGGTGCAGCGCGGTGAGGATTCGACGCGGCTGGTGATGCTGCATTCACAGGTCGAAGTGGTCACCGCCAGCGGCGCGCGGCAAGTGGTGGAGGCGGGCGAAAGTCTGCTGTTCAACGGGCAGGAAATCCTCGCGCTGGAACACAGCAAAGGGCAGGAAAGTGCCTGGGTGCAAGGGCGGCTTGAAGTGCGTGATCGCCCCTTGAGCGAAGTCATCGACAGCCTGCGCAGCTACCGTCGCGGCATCCTGCACCTGAGTCCCGAGGTCGCCGGTTTGCGCCTCAGCGGTCTCTATCCGCTGGACGACAGCGACCGCACCCTGCAACTGCTGGAGCGTTCGCTGCCGATCCGTGTCACCTGGCACAACCCGTACTGGGTCAGCATCGAAGCACGGTTATAAATCCATAACTTCCCGGTCTATCCGCGACCCTATAAAAAGCGCCGGCCCGCTGCTCATTCCCTGCAGACGCCTTCAACAGGGAAGCCCCTCGATGTTCTCATTCAAACAACAACAATTGTCCCGCCTGACGCTGGCCATCGTGCTGGCGACGGGCATGGTTCCGGTCGCCGTTCAGGCACAAGACGCCGCCGCTCAGGTCTTTACCTTCGACATTGCCGCCGGGGCCCTCGACGAGGTGCTGCTGGACATCTCGCGCCAGACCGGCGTGCCGATTTCCTTCAGTCAGAATCTGGTTCAGGGCAAGCGCAGCAGTGCGGTGCGCGGCGCATTGGGTGGCCGCCAGGCGGTAGAGAAAGCCTTGCTCGGCAGTGGTCTGCAAGTCGAGCAGGGGGCGCAGGGCCTGAGCATTCGCCCGGCCGATACGCCGAGTGCCGCGCCGGCCAAGGCCGCTGCCGTGGCACCCGCCAGCACTGCCGATTACCGCATGGAAAAAGTCACCGTCACCGGCTCGCGCATTGCCCGCGCCCAGAGCGATGGTGCGACCCCGGTCAACGTCATCACCCACGAAGAGATGGAAGCGCGGGGCTACAAGAATGTCTACGACGCCCTCGCCACGCAAACGCAAAACACCGGCATGACCCAGGGCGAAGACTACGGCAACACCTGGCAACCGGCGGCCAGCGCCCTCAACCTGCGCGGCCTCGGCCCGAACCACACGCTGGTGCTGATCAACGGTCGACGGGTCGCCGATTACCCGACGCCGTACGACGGCAAGGTCAACTTCACCAACCTGGCGAACATTCCGTCGGCGATCATCGACCGCATCGAAGTGCTCAGCAGCGGCGCCTCGGCGATCTACGGTTCGGACGCGATTGCCGGGGTGGTGAACATCATCCTCAAGGACAAAATGAATGGCGTCGACGTCAACCTCAAGGGCGGCACCAGCGAGCGCGGCGGCGGTGACAACCAGCGTTTGCAGATCAGCGGCGGCGGCAGTTGGGGCGACTTCGACGGTTTGTTCGGACTTGAACTGACCAACCGCGATCCGATCTGGGCTGATGATCGCGGCTTCATGCAGAGCGGGCCTTTGGCGGATGTCGGCTACCGTCGCGACCTGACCAACAACCGCTATCTGGGGCCAGGTTGCGGCGCCTATCAGGGCACGTTCGACAACAAGCTGTTCAACAGCGGCGGACGTTGCCGCACCGATCAGATCTACAACGATTACTGGACGGTGCAGACGCAAAAGGAAAACTACGACGGCTACACCCGTGGCACCTGGCATTTCAGCGACAGCGGGCAGGTCTTCGCCGATTTGATGTACGGCCTCGATCACATCCAGAACAACACACGCGGCCCGAGCTTCACCTCGCCGGATTTCATCAACCAGAACAGCGGCAATCTGGAGCGTTGGTATCGACGCTTCGGCGAAGAGGAAATCGGTGGGCGCACCAGCAACAACAGCAAGTGGCGCGACACCTCCTGGACCGGCACCCTGGGCCTTTCGGACAAGATCGCCGACACCGGGTGGAACTATGAACTGGCGGCCAACCGGTCCGAGTACAAAAGCGTGCGCACCACCCGTTACACGCCGCTGTCGTCGATCCAGGATTTCTACCTCGGCCCGCAACTGGGCACCCGTGGCGGTTACCCGGTGTTCGCGCCGGATGCCTCGCGCCTCGACCGGCCACTGACAACCCAGGAATGGGAGCAGTTTCGCGGCAACCTGACCCAGAGCAGCAAGTCGGTTTCCACCAGTTACAACGCGTCGGTCAACGGCGAGTTGTTTGACCTGCCCGCCGGTCCGGTGGGATTCGCCGGGGTGCTGGAGGCGGGCAAGCAGGAATATCGCATCGACCCGGATGACAGCCTCAACGACGGCAGTTTCTACGGCGTGACGCCTGCGCAAAGCTCCGGCGGCTCGCGCAAGCGTTATGCGGCCGGTGGCGAGTTCAGCATTCCGGTCACCGACACGGTGCTGGCGACAGCGGCAGGGCGCTGGGACCAATACAAATTCAGCGGCCGCACCGAACAACAGAAAACCTACAACCTCGGCCTGGAGTGGCGGCCGGTAACCAGCCTGTTGGTGCGCGGCAGCTACGGCACCAGTTTCCGCGCCCCGGACCTGAACTACATCTATCAGTCCGACAGCAACGGGTACTACCCGGCGCAAATCGACTATTACGGCTGCAGCCAGGGCGTGGAGGGCGCCTGTGATCGCGGGCGGGTCGATTACACCCAGAGCGGCACGGCGGATCTGGAATCCGAACGCGGCAAATCCTGGACCTACGGTTTCGTCTGGTCGCCGTCGCGCAACTTCGATTTCTCCACGGATTTCTGGCGGGTGGAGATCGATGACCTGCTGACCACCGTCGACGAAAACCGTCTGCTGCAGCAAGAGAACGAATGTCGCAATGGCACCCAGGACATCAATTCGGCCAACTGCCAGTCGACCCTGGCACGCGTCGATCGCAATCCCGGCAATGCCGCCGTCGATCCCAATCAGTTGCAGCGGGTGCGGGTGAACGCGATCAACGCCGCCAGCGAACGGGTCAGCGGCCTGGACTTCAAGAGCAACATCCGCTGGGGCGCCGGGCAGTACGGCGCGTTCAGTTCGGCGCTGGGTTACACCCTGGTGCTCTCGCATTACTACAAAGAATCGGACGAGGCGCCGACCCAGGACTGGCGCACTTCGCGCACCAACTACGACTGGCGCAGCAAGGTCAACGCGAGCCTGACCTGGGATTACCAGAAAGCTACGGCGACGCTGATGGGGATTCGTTACGGCTCGGTCACCAACGGCGCGGGCGACGGGCGACTGTCGCCGTGGACGGTGTTCAACGCCAGCGCACGGTACAGGCTCAACGACCGGGCGAGTGTCGGGCTGACCGTGAACAATGTGCTCAATCAGGTCAAGCATGACGACTCGGCGGGATGGCCGTATTACCCGACCGGCAACTACGACCCGTACGGGCGCCAGTGGTGGCTGGATGTGAGTTATCACTTCGGCAGTTGAGGACGGAATAATGCCCGGCAGCGTCCTACGGAAGTTGCCGGGCTTTGGACGAAAACGGGGATATTTCCGACGACTTTTTAAGGTTGGCCGTCGGAAGCGGGGCCTATAGCATCGGTCGTGACATGAAGTCACTGACCGGCCTGGAGACTCGGGCCCCTGACATTGGATGGATTATGCGAATCCCACATCTCGAGCACGAAAACTCTACTTATTCCCCTCGTGATTCCTGGCGCCACGATCACGCCAGATGCCCTATGGAGGGTGTTCCGATGCCCCAAGCGAAAGCACCCCGGTTTACGGGGCTGAAGAAGGTCGAGGGGAAGCCTGTTGAGGTGTTGCTGAACGGCCGGATATGGGACAGAGACACCATGCACATTGTTGGTTACGCGCGGGAAGGTTTTGATCTGCGGGACGTTGTGAACATGATTTCAACATCCGAGCTCTACCGGGAAAGCGAGCTTGTGCAGCTCATCACCGGAAAGTCCGTCAGAACCGTGCGGCGCTTGCTGAACAGTGGCGAGCCAACGCGAATGAGCCGACAGCAGAGCATGATCGCTTTTCAGTATGCGCACGCTCTTGAGTCCGCTATCGAGGTGTTCCACGATCAGCCGAGCGCCGAGGAGTGGATGAGCAAGGCGACCAAATGGTTAAACGGTTACAGACCCGTTGCATTGATCGAAAGCTCACTGGGGTATCAATCGGTCATTGCTTATCTGCACCGGATTAAATACGGGGTTTATCAATGAACCCTCTGCCTTGGGACGACCGCTGGTATGCGTGGCGTTTGGACCCTGAGCTTTACCGGTGCACATGGGACAGCGGCATCGGTTCAGAACTGCAGGGCGGTCGATGGAACCGGCCCGGCCGCCGTGTCGTTTATGCTTCGATCGATCCATCTACAGCCATTCTGGAGGTGGCCGCTCACGGGAGTTTCAACGCACTTGATAGAAGTCCCTATGTGCTGACGTGCTTTGAGGTGGTCAGTGAGGCGCTTGTGAAAATCGTGCAACCCGAGGAGCTGCCCAACCCCTACTGGATGAGTCCCGCACAGGCCTCGCCCAACCAGCAGGATTTTGCCGACGCGTTGCTCGCCGAGCACCCGTTTGTACTGATTCCATCCGCAGCCACCCGGCACTCGTGGAATTTGCTGGTGAGCTGCGATTTGGCAGAGGGGCAATTCAGGATGATCTCGCAAGAGCGATTCGGGCTGGATACGCGATTGCTCAAGGACGCGGAACTGGTATGAGAAATCACGCGCGTCTTTTTGCATAACCTCAGCACCCAACGGTCTAAATCGCGCCCTATAAAACCCGGTCTGCCATCGCACATCCCTGCATAAACCAAAACGCAGGGATGGCTGTTCATGATCCATTTTTTACCCGTTAAATCCCCTTTGAGCCTGGCCTTGCTGCTGGTATTCAACACGTTCCCGGCCGTGGCTGCAGACAGCACGGCAATCGAGCCGACCACCCAACTGCAACGGGTCGAAGTCACCGGCACCGCGATCCGCCGGGTCGATGCCGAAACCGCCGTACCGGTCACCATTCTGCGGGTCGAGGAGTTGCAGAAGCAGGGCGTGACTACCACTGAAGAGCTGGTCAACCGCATCTCGGCCAACCAGTCTTCGGTGGGCTCCGGGCGCTCGGTGGGGTCGAGCAGCGGCGGGGCGTCCTATGCCGACCTGCGGGGCATTGGCCCGAACAAAACCCTGGTGCTGCTCAACGGTCGGCGCCTGAGCAACAACGCAACCAATGCGATCAACGGCTCCGGCGTCGACCTCAACACCATTCCGTTCGCCGCCATCGACCGGGTGGAAGTGCTGCGCGACGGCGCTTCGGCGCTGTACGGTACGGATGCCATCGGCGGGGTGATCAACTTCATCACCAAGACCAGCCTCACCGAAGGTCAGATCAGCACGAACTACGACACACCGACCCATTCTGGCGGCGGCGAAAGTCGCAATTTCAGCGGCAGTTGGGGTTTTGGCGATTTACAGGACGATCGCTTCAACGTTTTCGGCGTGGTGAGTTACGACAAGCAGAATCGCCTGGCCGCCGATGATCGTGGCTACACCTATAACTACCAGCCGGGGCGCGGTCTGGATTACACCTCCGGCACGGCATCGCCCGCCAACTGGAGCCAGGGCAGCAATGCCACCAACCCGCTGGCCGGTTCCGGTTGCAATGCGCCGGGGCTGTTGTCACGCAACGGCATCTGCCGCCAGAGCCTGTGGAACTACCTTGATCTGGTGCCGGAAACCGAGAAGACCTCGGCCTTCGCCAAGGCCACCGGCAAGCTGTCGGACGATCACAACGTCAGCCTCGAATACTTCTGGGCGCGCAACGAAAACCGTACCCAGATCGGGCCCGGCACTTTGATGGGCAATCAGGTTAATCCTGGTACGGCGTTCTATCCGGGTAACGGCATCACGCCCGGGCCGAGCGGTTTTGCTTTGGACCCGACGCAACCGGTGGACGTGAACTGGCGTGAGACGGCTGTCGATGCGCGTCAGCATGAGGACGACAACACCGGTCAGCGTCTGCTGTTGAGCTTCGACGGCACGCTGGTCGGGTGGGATTACAACCTCGGCGCGTCGTACAACCAGAACAAGGTGGTCAACACGATTCGCAGCGGTTATGTGAACGACCGTGCCGTCAGCCAGGGCATCGCCAACGGTGTGATCAACCCGTTCGGCCCGCAGACCGCCGCCGGTTCGGCACTACTGGCAGCCAACGAGGTAGACGGCGATTACGCGACCGCAGTGGGCCGGGTCAAGGCGATTGACGGGCGTGTCAGCCGCGAGATCGGCGACTGGTTCGGTGCAGGGCCTTCGGCACTGGCGCTGGGCGGCGAGTATCGCAAGGAAGATTTTCATCAGGATTTCGCTGCGTTTGCCGGCGACGTGCAGAGCCTGGGTGTTGATCCCAACGGCAGCGTACAAGGGGATCGCAGCGTCTCGGCGCAGTACGCCGAGGTCAACGTGCCGGTGCTCGACAGCCTGGAACTGTCCGCCGCCGTGCGCCACGACAAGTACAGCGACTTCGGCAGCACCACTAACCCGAAATACTCGTTCCGCTTCCAGCCGTTCAAGGAACTGGTGGTGCGCGGCGCCTACAGCGAAGGTTTCCGTGCGCCATCGCTGTACGAGTTGTACAACCCGACGTTTACTTCGTTCACCAACGCCAACTACAACGACCCGCGGCTGTGCGCTGGAGGCAACCCGAGCAACGGCGGCATTGCCAACCGCGACTGCGCCCAGCAGTTCAATCGCACCTCCGGCGGCAACACCGACCTGAGCCCGGAGACCGCGCGCAACGTCACCCTCGGTTTCGTATATCAGCCGTTTGATCGCCTGACCACCGGCCTGGATTTCTGGTGGATCGACATCGCCAACCAGATCGCCGAGTTCCCCGAATCGGCGGTGTTCGAGAATCCGGAGCTGTACCCGGAGCGCCTGATCCGCAAGCCCGACGGTTCCATCGACCACATCGTCACCGGGCTGGCCAACCTCGGCAAGATCAAGACCAACGGCGTCGACGTCAGTTTCGACTATCGCCTGCCGAGCACGCCGTACGGTGATTTCGGCATCGGTCTGCAAGGCACTTACGTGACCCGTTATGACTATCAGCAACAGCTCAAGGGCGATTACATCGACAAGCTCGGCGATTTTCGCGGCGGCGACTTTGCCTCGGCCGGCGCCGTGGCCCGCTGGCGTCACAGCCTGACCGGCAGCTGGAACTACGGCCCGCTCGGCGCAAGCCTGACCAACCGCTACACCAGTGGTTACCACGATTCGGATCGCGAGACTCACGATTACGTCGGTTCGTACAACGTCTGGGACGTGGCCGGCACCTACACCTGGCGCAAGACCCTGGCGGTGACCCTCGGGGTGAAAAACCTGTTCGACCGCGAGCCGCCGTTCAGCAACCAGACCTACACGTTCCAGAGCGGCTACGACCCCAAATACGGCGACCCGTTTGGCCGCACGCTGTACACGCGGGTCAATTACAAGTTCTGAAAATGATCGGTCAGGTCGGGTTTTAGTCACTTATCGTTCTAAACCCCGCCCTATAAAAAATGCCCGCCTGCTGCACATCACAGGTAGGCGGGAGGTGTGGTGACTGCTCTGACCTCTTCGCGAGCACGCTCGCTCCCCCAGGGGATTTGTGTTCACCACAAACCTGTGTGGGAGCGGGCTTGCTCGCGAAGAGGCCCTTGGCGTCGCCCAATCATCAGGACCTTGCCAATGCGCTTCAGACTCATGCTTTTTGCCGCCTTAGTGTGGTTGAGCCCGCTCAGTTTCGCCGCGCCCCAACACGCCCTCACGGTCTACGGCGAAGCCCCGAAATACGCCGCGGATTTCCAGCACCTGGCCTACGCCAATCCCGCTGCGCCCAAGGGTGGAACCTTGCGCCGCTCTTCGCTGGAGAGCGGCCCGTTCGATCACCTGATTCCCTACATCGACAAAGGCACCGGCGTTGCCGACATCGACGGCTGGCTCTATGCGCCGCTGGCCTATCGCAGCAAGGACGAGCCTTACAGCGTCTACGGCCTGGTGGCCCAACGCATGGAGTTGGACGCGGACCGGCGCTGGCTGCGTTTTTACTTGAACCCCAAGGCGCGGTTCGAGGATGGCACGCCGATCACCGCTGAAGACGTGCGCTACACCTTCGAACTGTTCACCACTCAGGGCAGCCTCAAGTATCGCCAGCAGTTTCGTGATGTCGCCGAGGTGCAGGTCGAGTCGCCGACTCAGGTGCGTTTCGTGTTCAAGAACAACGAGAGCCGTACCTTGCCGCTGGATCTGGCGACGTTGCCGGTGCTGCCCGAGCATTGGTGGCGCACGCGCAATTTCGCCGATGGCGCAGGTTTCGAGATTCCGCCGGGCAGCGGGCCGTACAAGGTCAGCGCGGTGGACGCCGGGCGCAGTGTGAAATTCCAGCGGATCAAGGACTGGTGGGCCAGGGATCTGCCGATCACTCGCGGGCTTTATAACTTCGATCAGTTGAGCGTGGAGTTTTTTGCCGACACCGACGTGTCGCGACAAGTGCTCAAGGCCGGCGGCTTCGATTACAACCGCGAGTTCTCCGCCACCAGTTACACCATCGGTTATGCGGGGGCGGCGCTGGAGCAGGGCAAGTTGCTGCGCGAACACCTCGCACCCGGCGCCGCGCAAGGTGCCCAAGGCTTTGTGTTCAATCTGCAGAAACCGATGTTTCAGGATCGTCGGGTCCGGCAGGCGATTGCCATGCTCTGGGATTTCGAATGGAGCAACCGGCAGATGATGCGCAGCATGTACCTGCGCCAGCGCAGCTTCTTTTCCCACAGTGCGTTGTCGGCCACTGAATTGCCGGATGTCGAAGAACTGAAAATCCTCGAACCGTGGCGCGGCAAGATTCCCGATGAAGTCTTCAGTCAAGTGTTCGAAGCGCCGCGCACCGACGGCAGCGGCAACATCCGCGCGCAACAGTTGCAGGCGCTGAAATTGCTGGAGGCCGCTGGTTGGAAACCCCGTGGCGATCAACTGGTGAATGCCGCCGGCGAGCCGTTGCAATTCACCTTCCTCAACGGCCAGAAGGGCTTCGAGCGCCTGCTGCTTCCCTTCAAGCGCAACCTGGCGCAGATCGGCATCGGTTTCGATATTCGCCAGGTCGACACCGCGCAATACACCAACCGCGTGCGCAGCCGCGACTACGACATGATCGTCGTCGGTTACCCGGTGAGTCAGGCGCCGGGGCGCGAGCTGTTCAACTATTTCGGCTCCGACGGCGCCGACGATCCCGGCTCCAACAACTACATGGTGCTGCGCGATCCGGCGGTGGATGCGCTGCTTGAAGGCGTGGTGCAGGCAAACAATCGCGAGAGTCTGCTGCGCCACGCCCATGCGCTGGATCGGGTGTTGCAGTGGGGTTACTACTGGATTCCCAACTATTACCCGCCGGGGATTTCCACGGTGTGGTGGAACCGTTTCGGTCGCCCGGCAATTGCGCCGCTGTACGACGCCGGCCTCGACACCTGGTGGGAAATCAGCCCGACCGCGCTGACCGCGACGCAAATGCAGCAACAGCACAAGGAGTTCGCCCATGTGGGGTTATAGCCTGCGGCGTCTGCTGCTGATCGTGCCGACCTTGCTGGCGATTCTGGTGGTGAACTTCGTGATTGTGCAGGCCGCACCCGGTGGCCCGGTCGAGCAGGCCATCGCCCGATTGCAGGGGATCGGTGTCGGTGCGGCGGTGGGTGCCAGCCATGTCGAAAGCATTGGCGGCGAGTCCCGCGCGACTCGGGGCCTGGACCCGAAACTGGTGGCCGATATCGAGCGCCAGTACGGCTTCGACAAAAGTGCCGGTGAGCGCTTGTGGCTGATGCTAAAGAGTTACGCGCAACTGGATTTCGGCAAGAGTTTCTTCCGGGGTGCGACGGTGACCGAGCTGATCTGGCAGAAGCTGCCGGTGACCTTGTCGCTGGGATTGTGGGCGACGCTGATCACTTATCTGGTATCGATTCCGCTGGGCATTCGCAAGGCGGTGCACAACGGCTCGGCGTTCGATGTCTGGAGCAGCGCGGCGATCATCATCGGCTACGCCATGCCGGGGTTTCTGTTTGCGTTGCTGCTGATCGTGTTGTTTGCCGGTGGTACGGCGCTGGACTGGTTTCCGGTGCGCGGGCTGGTCTCGGACAACTTCGCCGAGCTGTCGCTGTGGGGCAAGGTTGCCGATTACTTCTGGCATTTGGTGTTGCCCGTCAGCGCGCTGGTGATCGGCGGTTTCGCGACGCTGACGATCCTGACCAAGAACAGCTTTCTCAATGAAATCTCGCGGCTGTACGTGGTCACGGCCCGGGCCAAGGGCTTGAGTGAACGGCAGGTGTTGTACGGGCACGTGTTTCGCAACGCGATGTTGCTGGTGGTGGCCGGATTGCCTCAGGCATTGGTCACGGTGTTTTTCGGCGGCTCGCTCTTGATCGAAGTGATCTTCTCCCTCGACGGTCTCGGCCGCCTGAGCTACGAGGCGGCGGTGTCGCGGGATTACCCGGTGGTGTTCGGTTCGCTGTTCATCTTCACCCTGTTCGGGCTCTTGATAAAACTGCTGGGCGACCTGTGCTACACGCTGGTCGATCCGCGCATCGACTTCACCGCGAGGACTGCCTGATGCCGACGCTTTCTCCCATCGGACAGCGCCGCTGGGCGCGGTTCAAGGCTCATCGGCGCGGCTGGTGGTCGTTGTGGCTGTTTCTCGCGCTGTTCGGCCTGAGCCTGGGCGGCGAACTGGTCGCCAATGACAAACCGTTGCTGGTGACGTATCAGGGCGAATGGTTTTTCCCGGCGTTCAAGCGTTACACCGAGCAGGATTTCGGTGGTGAGCTGCCGTTCCAGCCTGATTACCGCAGCGCTCAGGTGCGTGAACTGATCGAGGGGCAGGGCGGGCGGATGTGGTTTGCGCCGATCCCGTTCGGTTTCGACACGGTCAACTACGACCTCAGCGAACCGGCCCCGAGCCCGCCCACCGCTGAAAACTGGCTGGGCACCGACGATCAGGCGCGGGATGTGCTGGCGCGGGTGATATTCGGCACACGGGTCTCGCTGTTATTTGCTCTGGGGTTGACAGCGGTGAGCGCGTTGATCGGCATCGCCGCCGGTGCCTTGCAGGGCTATTACGGCGGTTGGGTCGATTTGCTCGGCCAGCGTTTGCTGGAGGTCTGGTCGGGGCTGCCGGTGCTTTACCTGCTGATCATTCTGTCGGGCTTCGTCGAGCCGAACTTCTGGTGGTTGCTGGGGATCATGGCGCTGTTTTCCTGGCTGAGTCTGGTGGACGTGGTGCGCGCCGAGTTCCTGCGCAGCCGGGGGCTTGAGTACGTGAAAGCGGCGCGGGCGCTGGGTGTCGGCGATGCGCAGGTGATCGTACGGCACATTCTGCCCAATGCCATGAGTGCGACGTTGACGTACCTGCCGTTCATCCTGACCGGGGCGATCGCCACGTTGTCGGCGCTGGATTTTCTCGGCTTCGGCATGCCCGCTGGCAGTGCTTCGCTGGGCGAGCTGATCGGTCAGGGCAAGAACAATCTGCAAGCTCCGTGGCTGGGCCTGACGGCGTTCTTCGCCCTGGCGCTGATTCTTTCTTTACTCGTTTTCATCGGCGAAGCCTGCCGTGATGCCTTCGACCCCAGGACTTGATATGCGTGAACATCTGATCGAAATACGCGACCTGCGGGTGGCGTTCAAAGGGCAGGAAGTGGTGCACGGCATCGACCTCGACATTTGCCCGGGGGAATGCCTGGCGCTGGTGGGCGAATCGGGTTCCGGCAAGTCAGTGACGGCGCACAGCATTCTGCAACTGCTGGACCCGAACATCACGCAGATCGACGGCAGCATCCGTTATGGCGGCGAAGAGCTGCTGGGTGTGCACGAGCGCTATCTGCGCCAACTGCGCGGCAACCGCATCGCGATGATTTTTCAGGAACCGATGAGTTCGCTCAACCCGTTGCACAGCATCGAGCGGCAACTCGGCGAAAGCCTGGCGCTGCACAAGGGCCTGGCGGGCGCAGCGGCGCGCAAGCGGATTCTGGAGCTGTTGGAACTGGTCGGCATTCAACGTCCGCGCGAGCGGCTGAAAGCGTATCCGCATCAGCTCTCCGGCGGGCAGCGGCAGCGGGTGATGATCGCCATGGCGCTGGCGTGCGAACCGCAGTTGCTGATCGCCGATGAGCCGACCACAGCCCTCGATGTCACGGTGCAACGCAAGATTCTGTTGCTGCTCAAGGAGCTGCAACAGCGGCTGGGCATGGCGCTGCTGATCATCAGTCACGACCTGAATCTGGTGCGCACCATTGCCCAGCGGGTGGCGGTGATGCGCGCGGGCGAAATCGTCGAACAGGCGAGCTGCGAGCAGTTGTTCCGTGCGCCGCAGCATCCCTACAGCATCGAGTTGCTCAATGCCGAACCCGGCGGCGCGGCGCTGTGCCGTGATGCAGCAGAGGATTTGCTCGAGGTTCGTGATCTGAATGTGCGCTTTCCGCTGGGTGGCGGATGGCTGCGGGCCAAGACTTATCTGCACGCGGTCAATGGCATCGATCTGAACCTGCAACGGGGCAAGACCTTGGGCATTGTTGGTGAATCCGGATCGGGCAAGTCCACTTTAGGTCAGGCGATTTTGCGTCTGATCGACGCCGACGGCAGCATCCGCTTCAAGGGCGAGGCGCTCGAACAACTGAGCGGTAAACAATTGCGTCCGCTGCGCAAACGCCTGCAAGTGGTGTTTCAGGACCCGTTCGGCAGCCTGAGTCCGCGCTTGTGTGTGGAGCAGATCATTGCCGAAGGTCTGCAGGTGCATAGTGACTTGAGTGCGAAAGCGCGCGAACAGGCTGTGATCGAGGTATTGAGGGAAGTCGGACTCGACCCGGCGACGCGCCACCGCTATCCCCACGAGTTTTCCGGCGGGCAACGGCAACGCATCGCCATCGCCCGGGCGCTGGTGCTCAAGCCGGATCTGATCCTGCTGGATGAGCCGACGTCGGCGCTGGATCGCACGGTGCAGAAACAGATCGTTGCGCTGTTGCGTCGGTTGCAGGAGGAACACGGGCTGACTTATCTGTTCATCAGTCATGACCTGGCGGTGGTGCGGGCGCTGGCCCATGATCTGATCGTGATGAAGGATGGCGAGGTAGTGGAGCGTGGCGATACGGCCGGGTTGTTTCATTCAGCCCGGCACCCGTATACACGGGAATTGCTGGCGGCATCGTTTGCCGGTGTGAACGCCTGAAACGACAAATCCCGCCACAGGGGCGGGATTCGTTTGCAGACTGGCTGCGGTCTTACGCAGGGAACAGCTCGGACAGTTTCATCGACAGCATCATGTCGCCTTCAACGCGCAGCTTGCCGCCCATGAAAGCCTGCATGCCGTCGGTTTCGCCGCTGACGATACCTTTCAGGGTTTCGCTGTCCAGCACCAGCGTGCAGTTGGCGTCCGGGTTTTCGCCTTCCTGGATGTCGCAGGTGCCGTCTTTGACGATCAGGGCGTATTGCTTGTCTTCGTCAGTAATGTTGAAACCGAAGACCAGATCCAGACCGGCAGCGGCGGCTGGGTTGAACTTGGCTTGCATTGCTTTTACGGCATCAGCTACGGAGGTCATGGTTCGATCCTTTTTGGTTGATTGCAGCAGGGTCACAGTAATCCGGACTCAGCGAAAGGTGATGAGTTCCGGGGCCTTCAGCAGTTGCAGGTGTGCATGACTGTTGAAGGAAGCCAGAGCCACCTCGCGACCGCGGAACTTCAGCTGGTTGAGCGAGGTGTTGACGATTTGCCAGTTCAGTTCAAAGGCCTGCCGGGCAGGCATTTGAGTGATGAGGTGGAGCAGGGCGGTGATCGTGCCACCGGAGGTGAACACCGCGATTTTCTGGGTGTTGTCGGCCTGTTCGAGAATCCGCTGCAGCCCGGCCTGTACCCGCTCGACGAAAGCCAGCCAGCTTTCCAGGCCCGGTGTGTCGTAGGTGCCGGCGAGCCAGCGTTCGATGATCAAGGCGAAGATGCGCTGGAACTCGCCACGGTTTTGTGCGGCGTTGCGCAGAATCTCCAACGCTTCGGGCTCTTCCGGCAGCATGGCCGGGAGCAGGGCGCGGATCACGGCGTCGGCATCGAATTCGTTGAAGGCCGAGTCGATTTCCAGAGTCGGTACCGGCAGGCCGACGGCGGCGAACTGTTCAAGAGCGCTGTTGGCCGTGTGTTGCTGGCGGCGCAGATCGCCCGACAGGCAGCGGTCGAAGCTGATTCCGAGTTCGGCAAGGTGACGGCCGAGGATTTCTGCCTGGCGTACACCGGTCGGCGACAGGACGTCATAGTCGTCTGCACCGAAGGAGGCCTGGCCATGTCGAATCAAGTAGATGCTGCCCACGTCCGCGTCATCCCGGTACGTTGAAGGTTGTGGCGAGGTTATGGGGATGACGGTGAGCTGTCAATGAAAAAACATACGCTTGTTTGAAATGCCCGTTCCAGCCTTGTTGCCAGAGGTTTCACGGCTGGCCGACGGGCCGGTGCATGGGTATGCTGGAGCCAATTCCCGCGTGTGTTTTACGACCGCGCATCGTTTGAAGGAGTCTCTGTGGAGTTTTTGACTGAATACGCCAGTTTCCTGGCCAAGACCGTGACGCTGGTCATCGCCATTCTGGTGGTGCTGGCAAGTTTTGCTGCATTGCGCGGCAAGGGCCGGCGCAAATCGGCCGGCCAGTTGCAGGTCAGCAAGCTCAACGATTTCTATAAAGGCCTGCGTGAGCGCCTGGAGCAGACCCTGCTCGACAAGGATCAGCTCAAGGCCTTGCGCAAGGGCCAGGCCAAGTCCGAGAAGAAGCAGAAAAAGAAACCCGAGGCCAAACCTCGGGTGTTCGTGCTCGACTTCGACGGCGACATCAAGGCTTCGGCCACCGAAAGCCTGCGCCACGAGATCACCGCACTGCTGACCCTGGCCACACCGAAAGACGAAGTGGTCCTGCGCCTGGAAAGCGGCGGCGGCATGGTGCACAGCTACGGTCTGGCCTCGTCGCAACTGGCGCGCGTCCGTGAAGCCGGTGTGCCCTTGACCGTATGCATCGACAAGGTCGCGGCCAGCGGCGGTTACATGATGGCGTGCATCGGCGAGAAGATCATCAGTGCGCCGTTTGCCATCCTCGGTTCCATTGGCGTGGTGGCTC
Organism: Pseudomonas sp. 22082; assembly: GCF_052046055.1. NCBI lineage: Bacteria > Pseudomonadati > Pseudomonadota > Gammaproteobacteria > Pseudomonadales > Pseudomonadaceae > Pseudomonas > Pseudomonas sp. 22082. The sequence goes on from NZ_JBQEQB010000002.1 coordinate 388,940, forward strand.
AGTTGCCCAACGTCAACCGCCTGCTGAAAAAGCATGACATCGATTTCGAAGTGCTGACCGCCGGTGAATACAAACGCACCCTGACCGTATTCGGCGAAAACACCGAGAAGGGCCGGGAGAAATTCCAGGAAGACTTGGACATCACCCATCAGCTGTTCAAGAACTTCGTTGCCCGTTATCGCCCACAGCTGGCGATCGACGAGGTCGCCACCGGTGAAGTCTGGCTCGGCATCGCGGCACTGGACAAGCAACTGGTCGACGAACTCAAGACCAGCGACGAATACCTGGCCGAGCGCGCCAAGCAGTCCGAGGTTTATCACCTGCACTACGCCGAACGCAAAAGCCTGCAGGAGCGTATCGGCATGGCGGCCAGCGGCTCGGTGGATCGCGTGTTGCTGAGCTGGTGGAGTCGCTTGACCCAGCAGCGTTTCTGGTAACAATTGCGCACGCTCGCGAGGTTTTCGCCCCGCGAGCGCGATGCATTTTCAACGCAAGACAGTGCGGTATATAGATATTTTAAAGTTTGATAATGTTGCTGTTTTCAGTGACGAACTCATCAAATAAGCGCGCTGTATCCAAGGGTTTTTCGCCTTTATTCTGAATGTCCACTTCAGAATAAAGTTGTTAAACATGGACGTTGAAAATAGTAAATCAAGTTTGCCTGCCATGACGCCTGATCAACAAGGTGTCTTTTTTGAGTTGTATAAAAAACAGATTCCTTCCTGGTTGCTGACGTCTGCGGAGACGGTTCGCAATGACCTCTACGAAAGTTTGAAAAAAAGTTTTAAGTCGCGACATGCTGCGCTGGAGCAACTGCGCGCACTGAAGTCTCCACAAAGCTTCTGTACGCCGCTGTTGGCCAAGGCGATGAGTGAAAAACTGGGTGAACCTTTCGAGGTCGAGGGAGCGATTTTTCAGCATGTGCGTTCCACCTCCAGCCTGTTGGGCCTGCGCAAGAAACTGGTATTACCCATCGAACGCGATTTACTGATGGCTGCCTGCGAAAATTTCGAATTATCGGAAACGCTGGCCAGCAACTATCACGAACATTCCTTGCTTTATATTCCGGAACAGGTAACAGGGCGATCCAGTCGGGTGTTGTCGATGCGGCCCAACGAATTCGCCAGGCTGTGCCGTTATCTGGATCTTGGCGAGCAATATCAAAAACATGTGAAGACTTTTTTTGGTGGCGGTAGTCAAGTCGCAAGTCTGCAGGCAACTTCGGTAACGTACTCGAAAGACCAGTTTGATGTTGATCGGCACATTGCTTTAATGCGCGGCTACATCAGCCCAGATGTCTATCAGATGCTGAATTCGGTAAAAAACCAGGAGCCGTCGATCAAACTGGGCAACAACACACTTGGGTTTCAAAGCCTTGAAATGCTCGGCGTGACGCTCAGGGGCCCAATGTTCATCGGCCCGGTCAGCGAGCATGCCGACAGCGATTACCGCTGTGTGATCTATATGCCAGGCGATCCTGATCACCCGTTGAAAGAATACCCGTCGTTTCAGAGGTTCGAACTCGAATTGAGCGGGCGTCTGCGTGACGCCCGGTTCCACCGTTTTTTTTCGCGCTTCATTACGATGAAGGATCGTCCGGCGTTCCTTAACGGACTGGATGTAAGGTTGTTGAAAGTCCAGCCGAATCATTTCCCGATCTCCACGACGTATCTGCCGCTGACGGGTATAGATCTTGAAAGTGACGCAAAACAGGATCTGTTTCTGGCGATCTTCCAGCACCGTGCCGCGCAGGTTTGCGCCGACGCTCGTCTGCTGGTGGTGCCGACCGACGACGAAGACGAGAAAACCCGGCTGGCGAGGCTGGACACTTATAAAGCCATCGGGCTGAACACCGTGCTGTTCTTCCTTTCATTTGTCCCGGTTCTGGGTGAAGTCCTGTGTGCCGTGGCCGGCTTGCAGTTGCTCAACGAGATATATGAAGGCATTGACAGTTGGGCCCACGGCGATCAGGAACATGCCGCCGACTGCCTGTTTGACACGCTTGAAAACCTGATCCTGATGGCGGGGTTCGCCACCGGCGGCGTAGCGGTGGGAAAAGCCTTTAAAACCGTGCGCTCGTCGAATTTCATCAAGGGCCTTGAGCGTGTACCGGTGGCTGACGACCTGTCGCAACGGTTGTGGAATCCAGACATGAGCGCTTACCGCCAGCAGGAGTCGATGCCGAGCAGTATGTCGACCGATGCACAAGGTCTGGTCTGGCGCGGCAAGGACGGTTATCTGCCCTTGGGGCCCGATGCTTACGCGGTGCGTCCGTTGAGCGGCACCAGTCTGTGGGAGGTGCATAATCCCACATTGCCCAAACGTTATTCGCCATTGCTTGAGTCCAATGGTGCGGGCGCCTGGCGGCATGACTCGGAGCTGCCTCACGAGTGGAATGCGCTGACGCTGTTCCGTCGGCTGGGCTTTCGTGAAGAACAGATTTCGGACACTCGTGCCGAACAAATCATCGCCGCAACCGGGATCGACGAAGCCGCCATGCGCCGGCTGTTTGTCGAGCGTGGCAAGCCCATGGCGATCCTGACAGATTCGGTCAGGCGCTTTCGTGCGGATATCGGTGTCACCCGGTTCATGGACCAGATGGCCGTTGCTGCCTCCGCGCCGCTGGCCGATGCCGATCTGCAGCTGTACTTGCTGACAGCAAGGGGCCGCTGGCCGCGGGATCTGGCAATCAGCGTGACGGATATCATGGCCAACGAAGTGACCCGATACGGTGGGACCAAAGGCACCCGCGAGGTAAAAATCAATGAAGATCTGATGCGCGACGGCCGGTTTTATCCGCCGTTGCTGGCAGCGCTCAGTGACAGTGAGCGTTCGCATCTGCTGGGTTCCGCCACCGTAGAGCCCAACAATCAGAGCGCGCTGCTCGGGATGCACATTGCCGGGCTGGCGCCCCGCATGCGCATGGCAATGATGGATCGACTGTTTCGGCGCGCGGACGTCTGCGAACTTTCCAGGAGCGAGCCGATCGTCAAGGCCTTTCCGGGGTTGTCGGCAAGCGTCGCCGACGAGTTGGCGCATCATGCCGATGCGCATGAATGGGCGCAGCTTGACGCAGGTACCGTTCCGCTGCGTCTGGCAGAAGAAGCACGGCGATATCAGCAGATCCTGCGTCTGAACCGCGCCTATGAGGCGTTGTATCTGGACGCCGCCAGCGGGCGCGATGCGGATATGTTGATACTCGACACCTTGACGCACTTGCCAGGTTGGCCTGGTGATGTGTTTATCGAAATACTGGATTGGGGTGTATTTGCCGATCAACGAGCCACGATCGGTGCTGACGGCGCTGAACATCAGGCGTTGCTCGAGGCTTACCCTGAACGCTATCAGGGCCTGGATTCGAGCCATGCCGTCGTTTCCAGGCAGCCGGGGCGTACCCGGACGAATTTTTTCCAGGCATTGTGGCAAAGCCTTCCGTCACACAGCCGTAAAGCCATTGGCGTCGATGCGGATCCGGATGGCACGGGCCTGAGAGAAAAAATAACCACGTTGGCACTGCAGCGACGTGTGGCCTACGCCAGGGTGCTGGGAATGGAAGCTCCGCATGCCGATTATCGGTCTCCCATGGGGTTGGCGGACCGGCAAATCGAACAATCGGTTGTGCGGGCAGGGTCGTCCACTCATCCGATGCCGCATCGATCGTCAGTGTTGATGCGCCGTGCCCGACGGCTGTATCCCGCGCATTCAACGGCGCAGATTGAACGCTTTGTGTCGACGCTTGGGACTGACGAAGTGCTGGCCATTCGAAAGCTTGAGGACATGCGTCAGGAATACCAAACAATCCTCGACACGCTTGAGCGATGGGTTCATCGCGAAACGTGGTATCACGACGGCGATGGTAGGAGGCTGAGGGTTCCTGCCGATAACAAGAGGCGGGCGGCGCAGGCGATCCTGCGTGCGTGGCGCAAGGAAAACCAGGCGCCCGCACCTTCCGGTGAGAACTTTTACAACCTTGTTTTCGATGCGGTCCCGCTGGGAAATCTGCCGGTGGTCGTCGGTGATTTCACCCATGTGACGGCGTTGCAGATGAGTGGTGTGGGGGCGAGTTCAGGACTGAATGCATTTCTGCGCAACTTTACCCGGCTGCGAGCGCTGAACCTTTCAGGAAACGAACTGACCCGCATCCCTCAGGTCGTTGCGGACATGTCGGGACTCACAGAACTGGATCTGAGTAACAACGAAATTCGCCTGAGCGAACGAGCAGCGCAGGAGCTGGGTAGCAAAACACACCTGCACTCGTTGAACCTGAGTCTGAATCCAGACCTGGGCCAAGTGCCCGCGTTGGCAGGGATGCGCAATTTGCGCCACCTGGATCTGCACCACACGGGAATCACCCAGTGGCCGGCGGACATCGACACGCTCACGCACCTTGAAACCCTGGATCTGCGCAACAACAAAATCGTCGAGATTCCGGATTCTGTGTTCAAGGCGCGCGCCGTGCTCAATCGAGGCACCCATATCGACGGCAACCCGCTGTCCGTGGCCAGCCTTCAGGCCCTTGCCGATTATCAGCGAGTGCAAGGTATCAGCCTGGGTGTGATCACCCCTGACTACCTCGCTACGGTACGACCGGCTGTCGATATGCAGGGTGCCGGGTGGGTCAGCGGGTTGCCGAGGACGCAGATTGCGCGGGCGCAGGAGGTCCTGTTATCGCTGTCGGCTGATCCCGATTCCCGGGCCTTTTTCGAGATGCTCATGCAATTGCGCGGGACGGCCGATTATTTCCGCGCCCGCACCCAGCTTGGGCAGCGGGTCTGGAACGTACTGGAGGCTGCCTGTGAAAACGACAGGCTGCGCCGTGTGCTGTTTCGGATGGCCAGAGAAGGGCGTGTAAGTACTGCCAATGCCACTGCGTTATTTAGCGATCTGGAGGTCAGGGTTCTGTGCTTCAGGGCTTTGGTAGCGGCTCGCACCGGCAGTCAGGCGCTCGAGGGTGATCTGATTCGTCTGTTGCGTGGACTGTTTCGATTGCAGGAGCTTGAAAAACAGGTTGTCCTGGAAACGGCGCGTCGCGCCAGAACGGAATCGCTGACCTTGCGCCAGGCTCTGGATATCAACCTGATTTACCGGGTGCGATTGGCAGAGCGGCTGGAGCTGCCTGCGCAACCGACTGAGCTGAATGTGCGGCTGGACGTCGAGGTCAGCGATGAGCAGATCGATGAAGCCTATCAAAAGGTGGTCAAGGCCGAAAATACTGCGCAATTGGCAAACTCGATCAGCCGGCAGGAATTCTGGGCCGAGTATTTGTGGACGAGTCGTCAGGACGTATTTGCCGAGATTCTGGATCGCTGTGCGCGGGCTTTTTCCCTGCTGGAGTCTCAGGCCAATCTGTCTCGCGAAGCCGCCGCACAGCAAATGACGACAATCTACGACAACTTCAGAAATGAAAGCCTGGAGTTGCGCAAGCAACTGACCAATGCGGCATTGGCACGCCATCCAGGGCTGCCATTGCCGGCCACAACAGATTAGGAACGAAATAGGACTGAACAGAGGCCCCGGGCCCTTCGACAAGGGCCCGGGGCAGGCGGTCAGCGGCGACGGAACAGCGGCAGCGGTTCGTCAGTGGCGGCCTGATAGGTCACCGAAAAGTCCTTGAGGCTTTCAAGGGCGTCGTACGGGTCTTTGTCCGCGCGCAGGGCGAAGGCATCGAAACCGCAACGGCGCATGTAGAACAACTGGTCGCGCAGCACATCACCAATCGCCCGCAGTTCACCTTTGAAACCGTAGCGGTCACGCAGCAGGCGGGCGTTGGAGTAGTTGCGGCCATCGGTGAACGCCGGGAAGTTCAGGGCAATCACCTGGAACTCGTTCACGTCGTCACCGATTTCTTCGGCTTCTTCGTCGGCATCCAGCCACACACCCAGACCGCCATCGCGGGCCTTGAGCATGCGGGCGTGTTCACGCCACAGCTGCAGCGGGACGATCAGGTCGTCGCAGTTGCTGATTTCGTCGATGTTGAAATCCTTGGGCAGCAGGTGCCAGGTTTCGTCGACGACCTCGTTGTTCTTAATGATTCGCTGCATAGACGCGTTCCTTGAAGAGGTCGATGCCAATACGCTGGTAGGTGTCGATGAAACGCTCGTCTTCGGTGCGCTGTTCCACGTACACGTCGATCAGTTTGGAGATCACGTCCGGCATGTCTTCCTGGGCGAAGGAAGGGCCGAGGATCTTGCCCAGGCTGGCGTCTCGGCTGGCACTGCCGCCGAGGGAAACCTGGTAGAACTCTTCACCTTTCTTGTCCACACCGAGGATGCCGATGTGGCCGACGTGGTGGTGACCGCAGGCGTTCATGCAGCCGGAGATGTTCAGGTCCAGTTCACCGATGTCGAACAGGTAGTCCAGGTCGTCGAAGCGGCGCTGGATCGATTCGGCGATCGGGATCGACTTGGCATTGGCCAGGGAGCAGAAATCACCGCCAGGGCAGCAGATGATGTCGGTCAGCAGGCCGATGTTCGGCGTGGCGAAACCTTGCTCGCGCAGCTCGCCCCACAGGGTGAACAGCTGGCTCTGCTCGACGTCGGCCAGAATGATGTTCTGCTCGTGGGAAGTGCGCAGTTGACCGAAGCTGTAGCGGTCGGCCAGGTCGGCGAGGGCGTCGAGCTGCTTGTCGGTGATGTCACCCGGTGCAACGCCGGTCGGCTTCAGGGACAGGGTCACGGCCACATAGCCCGGCTTCTTGTGTGCCAGGGTATTGCGGGTGCGCCAGCGGGCGAAGCCCGGATGCTCTTTGTCGAGGGCGGCCAGTTCGGCGGTCTGGTTTTCCAGCGCCTTGTAGTCCGGGTCGACGAAGTGTTTGGCCACACGATGCACTTCGGCTTCGGTCAGTGTGGTCTGGCCGCCGCGCAGGTGTTCCATTTCGGCATCGACTTTCTGAGCGAAGACTTCCGGCGTCAGCGCCTTGACGAGGATCTTGATCCGCGCCTTGTATTTGTTGTCACGACGGCCGTAGCGGTTGTACACCCGCAGGATCGCGTCGAGGTAGCTCAACAGGTCCTGCCATGGCAGGAACTCGTTGATGAACGCACCGACCACCGGGGTACGACCCAGACCACCGCCGACCAGCACACGGAAACCGAGTTCACCGGCAGCGTTGTGTACCGGCTCAAGGCCGATGTCGTGGACTTCGATGGCCGCACGGTCGGAGGTCGAACCGTTGACGGCGATCTTGAACTTGCGTGGCAGGTAAGCGAATTCCGGGTGGAACGTGGTCCACTGACGAACGATTTCGCACCACGGACGCGGGTCGATCAACTCGTCGGCTGCAACACCGGCGAACTGGTCGGTAGTGACGTTGCGCAGGCAGTTGCCGCTGGTCTGGATGGCGTGCATCTGCACAGTGGCCAGTTCGGCGAGGATGTCCGGGATGTCTTCGACCGCCGGCCAGTTGAACTGCACGTTCTGCCGCGTACTGATGTGGGCGTAGCCCTTGTCATAGTCGCGGGCGATCTTGGCCATCATGCGCACCTGACGCGAGGTCAGTTGGCCGTAAGGCACCGCCACTCGCAACATCGGCGCGAAACGCTGGATGTACAGGCCATTCTGCAGGCGCAGGGGGCGGAATTCTTCTTCGCTCAGCTCACCTGCCAGATAGCGTCGGGTCTGATCACGGAACTGCTTGACGCGGTCCTCGATGATCCGCTGATCGTACTCGTCGTATACGTACATATAAGTCCTGTTCTCAGGCTTTGGCCACTCGGAAAACGCTGCGTTTTCGCTTGCTGGAGTCCGATGGTTCCTCTGCAATTCTGCGCGCACGGCCGCGCACTCCCTGACGGAGCCGGGGCAATATACCCGTTTGCAGTTATGCGCAAAAGTGATGTTTGAGTATATGTAAAGAACCAAATCGCCTAACAAGAATCACTGTCAACTAAACCACATTTGTCGTGCGGACAATCATCGTCTTAACTGTGGTCGAGTCTTTCTGCAATCACCGATAAAACCGACAAGAGGCGATGCAATGAGCAACCCAACCAAAGCAAGGAAAAGCGATAGCAGCGTCGATGCCTGGGCGATTCTGTTCCTGATCATTCTGGTCGTTGGAACGGCGGTATTCTGGGTCAGCCATCAGTAAAACGACTCGTCCGGGCCCCGCTTGCGACGATTGTCGGACAAAAGGCGGGATCAAGCGCCAAAGGCCAGGTGATCAATGGCTATAATGCGCGGCCATTTTTCCTTGGGCCCGGATGATTCATGTTCAAGCTTCTTCACCTCAGCCTGCTGCTGTTCGGCGCGGTTTTCGGTACCTGCGCGCGTGCGGAGTCGGTGCTGTTCCTGAATCCGGGCTCGACGCAGGAAGCATTTTGGGTCAGCTACTCGCAATTCATGCAGGCTGCCGCCCGGGATCTGGGGATCGACCTGCGCATCCTTTATGCCCAGCGCCAGCCGGAACTGACCCTGGCGCAAGCGCGACTGGCCCTGCAGGGGCCTGAGCGCCCGGATTATCTGGTGTTCGTCAACGAACAGTACGTGGCACCGCAGATTCTGCGCTTGGCCAACGGCAGTGGTGTGAAGCTTTTTATTGTCAACTCGGGACTGACGTCCAACCAGCAGGCACTGGTGACAGAGGGCGCGGATCGCATCGGCAGCCTGGTGCCCAACGACGAGGAGGGCGGCTACCTGATGATGAAGGAGCTGATTCGCCTGCATCCGCCCGTGGCGCCCGGTGAAAGCATCGATCTGCTGGCGTTTTCCGGCCTCAAGATCACGCCATCGGCGCAATTGCGCGAAAAGGGCATGCAGCGGGCCCTGGCGGAGAATCCGCAGGTACGTTTGCGGCAATTGGTCTATGGCGGCTGGACCCAGCAACGGGCTTACGAGCAGGCGAAGCAGTTGCTGGTCCGCTATCCCAACGTTTCATTGGTATGGGCAGCCAATGATGAAATGGCCTTCGGTGCGATGCGTGCTGCGTCCGAGGCCGGCAAGGTGCCGGGCAAGGACGTGCTGTTCAGCGCGGTCAACACCTCGCCCGAAGCTTTGCAGGCGGTGGTCGACGGACGCCTGAGCGCGTTGCTCGGCGGGCATTTCACCTTGGGTGGCTGGGCACTGGTCGAGCTGCATGATCACGCGCAAGGCGTCGATCTGAATCAGTATGGCGGCCGGGATCGGCAGATTCCGTTGCTGCAACTGATCGACAGGGATCATGCCCGCCGAATCCTTGCAATGGGTGCCTCACCGGACTACGGCGTGCAATTTCGCAAGCTCTCGGCGAAAGGGCGCCCGGTTTCGTATCGCTACCCGTTCAATCTGCAGACCCTGATGCACTAGGGCCGTCAGACGCCCGCCAGATGCACCACCAGTTGCACAATGCCAAACAGCGTCAGGGCGAATACCGCCGTGAACGCGATACCCAAGAAGATGAAATGGCTGGGCTTGCCGTGGGTGAAGTCCCTCGCCCGGTTCTTGCCGCTCTGCACCCCGAACGCCGCCGCCATGACGCTATGCAGCATCTGCCAGAACGTCGGTGGCTTGTTGTCGACTGGATCGTCCATAAATCCCCCGTCTGCCGTGTGTGTCAGACAAGCATAGCCAACCGTTTTCAGGCCGCAGAAATAACTGTGGGAGCCAACAGGCTCCCACAGGGTGTCGTCGCGTGAAGCGGGATCAGTTGTCGTAACCCAGATTCGGCGCCAGCCAGCGTTCGGTCAGGCTCAGTTCCTGGCCTTTGCGCGAGGTGTAGCTCTGCACCTGATCCTTGTCGACCTTGCCCACGGCGAAGTACTGCGCCTGCGGATGGGCGAAGTACCAGCCGCTGACCGCTGCCGCCGGGAACATCGCGTAGTGCTCGGTGAGGAACACGCCGCTGCGACCGGCGCGCATTTCCTGGGCCTCAGGGTCGAGCAGGGCGAACAGCGTGGCCTTCTCGGTGTGATCCGGGCAGGCGGGGTAGCCGGGAGCAGGGCGGATGCCGGAGTACTGCTCTTTGATCAGCGCCTCGTTGTCGAGAGCTTCATCCTTGGCGTAACCCCAGTGCTCCTTGCGCACCTGCTGGTGCAGCCACTCGGCGCAGGCCTCGGCCAGACGGTCGGCCAGGGCCTTGACCATGATCGAGTTGTAATCGTCGCCAGCGTCCTGATAAGCCTTGGCCACTTCTTCGGCACCGATGCCGGCGGTGGTGATAAAACCACCGACATAGTCGGTCACTTCGCTGTCCTTCGGCGCGACGAAGTCGGCCAGGGAGAAGTTCGGTTTGCCGTCGGTCTTGATGATCTGCTGGCGCAGGTGATGCAGGCGGGCCATTGGCTTGCCGTCATCGCCGTACAACTCGATATCGTCATCGTGCACCTGATTGGCCGGCCAGAAGCCGAACACTGCACGGGCGCTGATCAATTTCTCGTCGATCAGCTTGGTCAGCATCTCGCGGGCGTCCTTGTACAGCGAGGTCGCCGCTTCACCGACCACTTCGTCTTCGAGGATGCGCGGGAACTTGCCGGCCAGATCCCAGGAGATGAAGAACGGCGTCCAGTCGATGTACTCGGCCAGGACGTTGAGGTCGATATTGTCCAGCACGCGGGTGCCGGTGAAGGTCGGTTTGACCGGCGTGTAGGTGGCCCAGTCGAACTGCGGTTTCTTGGCGATCGCGGCGGCGTAGCTCAGACGCTCGGTACGGGCGCTGCGGTTGGCGGTGCGCTCGCGGACGTCGATGTACTCTTCGCGGGTCTTCTGGACGAAGCCGGCCTTCAGTTCCTTGGACAGCAACTGCGTCGCCACGCCCACGGCGCGGGAGGCGTCGGTCACGTAGACCACCGCGTCGTTGCTGTACTTGGGCTCGATCTTCACCGCCGTGTGCGCCTTGGAGGTGGTCGCGCCGCCGATCATCAGCGGCAGGTGGAAGTCCTGGCGCTGCATCTCGCGGGCCACGTGGACCATTTCATCCAGCGACGGGGTGATCAGGCCGGACAGGCCGATGATGTCGCACTTCTGCTCCCTGGCCACCTGCAGAATTTTCTCGGCCGGCACCATCACGCCGAGGTCGACGATGTCATAGCCGTTGCAACCGAGTACCACGCCGACGATGTTCTTGCCGATGTCGTGTACGTCGCCTTTTACCGTGGCCATCAGGATCTTGCCCTTGGCTTCCGGCTTGTCGCCCTTTTCCAGTTCGATGAACGGAATCAGGTGCGCCACAGCCTGTTTCATCACGCGGGCGGATTTCACCACCTGGGGCAGGAACATTTTGCCGGCGCCGAACAGGTCGCCGACGATGTTCATGCCGGACATCAACGGGCCTTCGATCACTTCGATCGGGCGGGCGAAGGACTGACGGGACTCTTCGGTGTCTTCGACGATGTGGGTGGTGATGCCCTTGACCAGCGCATGCTCAAGACGCTTGTTGACGTCCCAGCCGCGCCACTCTTCGGTCTCGGCTTCCTTGACGCTGCCGTCGCCCTTGTACTTGTCGGCGATGGCGAGGAGGGCGTCGGTGCCTTCCGGGGTGCGGTTGAGGATCACGTCTTCAACGGCGTCGCGCAGCTCCTGCGGGATCTGGTCGTAAATCTCCAGCTGACCGGCGTTGACGATGCCCATGGTCAGGCCGGCGCGGATGGCGTACAGCAGGAACACCGAGTGGATCGCCTCGCGCACCGGGTTGTTGCCGCGGAACGAGAACGACACGTTGGACACGCCGCCGGAACTCAGGGCATACGGCAACTCGTCACGGATGTAGGCACAGGCGTTGATGAAGTCCACAGCGTAGTTGTTGTGTTCTTCGATGCCGGTGGCCACGGCGAAGATGTTCGGGTCGAAGATGATGTCTTCCGGCGGGAAGCCGACTTCGTTGACCAGAATGTCGTAGGAGCGTTTGCAGATCTCTTTCTTGCGCGCTTCGGTGTCGGCCTGGCCCGCTTCGTCGAACGCCATCACCACCACGGCGGCGCCGTAGCGCTTGCACAGTTTGGCGTGGTGGATGAACTGCTCGACGCCTTCTTTCATGCTGATCGAGTTGACGATGCCCTTGCCCTGGATGCATTTGAGGCCGGCTTCGATCACGTCCCATTTCGAGGAGTCAATCATGATCGGCACGCGGGAAATGTCCGGCTCGCCGGCAATCAGATTGAGGAAGGTCACCATGGCCTTCTTCGAATCGAGCATCCCTTCGTCCATGTTGATGTCGATCACCTGGGCGCCGGCCTCGACCTGCTGCAGGGCGACTTCCAGGGCTTCAGTGTAGTTGTCTTCACGGATCAGGCGGGCGAACTTCGCGGAGCCGGTGATATTGGTCCGCTCGCCGACGTTGACGAACAACGAGCTGCGATCGATGGTGAACGGCTCCAGGCCTGAGAGGCGGCAAGCCTTGGGAATGTCCGGAATCTGCCGCGGCGCGTAGCCGGCAACGGCTTTGGCGATGGCTTCGATGTGGCCCGGGGTGGTGCCGCAGCAACCGCCGACGATGTTGAGGAAACCACTCTGGGCGAATTCTTCGATGACCTTGGCGGTGTCCACCGGCAGTTCGTCGTACTCGCCGAACTCGTTCGGCAGGCCGGCGTTCGGGTGCGCCGAAACGTGGGTGCTGGCCTTGTCCGACAGCTCTTCCAGATACGGACGCAATTCGCGGGCACCGAGGGCGCAGTTCAGACCGACCGAAATCGGTTTGGCGTGGGCCACGGAGTTCCAGAACGCTTCGGTGGTCTGGCCCGACAGGGTACGGCCGGAGGCGTCGGTGATGGTGCCGGAAATCATGATCGGCAATTCGAAGCCCAGTTCTTCGAACACGCCTTGCACGGCGAAGATCGCGGCTTTGGCGTTGAGGGTGTCGAAGATGGTTTCGATCAGGATCAGGTCGGCGCCGCCCTCGATCAGGCCTTTGGTGGCCTCGGTGTAGTTTTCCACCAGCTCATCGAAGGTGACGTTGCGATAGCCTGGGTTGTTGACGTCCGGCGACAGCGAGCAGGTACGGCTGGTCGGGCCCAGAACGCCGGCGACGAAACGCGGCTTGTCCGGGGTCTCGAGGGTTTTCGCGTCGGCGACCTTGCGCGCCAGACGGGCGCCTTCTACGTTGAGTTCGTAGACCAGTTCTTCCATGCCGTAGTCGGCCATGGAAATCTGCGTGGCGTTGAAGGTGTTGGTCTCGAGGATGTCGGCGCCGGCGTCCAGGTAGGCTTTCTCGATGCCGCCGATCACGTCCGGGCGGGTCAGCACCAACAGATCGTTGTTGCCCTTGACGTCGCTCGGCCAGTCGGCAAAGCGTTTGCCGCGATAATCCTGCTCTTCGAGCTTGTAGCTCTGGATCATCGTGCCCATGCCGCCGTCGAGAATCAGGATGCGCTCTTTGAGAGCTTGCTTGAGAGCTTGAAGGCGGACGCTGCGATCGGACATTGGGGCTACTCGAAAAAGACCATGACGAAGGGCCGGGATCATAACAAACCTGTGCGGTTTTAGAGCATGTGACGCTTTTGCATGAATATCGCTCATGTTGGTACGAGCGTCATAACGGTAGAATCGCGGCGTTTTTCTTCAGGATCAGGGTCAGGGACATGTCGTACCGCGTCATCAGCATTGCATTGCTGTTTTTAAGCTTTGGCGCGGCGGCGCAAAGTCCCGCTATTTCTTCTTCTATTTCCTACACCCGAGACATCCAGCCGATCTTCACCGAAAAGTGCGTGGCCTGCCATGCGTGCTACGACTCTGCCTGTCAGCTCAACCTGGGCAGCGGTGAAGGCGCAGCGCGGGGCGCGAGCAAGATGCCGGTCTACGATGGCGAACGCACCCAGGCGGCGCCGACCACGCGGCTGTTCTATGACGCCTTCGGCAAACGGGCCTGGCAGCAGAAAGACTTCTACTCGGTGCTCGACGCCCAGGGCAGCCAGGCCGCACTGATGGCGCGCATGTTGGAGCTGGGACACAAAACGCCGCTGACCCCCAACGCCAAACTGCCGCAAGACATTGTGCTGGGGCTCAACCGCGAAAACCTGTGCGCGATGCCCGCCGAGTTCGAAGGCTATGCCGGCGCCCATCCGAAAGAGGGCATGCCGCTGGCGGTGACCGGGCTGACCGATCAGCAATATCAGACACTGCAACGTTGGCTCGCTTCCGGCGCACCGATCGATGAGCAAGGCCTGGCGCCAAGCGCCAAGGAAGCGATGCAGATCGTCCAGTGGGAAAATCTGCTCAACCAGCCTGGCGCGCGGGAAAGTCTGGTCGGGCGCTGGCTGTTCGAGCACTGGTTCCTGGCGCATATCTATTTCAAGGACGGCGAGCCGGGGCATTACTTCCAGTGGGTGCGCTCGCGCACGCCGACCGGGCAACCAATCGATCTGATCGCCACCCGTCGCCCGAACGACGATCCGGGTACTCAGGTGTATTACCGCCTGTGGCCGGTGCAGGGCGTGATCGTGCACAAGACCCACATCACTTATCCGCTGAGCGCGGCGAAGATGGCGCGGGTCAAAAGCCTGTTCTACAACGGCAACTGGCAGGTCAATGCCTTACCGGGTTACGGGCCGCAGAGCCGGGCCAACCCGTTCGCGACCTTCGAGGCGATCCCGGCGCAGGCGCGTTATCAGTTCATGCTCGATAATGCCGAATACTTCGTGCGCACCTTCATTCGTGGCCCGGTGTGCCGTGGGCAGATCGCAACCGACGTGATCCGCGACAACTTCTGGGCGCTGTTCCAGGCCCCGGAACACGACCTGTACATCACCGACCCGAACTATCGCGGCCAGGCCACGCCGTTGCTGGCCATGCCGGGGCAGAACGACGATGTCGGCAGTGTCCTGAGCCTGTGGCACAACTACCGCAACAAGCGAAACCAATATGAAGCCCTGCGCCGTGACAGCTATGCGGATCTGCCGGCGCCGAGCTGGTCGACCCTGTGGGCCGGCAACGACAACGCCTTGCTCAGCATCTTCCGCCACTTCGACAGTGCTTCGGTGACCAAGGGCCTGATCGGCGAAGTACCGCAGACCCTGTGGCTGTTCGACTATCCGCTGCTGGAACGCACCTATTACCAGTTGGCAGTGAATTTCGATGTGTTTGGCAACGTCTCCCATCAGGCGCAAACGCGCTTGTATTTCGACCTGATCCGCAACGGCGCCGAACAGAACTTCCTGCGCCTGATGCCCGCCGATTCCCGCGAAGGCTACCTCGACGATTGGTACCAGAGCAGCGGCCAGTTCAAGATGTGGCTCGATTACGAAGCCATAGACGATGACAAGCCGACCGCGCTGAAACTCGACGAGAAAGACCCGAAACGCGATTTCGCCATGCAATTGCTGGCGCGCTACGGCGATCTCAACGCGCGTCCGGATCCGATCAACCGTTGCGAAGACGCCTACTGCTCGCGCCCGAACATCGACCCGGCGCTGCAAAACGCCGAACAGGCGCTGAGTCGCCTGACTTCGCGCCCGGCGGCGGGCCTGAAAGTGATCGATCAATTGCCGGAAGCCACCATGCTCCGGGTTGAAACCCGCAGCGGCAAGCGCGAGGTCTACAGCCTGCTGCGCAACCGCGCCCACAGCAACGTGGCGTTCCTGCTCGGCGAATCGCTGCGCTATCAACCGGGGCTGGACACGCTGACGATCTACCCGGGCGTGCTCAGCAGCTACCCGAATTTCATGTTCAACGTTCCGGCAGACCAGGTGCCGGCGTTTGTCGATGCGATGGAAGGGGCAAAGGACGCGGCGCAGTTCGAGAAAGTCGTCGAGCGCTGGGGGATTCGCCGCAGTCATCCGCAGTTCTGGTTCTATTTCCACGATTTGAGCCAGTACATCCACGAAACCGAGCCGGTGGAAGAGGGCGTGCTGGACATGAACCGGTACGAGAATCTTTGATCGTTTGAGCGATGGCGGTTGTCCCAATCCTGTGAAGTACGGGATCGGGAGCGCCATTGATGTTGATTTCAGTGCAGGCCCTGCGAGCGCTCGCCGCATGGGCGGTGGTCTGCCATCACTTCATGCAGATTTTCTTCGACTTCGAGGCGCGCGGGCCGATAGGTCAGCTGTTCATCGACAAAGGCGCGGTGGGCGTCGATATCTTTTTCGTGATCAGCGGGCTGGTGATTTTCCTGTCCACCGAAGGCAAGGCGCTGCCGCCCGCGCGGTTTCTGCTGTATCGACTGTTCCGGATTGTCCCGGCGTATTGGCTCTACACCGTGCTGATGGCTTTGTTGGTGGTATTCGCCCGGCCGTTGCTGCCGGATCAGACGTTGGACTGGAGTCATTTGCTGCTGTCGTTGCTGTTTATCCCGACCGAAAACCCCGGCGGCTACGGGATCTACCCGACCCTGAATGTCGGCTGGACCCTGAATTACGAGATGCTGTTTTACGTGTTGTTCGCCTGGGCGCTGTTGTTTCGGTTGCAAGTGCGCTTGCTGGTGGTCGCGGCGCTGCTGTTTGCGGTGTGCCAGGCCTGGACCGGGTTTGGCTGGGTCAGCGAGTTCTATCGCTCGGACATCGTTTATGAGTTCCTGCTCGGGATCAGTATCGGCATGTTCTATCGCCGCGGCTGGATCGGACCGGCGCTCTGGCTGCCGTTGCTGGGGATCGGGGCGGCGTTGCTGGCGATCTATTACTTGCCGCCCGATCCCCGGTTGCTGAATTGGGGCGTGCCCAGTGCGGTGCTGGTCATGGCCAGCATGGCGCTGGAGCGCTACGTCGAGCGCAACAGGCTGCTCAAACTGCTGGGCGACTGTTCGTACTCGGTGTATCTGATGCATGTGCTGGTGCTGTCGGCCGGCGGTTATCTGGCCCGACGCTATGGGATCAACCCGTATTTGATGTTTGTTGTCTGTGCGCTGGCCATCGGTATCGGTTCCTGGCTGAGCTACGAATGGGTGGAAAAACGCAGTTATCAGTGGCTTAAAGCGCGGATTGACGGCGAACCTGGCGCCTAGCCGATTTGCGAACTATTCCTACGTAAATACTAGGACTTTGTGCCGCGCGCCGATTGGCGTAAACTCCGCCTCAAGCCTGCGAGGAGTCTCCATGACCGCTATTACCATTACCGACGCCGCCCATGATTACCTGGCCGATCTGCTCTCCAAGCAGAACACCCCGGGCATCGGCATCCGCGTTTTCATCACCCAGCCTGGCACCCAGTACGCCGAAACCTGCATTGCCTACTGCAAGCCGGGCGAAGAGAAACCTGAAGATACGGCGCTTGGGCTGAAAAGCTTCACCGCTTACATCGACTCGTTCAGCGAAGCGTTCCTCGATGATGCCGTCGTCGACTACGCCACCGACCGCATGGGCGGCCAGCTGACCATCAAGGCGCCAAACGCCAAAGTCCCGATGGTCAACGCCGACAGCCCGATCAACGAGCGCATCAACTATTACCTGCAAACCGAAATCAACCCGGGGCTGGCCAGCCACGGCGGTCAGGTCAGCCTGATCGATGTGGTGGAAGACGGCATTGCCGTGTTGCAGTTCGGCGGCGGTTGCCAAGGCTGCGGCCAGGCGGACGTGACCCTGAAGGAAGGCATCGAGCGCACCTTGCTCGAGCGTATTCCGGAGCTCAAGGGCGTTCGCGACGTGACCGACCACACGCAGAAAGAAAACGCCTACTACTAAGGTGTTCGCTGCGGCATGAAAAAACGGCGCCCCGTGAGCGCCGTTTTTTTATGCGTGAGATTCAATGAAGCCTTCGCGAGCAAGTCCGCTCCCACATTTGGAATGCGATCGAATGTGGGAGCGGACTTGCTCGCGAAAGGGCCGTCATGGGCGGTAAAGATGTGCATGCCCCGCGCGATACAGCGACGACTCGCTAAAGTGATCGCTACCCAACACCCGCCCAACCAGAATCAACGCCGTACGCCGAAACCCCTTGGCGGCAACCTTCGCGGCAATATCCTCCAGCGTCCCGACCGCCCAGTCCTGATCCGGCCACGTCGCCCGGTGAATCACCGCAATCGGGCAATCCGCGCCGTAATGCGGCAGCAGCTCAGCCAGGATTTTCTCCAGATGATTGACCCCCAGATGAATCGCCATGGTCGCCCCGTGCTGCGCCAGACTGCCGAGCTCTTCGCCAACCGGCATTGCGGTCTTGTCCGCATATCGGGTCAAAATCACGCTTTGCGAGATGTCCGGCAGGGTCAGTTCAGCGCCCAACAGCGCGGCGCACGCGGCGGTGGCGGTCACGCCGGGAATGATCTCGAACGGAATATCCAGCTCACGCAAATAACGAATCTGCTCGCCAATGGCGCCATACAGGCTCGGATCTCCCGAATGTACCCGAGCGACGTCCTGGCCCTTGGCATGGGCGGTCTTGATCAGGTCGATGATCTGTTCCAGGTGCAGTTCGGCGCTGTTGACCACGGTTTCCGCGCAATGACCTTCCAGCACCGCCGTCGGCACCAGCGAACCTGCGTAGATGATCACCGGGCAACTGCGGATCAGCCGCTGGCCTTTGACAGTGATCAATTCCGGGTCGCCGGGGCCGGCGCCGATGAAGTAAACGGTCATCGTTGGATCCTGTAAAAAAGGGGCAGGGCGGTGCTTCACAAGCGCTTCAGATGAGGAATGCTCATGATCGAAAGCGTGAATTATCGGGAATTTACGCCGCGCCGGCCAATGCCAGAGTTGCCTGGGCGTATTTTTGCCGGGGTATCAGCAATTTTGCCGGGCCGCTGATCAACTGTTCGGCGAGCGCCAGCGCGGCACTTTCCGCCACGCCGTAGCAACCGGTGCGTTCGAAGGCAATCTGTGAATGATGACTCAGTCGTTGCTGATAACTGACCAGTTCTTCGCTGCTGAAATACAGCAATGGCAGCGCCAGTTGGGCGGCGAGTTCCTGCAGGCCAGGTTCGTCGCGCTTGAGGTCGATGCTGGCCAGCGCCTTGACCTTCTCCAGATCAATTCGATGTGCCTGTAATGCCTGATCAAGCAAGGCGCGCAGCGTGCTGGCCGGGCAGCCGCGCTGGCAGCCCAGGCCGACCACGAAGGTCGGCGCTGCGCTGTCATCGGTCATGCCTGGTACTGACCTTCGCTTTTGCGGCGGAACAACCACGCGCTGATCAGGCCCAGGGCCAACCAGAACGCGACGTTGGTCAGCTGCGAAGCGATTTTGAACTGAGCTTCGAGGGCTTCCGGAGCGAGCATCGAATGCACTTCCGGTTGTGGCGCGCCGATCACGTGCGGCACGGCAAGGATCGCCACGCCGAGGATCTTCATCAGCCAGTGACGGCTGAACACGATCAAGGCCAGGCCGACAGCGGTGGAGGCGGCGGTGCCGATCCACCACATCTGACGCGAGGCCAGATCCGCGGCGGCGGTGCCCGGCAGCTCAGGTGGCAGGCCCAGGGTCGGTGCAAGCACGAAAGTCGCATAACCGGCCAGGCCCCAGAGCAGGCCTTGCGAGGTTTTGGTCGGCGCACGCAGGGTATACAGGCCCGCGAGCATCAGGGCAAAACCCACGGCAACCACCAGATTGCCGCCGGTGGTGGACACCACGCGCTGCCAGCCGTCTTCCGGCTCCCAGGCTTCGGCATCGTGGGTGTGGGCGGCAGTGCCGGCAGCGTGTTCGTGAACTTCGGCAACCGGTTCGGCTTTCTCGAAGGTTTCGGCCTGCAGAATCAGCGGTGATACCCAGAAGCTTTGCAGCAAGGTCAGGAGCAGGGCAGCCAGAAGGCCGGTGAAACCTGCGGTCTGCGCAATACGCTTGATCATGTCGTCAGGTCTCAGTGGCACGGAAATGCAGCGCTGTGGCGGGTATCGTGAGCAGCGTTGTGCACCGCTTCGATGTGCGAGAAACCGGCGAAATACACCAGGCACGCACCGAGGATCGACGCGCAGACGGCGGCGGTCAGGCGTTGGCTCAGGGTGGTGGTGCTGGAGATCTTGTCCGAATTGCTGCCGGTGCTGCTGATGATCGACATGGCGCTTCCCTCTGGAATGTCAGCGGGTGAATAGAGCGCATGAAAACCCCTGCGGCCGCGCACGCAGAGGTTCGAACAGCGCCCGCCCACCGCGGGTTTGTCAGGTTCAGTGGCGATATCGCGCACTGTGTGTTGCGGGCCGGTCTCCGGGCTCACGAGGGGTGGCTGTCTGCCGACCTGCAAGCGTCACCTTCCCATGCCTGCGGGCACAGTGGATCTGACGCTTCGCTCGCTTACCGTTGCGGGGGCAGCACCGGACTGACATGGCTTTAGAGTAAAGCACATGATTCACCGGTTTCCCGTTTCACCCTGTGAGGGGCACCCGTAACAAGTTGTGTAGGAGAGCATGGGTTGGGGAATTTAGTCAATTTTGTGGGCAGATCCGTTGCTGCGGTAACGGCTTCTTAGGGTTCCGCCCTTACGGCGGGTCACTTTTTCCAAACGCCCGGAATGCCGGCCCAGAAAAA